>MELI01000098.1:16430-16777 GCA_001767575.1 Candidatus Aquicultor primus | reverse complement strand
TCCCGCACAGGCTGGATACCCATAACGCCTGCAAGCTCACCATTCTCTTCAAGGCCCCAGAACGAGACGCCCTCATCGATTTCGTGTCGAAGCTCTTCCCTCGACATATACGGCGCTTTGAATCTATCTTCCGGTATAACGCCCTCATACACCTGCGCCGCCTCATTGATGATAGAATGAATGACCTCGAAGTCCCGCTCAGTACACTTCCTTATCATGGTCGCCGCTCCTTCCATATTTCAACCTGGCTTTGATACGCGCTTTGCGATGTTGCGCCACTCCCCTTATATCATGCCAACGCCAATCAGACAGCCGCCGGCCAGCGCGACAAACAGAATAATAAGAAA
>MELI01000098.1:13125-16362 GCA_001767575.1 Candidatus Aquicultor primus | reverse complement strand
ACAAAGCTCGCTTAAACATAGTCATGGCTAGGTGTTAATCAGCGTGTCGGTGTTAATCAGCGCATCAGCGTGTCCATCAGCGTGTCACATCAGCGTGTCAGACACAGCGCAGTCGTTATACCAGCGCTAATAGCTGCTCTCTTATATTAAAGTGTGCGTTTGTGAAAACATATTTCATAAATTCTTCACACAATTTCGTGCCACATAGCCTACAGCGACGCCTCCCAAGCTTGCTTTACCTGTTTGATAAACTCAAGTGATGCAAGAAAGCGCCCTTCTTGTATATTCTGCATGGGATTTGTCTTTTGTATCATGCCCTCGGCGAGAAATGCCTTGTATTTTTCATATCTTGTTTGGGGACGCTGGCCAAACAAAGCAAGGTATGTACGATCAATAAACGGGTAATAATCCAGGCCGAGGTAGGTTCGCGCGCTTCCCCATCTATATTGATCAGGGCTTTCAACCATGCCAGCCCTAACCGGGTTTAAGTGGATGTAGCGTGTAAGCTCAAGCAGGTATGCGTCTTCCTCGACAATGAGCGAATAAAATCTTCCCTGAAACAGGTGACCTACTTGCCTTCGCTCCCGGTTTATTTGTTTTGAGAACCGCCCGTGTAGTGTTTTGACGATCTCACCCAGGCTCGTGCTCTGCGGGCGCTCCAGCAAAAGATGCACATGGTTGTCCATCAGCACAAAGGCAAAGAGCCTGACGCCATACTCCTGTTGATAGTGTGCCAACAACCATATATAGTGCTCTTTGTCAGCCTCTGAGCGGAAAATATTTTGACGGTAGTTACCGCGAGCCGTCACATGATAAATAAGACCTGCGATATCAATTCGTGGCGGTCTGCCCATATACGCCCCTCCATTTTTGTATTAATGCATAATTACAACATTGAGGGGCGGAACTCCTCTTTGGCTAGCTATTTTCGCATCCTAAAACATCCTTCACTTTCACAACTTCACACTTTCTGTTTATACACTACTTATATGCGCTGGTAGTAGGCATGCCTAGTGCCTGACACCGGCAATGGACAAGACACCGGCAATGGACACCGGCAATGAAAACGAGACCCTCCCCGATGATGTCATTATCGCCTGCATAAAAAGAATCTCTCATTCTGCGCTAAACAATAGGGTTTAATACTATGTTTAAGCCTGTCTTTTTAGCGCGCACAACCGATCGTCCTTCTCTCTCATGTGCAACAGTATTTTTGAGCAACAGGGCTGCTCTGAGCTACTGTTTGCTAACGCGTGCGAGACGCGCATGTGCTCCTTTATAATAATCTACGAATATATGATATTACTGGTTTGGACTTTATTAAAATGGATATATAGTAACCGACCTAACTATCCCTTGTCTTTAAGGAGCATAACTTGACAGAAGCTGTCTGGAGAACGCACCTGGAGAAAGTCGTTGAGACCATCACCGAGGGTGTAGTCGTAATAGATGCGAGGGGCCAGATCTTATACGCAAATCCGGCGGCCGAGCGAATTCTTGGCCTCGCCCGCGACGAGGTCACGGCCCGGACCTATAGAACGGCAGCGTGGAGCTTTACCACTGAAGATGGAGAACCATTCCCCGAAGAAGAAATGCCATTCGCCCGTGTGCTGCGGGAGAGACAACCTGTCTACGGTATCGAGCAAGGACTCCTGCGCCAGGACGGGACGCGAGTGCTTGTCACAGTTAGCGCCGCTCCGTATTTCAGTAAAAGGGGTGCGCTCCTGGGCGTGGTTGCGACATTAACCGATATCACCGCGCTAAAGAAGGCGAAGCAGAGGGCCGGACATGAGCTCGAAATGTCTAACCTTTTGCTCAGAGCGGCACACATCCTCTCCTCTTCGTTGGATATTCAGGCGGTCCTCGAAGCGCTCGCCGATATCATCATGGAAGCTACCGCTCGAAGTCTAATACATATAGGCCTTTTCAATAAAGAGACCGGCGAACTAGAGATCAAGGTCGCATGGGGCAAACCGGCGTTTGACGTTGGAAACAGGTACCGGGTGAATGACATATCCCCGCAATTTTGGGATACGTTTAAGACAAAAAAGCCGGTAATAGTCGACTATGAAGCGCAGGACATGCCGGCAGCGACTAAAAAGGTCGCTTTAGAATGTGGCATACGGCTTGTTCTTATCGTGCCGCTCATTGTCCGGGGTGAGGTCATAGGCGGTTTCGGGATAGACGAACTTTGGAAGGATAAGCCATTCACGGCGCGCGATATCGAACTTACCGAAGGTATCGCCGCCCATGCGGCTATCGCAATCGAGAACGCGAACCTTCACACGCAGACCGAGGAGGAGCTACAGAGAACGATCCTGCTCCAAGATATAGCGACCACGGCAACGACCGACCCGAACATCCACAAAGTCGCGAGCAATATCTTAAGGGCCGTCAGGCGGCACATGAAAATAATCAACGGTGACATCAAAATATTCGACGAAGAGCGACACACGTTTAGGGTTCTTTCGACGCAAGTCTATTCTCAACGCAGAGCTAGCGCGCTCAGAGAGATTCCAGCCACCGCGAGTGATTTGTTGACCATCAGGGCGATGAAGACAAGGGCGTTACAGACACACAAAGATGACATGATAACGCCAGAAAGGCTTAAAGAACTCAAGAACACGGGTATGGAGAACGCCCGTTATATGGTCGTTCCTATCGAATATCGCGACAAAGTCATCGGCACGTTCTCTATGGCGTTTGAGGGAAAGCGAGATTTTACTGAAAACGAAATCAAGTTATGCCGCTCAATAGCCTATATTATCGGCCAGACGGTTGAAAATGCGAGATTGTATGAGGCCGAGCGCAGTATTGCAAACACGCTTCAGGAAGCCATATTGATTATGCCCGACCAGGTGCATGGAATCGAGTTCGGCCATCTCTATCGCTCGGCAACCGTCGAAGCTAGGGTGGGCGGCGATTTCTACGATATCTTTGAGGTCGATCACGCCAAAATAGGCATATTTATCGGGGATGTCTCCGGAAAGGGCGTCGAGGCGGCCGCGCTCACCTCTATCGTTAAGAACACCATAAAGGCTCACGCATACGAGAACAGCACTCCCGCCATGATAATCTCGAAAGCTAACGACCTTCTTGTCAAGACAACACCGGCTCAAATATTCGTCACCGTGTTTTTTGGTATTCTCGACACCGAAACCGGCTCTCTATCGTATTGCTCTGCCGGTCATCCCCCGACTATCATCAAGCGCCGTTCAGGCTCGGTCGACCTGCTTA
>MELI01000098.1:9491-13092 GCA_001767575.1 Candidatus Aquicultor primus | reverse complement strand
TAGAGAAAGGCGATATCTTTATTCTTTACACGGACGGTGTGACAGAAGCGCGTAATGAAGGGGGCTTCTTTGGCGAAGAACGGTTGATCGCGTGCGCTCAAAGGCTTGGGCTGGTAACCGCGCAAGAAGTCCCGCATTTGATCTATGACGATGTAATCAGCTATTGCCGGGGCAATCTCTCAGATGACATAGCGATCTTATCGATTACCCGCAACCACAACAATAATATATAGGCAAACGCTTATCCTAGCCGGTGCAACCTTGCACTCTTTGGGTATTAAGGCAATCAAAAATATCTTCTATGGCCATTAAATAGGGTGGACTCGCTTAAGCATATAAGCATACTCACGGTTTAGGTGTTTAATCGGAACCCTTTTCTGGGCACGCAGATGAGTAAAGTAGGCTTATACGTGCATTCCAGAGGGTTCGACCTATCCCCTTTTTGGGTATTAAATCATATAAGAAATCTTATCCCGGGAGCCTACCTTGAATAGCAACAAACGTGAAGAAGAATTCGTCGATTTCGAGAACGATATAGCCATGCTTAGGGCTATAATCGATAGTGCGCCGGAAGGTATGGTCGTAGCCGATAGCAGAGGCGATGTCGTTCTGACAAACAGGGTCGCGGATGAACTTCATACTCACCCTGTCTCAGGTCAGAAAGCTGCAAGGGACCTTTTCGGCTTGAAGGTTGTGGATTCGAGCAATGAACCATATAGTCCCGAAGACCTCCCGTTAAAACGTTCGGCGCTCAAGGGGGAAGCGAGCGCAAATATCGAGCTCGCCCTGGTGTGGGCCGATGGCGCGCGACGCGAGCTCCTGATGAACACAGCTCCCATAAAAGATGCGGATGGCATCAACATCGGTGCGGTAGGAATCTTTCAGGATATCACGCGGCGCAAACAGCGCGCGGATGATGTCCGGGAATCGCGTAAGCAAGTCATCGATATCCTCAACAGCATCACCGACGCATTCTTCGCGCTCGATAACTGCTGGCGCTTTACATACCTCAACAAGAGAGCTGAAAAGCTCCTTCGTAGAAAGAGGGAGAACCTTCTCTTCCGCAACATATGGGATGAGTTCCCCGAAGCACGCGACTCGATTTTTTATAGAGAGTACGAGCGAGCAAAGAAGGAAAATATTCCGGTCTCCTTCGAGGAATACTATCAGCCGCTGGAGATTTGGGTAAAGGTTGATGCATATCCATACAAAAATGGCCTATCCGTCTTTTTTTCAGACATAAGCGAACAAAAACGCATAACTCAAGAATTGCAGGAACACCAGCAGCTGCTCCAGGGCATTATCTACAGTACGTCATCGATTATCTTCGTCAAAGATATAAAGGGGCGTTTCGTCCTGGTAAACCATCAGTTTGAGAGGGTCTTTAATATAGACAAAGAAAAGCTCCTCGGCAAAACCGATTTTGAGCTGTTTAAGCATGATGTCGCGGAGAAATTCACTGCGCATGACCGGGAGATTTTCGAAAATGGGCAATTATTGGAGTTCGAGGAGACCGCCCCGCTTGAAGACGGCGTCCACACCTATATCACGTTGAAGTTCCCCTTGAGGAACGTTGACGGGGATATCTATGCGCTCTGCGGCATCGCCACCGACATCACCAATCGAAAACGAGCCGAACAGGAGCTAAAAGAGAGCGAGGAGCGGTTCAGGGCAACCTTCGAGCTTGCTGCCGTAGGCATCGCCCATGTCGACCTCAACGGCAGATTCATCAGGCTGAACACAATATATTGCGACATTGTAGGCTACTCAAAAGATGAGCTCAGCCAGCTTAGTTTTGAGGATATTACTCATCCCGATGACCTAGAGAACGACCTTAGGCAAGCGCGAGCGCTACTTGAAGGAAAGATCAGCACCTACTCTATGGAAAAGCGCTATATCAAGAAAGACGGCTCTATCGTGTGGGTTAATTTGAGTGCGTCCATGGTCAGAGATGAAGCCGGTAAGCCGCTCTACTATATCGCCGTGGTCGAAGATATCTCAGAGCGTAAGCGAGCAAAAGAGCTGAGCGATTCTTAAAAGGAAACAGCTAGGCGATTTGCTCAAGAATTATATCGATATCCTAGCGGATGGTCTCACATAGCAGGCGGTGTGCTGAATACAGAGGCCCGACAACGAACGAAGGCGGGCATATCGCCCGCCTTCAGAGTGCTTTATTCTATTCTACGCAACAAATCGCGTCGCTATACAACCAATCTACGCTATGTCCTCTTTCGCCACGAGGTCCCGCTGGGCTTGGCGCGCAAACACCATGCCTACGGTCCTGTATGCGAGGTGCGCCATCTTTGAGTAAGGAAGGTACGCGAAGAAATAGAAAACAAAGAGCAAGTGGAGGAAATAATTCGGGTACGCTATACTTCTCATGTCGGCTAATCTGATAAACTGACTTGCCCATCCCGTTAAACCTAGCCCGAATACCAGCACAATAAGCGACCAATCATAGTAGCTGCTCTTTTTGTCATCTCCCGAAAACCTCTTGAAGGTGACTATCAACGCACCTACTAGAAGCGCCAACGCGCTTATGTTACCTAGCATTTTGACAGGATTACTCATCGGATATGGTGAGTGTATACCCAAGCCATAGTAATAAACGACTGTAAATATGCCTGTCGTTGTTGCCGCGCCAAGGAATCCATAGAATATACCGAGGTGACCCCAGTATCTATCTTTGTTCTCACCGCATTCTTTGAATCTTCCGTGCGCAAGTATCCCGGGCAGAACGCTTAGCAGATTAGGCACGGGCGCTCCCATCAAGCCTTTCTCTCCATGGTAGTGCACCATGGACTTCCAGAACCTGTTGACACCGACGGCCAGAGCTATAACTGCCAAGAAAAACAAGGTTATATAGATACCCTCAATAGCAGCGACGGACAAGAAGTTCGAATACTTCAGTTCGCCTTCGGGTACCGTCCAATTTCCGTACATGCCTATAAGAATCCAGAGAAGCGCAAATGGTATGCCTAGTACCAGCGGCAGATATGCGGGCCTGCTCAACCATGTACCCATAAATCTCGGGAATGCGAAATGCTGAAATGACATGTTCCTTACCGCGCCCAAGACATCGCCCGGTCTCGCACCCCTGGGGCATTTCTCCGAGCAATCGTTGCATTGGTGGCAAAGCCACACATCCGGGTCGCTCAAGAGCCTGTCTTTCTGGCCCCATTGCGCCCAAATCATCTCTTTTCTCGGGAAAGGACTATCGTCGGGCGTCAGATTGCATACAACAGAGCATGTTGCACACTGGAAGCACTTCTTCATAGAATCGCCGCCGGCCCTCTTCATGTCCTTTATGAATTTCAAATCAGGTTCGACAATATGGTGTTCCGACATCTTCATACCCCCTAAAAGCCCTTGTAGGGATTGGGTCCAAACCCATCAAGTTGTTCCATATACTCATCGATAATGCTCGGGAGCTTATCGTAGTCGTCTATGGCAAGCTGTAGTATCTTGACTCTGTCAGATTCCAGCACCAGCCTGTTGAGCGTCTCCTGGACTTTCTCCATCCTATAATTGGCAAGCTCGCTACCTTTCGCGAAGTGGCACTGGTAGTCATCGCCGTATTTGCATCCAATCATCATGATGC
>MELI01000098.1:622-9459 GCA_001767575.1 Candidatus Aquicultor primus | reverse complement strand
CAGACCGTGTTCACAGCACCCAAGCAGCGTACCGGTATCATCCTGACGTTTGGATTGTACTGCAGACGGTTGATACCAGCCATATCGAAGGCCGGAAGCGCGTCGTTTTCGCAGACAAACGCTATTACTCGCGGCTTGTTTTCTTCTTCTTCAGGAACATCGATAGCCTTAATAGCCGAGGCTAAGATATCGATACTGTAGTTCTTGAAGTTGATGATTCTCTCCGGACACGCGCCAAGGCAGATACCGCACCTTCTACAACGGTTCGGATTCGGTAGCGGTGTGCCCTTCTCGTCCTCATCGAGCGTGCCGAACGGGCACTCCTCCGTACAACGTTTACACTGTGTACATCTTTGGAGGAAGAAATCCGGATAAGTCGAGTCGCCGGACCTTGGATGAACCGCTTTACCGACGGACACCGCCTCGATAACCTGGATGGCCTTGAGCGCCGCGCCGGTCGCATCTTCTATGCTCTCGGCTCCGCTCAGCGGCATCTTGACCGCACCTGTCGGGAAGATACCCGTTCTTCTGCTCTCATATGGGAAACAGATAAAGTTAGAATCGGCGAACCCGTTATATAGTTCGAGGTCGGGAAGTCCCGGGCCTTGCCTATAAGCCAAGTTCAGAACCGGGTCATCGACCGTCGTCGGAACCATACCGGTCGCAAGCACGAGCAAGTCGACGCTGACTTTGACCGGCTCGCCGAGCAAGGTGTCTTCGACTTCGACGAGGAGGTTGTTGCCATCGCCCTCGCCTACGCTGGTGACATTACCCTTTGTCAAGAAGATACCCTCGTCGTCTTGGGCGCTCTTATAGAAAAGCTCGTATTGACCGGGTGTCCTCATGTCTTTATAAAATATGTAAGCTTTCGCGTTCGCATCTTTCTCGCGGACATACGTCGCTTGCTTCAACGAACCTAAGCAACATACCGATGAGCAATAAGGAAGGTGCTCTTCGTCCCTTTGTCCGGCGCACTGTATGAAGGCTACGCTTTTAGCAGGTGCGCCATCCGACGGGCGAGTTATCGGGCCGTTCTTGGCCATCTCTTCCATCATCACGTTCGTTATAACGTTCGGGAACTGACCGAAGCCATAGTTGTCGAGCTTGTTCGCATCATACGGCTTCCAGCCGCTCGCCATGATGACCGCGCCGGCCACCGTCTCGACCGCGCCTTGCGGCGAAGCGATTGTGACTACGAACTTACCAGGCTGCCCAGCCACTTTCTCCACCTGCGAAGAGGTGTAGACTTTGATATTGGGGTCACTTGTGACCTCGCTTATAACCGCGCCAATACTCGGGTCTTCGAGCTTCGCGAACGGATACCTTCTCGGGACGACTTTATGCATCTTGTTCATAAAACCGCCGAGCTCGGCTTCCTTCTCGACCAAGACCGCGTCGTAGCCGGTCTTTGCAACCTCTAGCGCGGCTGTCAGGCCTGAGATACCGCCGCCAATGACCAACACTGTCCTCGAGATATCCTCTTCGATATGCGGCTCGGGAAGCTCCATCCTTTTCGCCTTGGCTACTCCCATTCTCAGGTAGTCCTCGGCGAGCATCTGGGTATCTTCGTCGTTTGGCGTATGCGACCACACGACATGCTCGCGCAAGTTGACTCGCTCGATTATTGTGTCGGGGAAGTTGAAGACATCGAAGTTGACCCGTTGCGAACAGGCCGCAATGACGACCGTGTTTATGCCCTCTCCCGAAATGTCGTTCTCTATTACCTTGGCACCTTCGTCCCCGCAAAGAAACTCATGTGTCTTGACCACAGCGGCACCCTGCGTTCCCGCAAGAGCCGTCAGTTTCTCAATATCGAGAGCGTCCCCTATACTACAGCCTGTGCAGATGTATATTCCTAGTTTCTTCTCCACAGCGCTACCTCCTCACCATAGTTTGAATGGCCTTCAATGCTGCTCCGGTAGCATCCTTTACGCCCGAGGTAACATCTACCGGATTTTTGGCACACCCAGTAGCGTAAACCCCGACTGCCTGTGGATCTTCTAGGATTAGCCCATGCTCGTCATATTTGAAATCAAGTGGCGCCTTCTTCTCGGCGGTTGAAGGCTGCATACCGGTCGCTAGTACTACCATATCGACTTTCTGCCTTACCAGGCCGCCGCCGAGTATATCTTCCGCCACGACCACCGGGTCGCCCGATTCCGGGTCTGCGGTGATGTTGGCGACTTTTCCTTTTATCATGACCACGTTCTCGTTGGCCTCGATAGTCTTCAAGAACTTCTCGTACCTGCCGGGAGTCCGGAGGTCGATGTAGTATATGTAAACTTTGGCTTCGGGATTCTGCTCTAGTATATATGTCGCCTGCTTTAGCGAGGCCATGCAGCAAACATACGAGCAATATGCCAGATGATTCTCATCTCTTGAGCCCGCGCACTGTACGAACGCGATGGTCTCCGGGACTTTCCCGTCCGATGGCCTTTGGATTTGACCGCCGGTCGGACCGTTGCCCGCCGCCAGCCTCTCCATCATCATATTGGTAACGACGTTCGGCACCTTTCCGTAGCCCAGGGTGTCTATCTGCGATGCCTCGTACGGCTGCCAACCCGTCGCCCATACCACCGAGCCTACTTTGAAGTTAACGGTATCGGCCTCCATCTCCAAATCGATGGCATCGTACTTGCAAGCCTCGACGCACTTCGCGCACGAAGACCCTTTGCAGGCTTTTTCATCGATGACGTATCTCATCGGAAATGCCATTTGATGCGGCAAGTAAACCGCCTTCGTCGAGTCCATACCGAAGTTGAAATCGTTAAGTCTGTCGACCGGACAAGCCTCGATACAAGCGTTACACGCCGTGCAATTTTCGTTCACCTTGCGCGCTTTGACCTTAACGGTCACATCGTAATCGCCGGGCTGACCCGAAATACTCTCGACCTCAGCCATGGTCAGATATTTCACCTTGGGGTTCTTCCTGATTCTTTGGAAGTTGATCTCAAGGCCGCACGCCGGCGGACATAGTTTTGGGAAATATTTGTTGAGCTGAGCGACTCTGCCGCCCAAATATGGGTTCTTTTCAACCAGGTATACGTCGTATCCTACCTCGGCAGCTTCGATGGCGGTCGTCAGGCCACTTATTCCCCCTCCAACAACTAGAATGCTTCCTAAGTTTTTTTCTTCTGACATTTTCGTTCCTCCCGGTTGTGATTTTTCTCAAGGTAAGTATCACAACAACCAGTATCTAATCGTCACAATACACAATCTATGTGAAGTCTGCCCCGGCTTCACCGCCAGGCCAGAACCTTCGAGGATTTTAAGAGAGTGCTATGGCGCCCGCTTCCATGCAGGGCTACCCTTGGTTATGCAAATTATACACTAAAAACGCGGCTTTCAAAATTTAAAGCTTGAGGGATGACCTCGGCTCAACTGATAATTTTGAATCGCAGAACGCGACCGCAAGTAATACGCATTATGATAGTCTCTATTATTCGTTGGTACTGCTCTATAACCGAACGATTGAAAATATATTTTTAATTCGAGATAAAGGCGCAGAAAGAGAAAACTCTCCAGGCGCCGCAAGGGCGCCTGGAGATGGATTTCATCTACTAGTCAACCAACTTGACGTAGTCTTTCTTGAAGTTTACCCAATCGCCTGTGTTCGGGTCGAACTTCGAGTTGTTGAAGCATTTCCACTCTGCATCGTTGATCTTCGGGAAATCGCCCCGGAAGTAGTAGCCCGGGTACCTTGTCTCTTCCCTGAACATAATGTGACGAGCGTGAGCCTCAGCAGCCCAAATCCGGTGATAGTTCTCCCAGCAGCGAAGCAGCTCATGGAGGTCTTTTGCGGCCATTCTCGAAGAATCTTCCTTGAGAAGGGCAAGCCTCTTGAGGCCTTCATCGAGCATGGTCTTACTGGTTACATACCAGGTTGAAACGCCGCCCACATACTCATCCATGATTTTCATAAGCCTGAACTGCAGCATCCTCGGCTTAATGTAGTTCGGGTTGACATCGACGCTATCCGGTGATGTCGTGTATGGTTTGTACTTGCCGTAGAGTTCCATCGGCAGATAAATCTCGGCTACGAGGTCATCGACGCTCTCTTTGATAGCCGGTTTGTAGTCGGCATGGTCGAGGCACCAAGAAACCATCGATTTCGCGGCGATACGACCTTCAGCGTGAGAACCCGACGAGAACTTGTGGCCTGACGCGCCGACGACATCGCCGGCCATGAAGAGGCCGTCTACAGTTGACATCCTGTTGTAGCCCCATGACCATTCGGCCGGAGCGCCCGGGATATCGCCGGGACCGCTGCACCAGAAACCGGCGCAACCGGCGTGCGAACCGAGCAAATACGGCTCGGAAGGCATAAGCTCTGACGGTACTTTGTCCGGCTCGATGTTGTTTGCAGCCCATAGACCGGCCTGCGGGATGGTCATGTCAAGGAAGTCTTCCCACGCCTCGGCTTCGAGGTGCTTAAGCTTCTTGGCATCCATCGTCTTAGCCATCTCTTGGAGAGCTTTGTCGGTGTGCATCATGATCGGGCCGTTACCAGCCTGCATGTCCCACATAGCGGCACAGTTACGGAGGTTGGTCGTCATTGGGCTATCATATGGTGCATAAAGCTCTTTGAGCTTATCAGCATACTTCACGCAATAATCTTCGCCAAGCGAGTTTGTCGCGGTGGCTTTGAAGAAGAGGAACCACGCGCCGACCGGGCCATAACCATCTTTAAACCGCATCGGGACGAAACGGTTCTCCATAAGGGTTAGCTCAGCGCCGGCCTGGATACCCATCGCATAACCGGAACCGGAGTTCCATACCGGGAACCATGCGCGGCCCATGCCCTCGCCGACTGACCTTGGCCTGAATATGTTGACAGCACCGCCGGCCCCATTGAGGGTAGCGTTTGCTTTGACGACATATACTTTGTTCTCCCGTACGCTGAAGCTAATGGCGCCCGCAACACGGTTCGGGACATTCGCATCGAGAAGCAGCCTGGTCGTGAAGACCCTCTCATAGAGGTTCTGGTCCATGCCGGTTGCTTGCCTGTTGAACTCGAGGGCTGATTTGGCAACCTCACCGACGATGGCCTTGTAGGACTCACCGTTGATCATGATTTGCCACTTACCGGAACGAACCGGTGCGCCGCCGTCTTTCAACAGAGCTTTGCCCGCATCGCGAGCCTGGAAGCCGTCCATCGACGAGCCATCATCCGCTCTCTTCCAAATCGGGAGACCCCACTCTTCAAAGAGATGTACGGAGTCGTCGATGACCCTACCGAGATCCCAGACTAAATCCTCTCTGGTGATACCCATCAGGTCGGCCCTTACGTAACGGACATAATCCTGAACATCGTTCTCGCCGATGTAAGTGTTGATAGCTGAAAGACCTTGCGCGACAGCACCGCTTCTGTCAACGGCTGCCTTGTCGAGCATAACGACCTTAAGACCCTTAGGGGTCGCCCAGCGGCATGCTTCAAAAGCAGCGCCGGCGCCGGCCATACCACCACCGATAAGCAGAAGATCGCAGTCGATCTCTATAACTTCCGGTTTTCCAACAAACTGAAAACTGTTTACTTCTTTCTCCATGTTATCCCTCCTCCCTATAGTGAATAGTTAAAGAAACCCGGCTTTTTGATATCGTCAAAATTCGGCTCCGGTTTCCCTGCATACGGGTCTACGGAACCTTCCGGAACCAACCTGATCGGGAATTTGAACCTTTTGAGGACGCCGTTCCTGAATTTTACCGTCCACATGATGGAGTCGGTACCCCTCATCGGGATAACGCTGGCACCTAGTGGGGCAAAGTCAGCATAGGCCCTGACCTCGATTGCTTGCTGCGGGCAAATCTTAACGCAGTTATAGCACTCCCAGCACTGCTCCGGCTCTTGGTTATAAGCCTTCATCTCAGTACCGGTTTCCGACCCGTCTTTGTCGAGTGTCATCAGGTCGTGCGGGCAAATATACATGCACGCTGTTTTGTCTTGCCCCTTGCAGCCGTCACATTTTTCTTTGATTACGAAACTGGGCATACATTACCTCCCTACAATGTTATGAGTTTGAACCTAGTCTTACGTGCGCTATCATAAGCGCTAGCCGTTCTACATGGAGGATGTCCTCCATAACCGCTTCTCGGCCTGTTAACAGACCCCCTTTCGTGCCAATATAGACAAGCTAATGCAAATTATGCAATCCACCTTGCGTATGTTAAGCTCATTGAGCTTGGATTGCCTCATTGACCTAAGTTACTTTCGAGTGTCTTCGGTTGTGAGTGCATCGAGGACTGTAAGCATATAAACAACTGTAGCCAAAACGATGGTGTCCAGCGGTCATTCTCATTCATTCAATTAATACAAAAATGATATCCGGGAAAGAAATTACAATGGTCACGCGTCTCATGTACCAATTGTTACATGGATGATAGCAATTACCCTTTTCTTTGTCAAGAGCCTATCAAACAAATTTTCGTCGCTTTAGCGCCGAACTCATCCCGGTTCACCTAGCAGACTTAAAGCTGATTCCCCGCCATGCGTGAAGATGGTAATCCTCGATGAGAATTCACTCGAGTTGTCTCATCGTCTAAAAGACTACCACATTATTTTTTACCCAAACAGATATCAACATAATAGGACTGAAAAATAATTATTTGAGGAAACCAGGGGTTGGGGTTTGTGCGATCTTGGGATGTATTAGTACACATCCTGCTTGGGTATAGGCCCGAAGCCTAGGTCTGGTCGTGCTTTAGGAAGCACCATCCAATCCTAAAGCGACGCCTAGACTTCGGAGCCTACCCGATGCGCAGACGGTTGCGCTAAACTTGCCGGTGAGACCGGCATTCGCGCTATTGGCTATTTTTTTCTGACCCAATAGCTATACACACCGTCTTTTTCTTCGTGCTGTACCAGTTCATTTCCCGTGCGCTCGCACCAAGAGACCAAATCCTGATGTGAACCGGGGTCGGTGCTCTGCAAAAGCAGCACTTGGCCTGTAGATAGCTTATCCATAGCCTTCTTTGTTTTCAAAATCGGCATTGGGCAAACGTCACCTTGGGCATTTAAGACTTCATCAGCTTGCATACTAAGTATCCCTCCCTTTGAACGGATATCCTTGAAATCGAGCCTGAGCTAAACTACGCCCAACTTATATCTTATCATTATATAAAAAGCTCTCTCTATGGTTAATAACAAAATTCGGCGTTAATTTCAACCGCCGCACGCGGCTTCGGTAATTAAAAACCCAGAAGCCCTATATTATAGCTTCCCTTTATCGTCGTTGGGCAACCTCGTCGCACTGCCGCATGTTTAAGCGCTTTGCCGTCGAGCCGCTAGAAATCTTGGGGCCGATAATCGCTCCCTGGGTTTCGCTCATCGAAAAGCGGTCAAACCGGGTTTTACAACACTTTACCTGCAATCCAGCCTTGACAATGATTGAGCTAACTGCTAATATCGTGTTGCAATTGTTACAAACTATTGAATACTCGATTTCACTACGGCTTCATTCTTGATTTTTAAATTGCCGCAACGGTCAAAGCGCTATAAGCTTAATGTTTTCGCAACGCATGAGCACACTGGGGCGCAGAGCGTATATTACGCATTATGATATAATAGAAGCTGTGCGTGTACCCACTCTATGTGAATGTGTTAAACCAGTTTTCGCAGCAACGTTAATACCGTCGCTTCAATGAGCACGACTCGCTTTTGTGTCATTAATAGACGACACAACATTCGAATCGACTGTTATCTAAATCGGCAATACGTCAAATCCGTAACTTAAGGAAACGACGGTTTCCTTAACATAAATATTGTTTTAGAATTTGACAGTTACAAATGGTTAATTAATAAATACGGTGGGCTTGCTCAGGCATTCGATATCAGCGTGTGATCTTCTTTGTCCTCGGGCACAAAGCCGGTTCAGGTTTCAAATTAAGCGAACGGAGGTGGCAGGGTTTTCCGCGAAAAGAACCTTATTAGCCTATGTTTACTAGACAAACCGTATAGTCCGGTCTTTTAAGGAGCGGTAGCGTAAGTGAGGCGCGGGCCTCATATGCCCTTTTATTAAGCTAAAGGAGATGTAAGATGGCAAAGAACATTCTGATTCTTGGAGGCGGCAACGGCGGAACGATGATCGCCAACAAACTCAGACATGAACTCTCAACGGAGAAATGGAACATCACCGTTATCGACAGAGATAACCGGCATATCTATCAGCCGAGTATGCTGTTGGTACCATTCGGCCTCGACGACCCTAAGAAAATCGTCAAGCCGAGAAACAAGTACATCAAGCCCGGTATCAATTTCGTAATGGACGAGATTACTAATATTGATACCGAGAACAAGAAGGTTTCAGCTAAAAGCGGCACAGTCTTCGAGTATGACTTCATGGTCATCAGCACGGGTTGTAGCGTAGACCCGACTGAGGACGAAGGCCTTGCTGAAGCAATGGGCAACGACGTCTTCACCTTCTATGACCTGGAGAGCACGATACAGCTTGGCAAAGCACTCAAGGAATTCCAGGGCGGCAAGCTCGTTATCGATATCTCTTCCCTGCCCATCAAGTGCCCGGTGGCACCGCTTGAGTTCGCGTTCCTGGCGGACTGGTATTTCAAGACTAGAAAGATGCGCGACAAGGTCGACATCCATTTCGTAACGCCGGGGCCGGGCGCATTTACTAAGCCGAGAGCGACGAAGGTACTGACAAAGATTGCCGAGGAAAAAAATATAAACATCACGGCGAACTTCGGACTTGGCTTGGCAAACGGTGAGGAAAAATGGATAGAAAACTTGCAGGCGAGCGAGAGAATCAACTATGACCTGCTAGTCTCCATACCGACCACCGTCGGTGATAAAGCCATAAGTGACTCGGGTATCGACGACGGCATGG
>MELI01000098.1:0-466 GCA_001767575.1 Candidatus Aquicultor primus | reverse complement strand
AGAGTAACGGGACGGACACCGAGCGCCTTTGCTTCCTGCTTGCGAACCTGGTCGTACTGCAACGGAGAGAGTTTCGATAATTTCTGGATAACGGCATCAAACGGGTAGTCGGAATGTTCGGGTTCAGCGGATGACGGGTTCTTATCGGCAGGCAGTGCTGCTTCAACACAAGTAATGACCGCTTCCCGTCCTGCCAGGCGCACCAGGTCATTGAAATCGGTATCGCTGTCTTCCCTTGTCTCAGGAAAACGGGGAATAGCCAGCAGGCCATCCACAGCCCTTGCCGCTTCGGTGGCTTTGGTCAAACCGGGATTGCCTTCGCTGAAATGATCATCATCAGCACAAATAACCAGAACCGTATCGGGATACTTTTCCCTGAGAGCCACGGCGACCGGTTTCAGATTGCCGGCAGAGAAGGCGCAGGCTACGGCATGCCCGGTGATCTCGTGCAGGGTTGCTCCGGTTG
>MELI01000097.1:3335-5643 GCA_001767575.1 Candidatus Aquicultor primus | reverse complement strand
GCACATTCCGTACTTTCCGCACCGGTACTAAGCAGGAACACTTTATAATCAGAACGCGGTGCAAGTGAAACGAGTTTCTGCGCCAGCTGAATACGTGGCATGTTGGGGAAACAGTAGGTAGTCAGCATAGGCTTGCTTACCTGCTTTATAATAGCTTCCCTGACCTTTTTATGTCCGTGTCCGGCATTGGTTATAAGTACGCCGCTTGAAAAATCCAGCCACATGTTGCCGCGTGCATCATAAACGGCAATGCCCTCCGCGTGATCCCACACTATCGGCGGCTGCCCACGCATACTAAGCGGTTCCGCTGCACGTAATTTGTTGATATTATCCACTGTCTCTTGATCGGGTATCATGCCCGATATCTTACGACACTTTGTCGATACCGATTTAACTGCTTCAGGGATAAGTGAAAATTCTTTAGCCATTGTTACAACTCCTATTTTTGTATTTGGCGGACATTACTCCGCACTGCTTAATTTATTTGATCTTCACCCCGGCCTTATCGCCGTAAGTGATCGTTACTTCTTTTCCGCCGTCAGTGATCGACAGCCTACCCGCTTCCATCACCAGTTCGTTATACGCGCTATTGGCAGGCGTCGCCATCACGCCGTCGGCATCGAACTGCTTGATCAATTCCTGACGTTTCTTCAGCGACTGGTTTTCAGTTGCGCCCTCTGAAGCTGCAATCGCCTTGCTTATATTGCGTACTATATAATCTATCGAGCGATACCCGTAACCCACCGGCACAAGACCGCCGCCGCCAAGATCGATATATTTGAAATAATCCGGGCTTGGCTCGTGATAGTATTTGCCGTCTACGCTGTCAGTAACATAGCAGTATTCCAGCCCGCGATATTGATCGTTATGCACGAGCATCCCGTTCCTGTCCTTGCCCGCACAATACATCCGCAGCCCCTGAAAATTACCGCCAGGCCCCTGATCCGGATATCCCATGACATTAGTAACATGCAGACACGCCCCGTTCTCCCATATCACTCGTGCATCCGTCCAAAGATAGCCCTCGTTCCCGTTCGGATACGAGTCCTTGATACCATAGACCGAAATCGCCGAAGGCATAAGCCCCGTAATAAAATGTACCTGGTCGACGTAATGACAGCCGACATAAGTGAACATATCGGAATTTTCACATGTGCACCAGTTCATGAAATTGGAGTGCCTGTAATAATATGGCTCGTTAAGTTCCGCGTGTCCCATCTTGAACTCGCCGAAAAGCCCTTCCCGATATTGCCGCCTCGCGACGAGTGCCCGGTCGTCAAGACGTTTATGATATTCAACGCCGATGACGAGGCCCTTTTCATAAGCCTGTTCTTCTATCTCGATAGCTTGAGCGTATTTAAGCACTAATGGCTTTACGCAACATATATGATGTTCGTATTTAATCGCCTCCTGCAGAACCACATAATGAAGTTGATCCGGCATTGCGACCACAACTATACTGTGCTTGGGAAGCTTTGCAACGACTTCCTTGAACATATCGGGGAATTTTTTCGACGGATCGGTTTCAAGCGAAGGATGCGCCGTAAACGATTGATTCGGAAATGCTCTCTTGAGCATTTCATCACCGGCCAGCGCCTTCAGCGGTGTCGAATCAAGTGCGCACACATGAATATCGCCCACAACACCCAGCCTCTGAAGCTGGTAAAACGACGGCAGTATCTGAACCTGCGTTATCATTCCGCCGCCGACAATACATACTGTTGGTCGAGTCACGTTTACTCCTTATATACTATTTTGATTGATATATTATTTTGCCATCCACCACGGTCATATCCACTGAAATCCCAAACTCGCCCGCCTTGCCGCTGATATCCAGAACGCACAGATCAGCCGGATTGCCCCCAACGATACTGCCGCAAGGCGCATTACCAAGGAGAGCACTGGGATTGGTCGAACATATTTTTGCCGTTGCCGCAATCGCCTCATCGAACGAAAACGCCTTATGCTTTGCGTTCCACACTCCCGGCATATCGACGGTAAGCCAGTTCAGCACATTCTGAAAAGCCTTATCCATCGTCAGCACCGACGAGCAGAGGGTATTTGGCTTGCCCACAACAGAAATAAATTTACCGCTATCGCTCATCTGCGCACCAATACCGCCCAGATCAAAACGCTTAAGACTCGTCCCTGCCGCATAGAGCGCGTCGGTTATGCCGACGACCTTATCAATGCCTTTGCGATTGATGACGTCCCGCACGTATGAAGGCGCGATATGGAACCCGTCAACTATCTGCTCCACATAAAGACTTTCATTTCGCAGCACCGATTCTACCGCCCCGCCGCCGTC
>MELI01000097.1:2817-3227 GCA_001767575.1 Candidatus Aquicultor primus | reverse complement strand
CGCAGCCGCCGCAATATTTTTGTCGCTCAGGTAGCGTATCAGTTCCAGAGCTTCCCTGCCGCACTCCGGAGCCAGATTCACCATCTTGATAACGTCCTGCCCATCAAGCGATTTGAACGCGTCCACCGAAGGCTCAAGAATATGTGCCGGATTTTGCGCACCGCACATTTTGGGATTGATGAACGTGCCTTCAAGCAATGCCCCCATCAGCTTTGCGCCATCGGATCGCTTGCCCGCAAAACGTCGTAACTGATTACACGCCGCCTTGAGACGGTCTATCGGAGCTGCGATGGTCGCCAGATAATACGACGTTACGCCAAAACTAGGCAGCAGTTTTCCCAGCATCGTGAAACCGTCGTCGTAGCCCGCATCACTTGAGTCAAATGTTTTCTTCTGTGCGTCATAAGAGC
>MELI01000097.1:2015-2803 GCA_001767575.1 Candidatus Aquicultor primus | reverse complement strand
CGGCACAACGTACTTTCCCGTTATGTCGATAATTTCGTCGCAACGGATCGCGCCTGCTTCCAGACTGATAACGCCGTCCCGCAAAACAACATCCTGCGAAACAACCGCTCCGCCTGTTACGATCTTCCCGTTTGCTAGTCGTATAGTTTTCATGTTTTCTTTCTCTTGGTACTTTTCCCGCCAGGCTTGCCCGCCGTCTCGACCATCGCTTCAAGGTGTTCCCCTACCGCCGCCATAGCTTCAACGCCGTCGCGCCGCTTGAGTGCGTCGAGCATACGCCAATGATATTTCAGCGCCACCGCCTCATCTCCTGGATTGCGACTTGTGAACACGACCGAATACTTGTGGTATTCGTATATCGCCTCAAAAGCCATTTCCAAAGGCCTGTTATCCGCCGCCCGCACGATGGCATAATGAAAATCCATATCGTATTTCAAAAACATCGGCAGATTTTCCAGCGACACTTCCATACAGCCTATCAGGTGTGTAAGCTCTTTTATTTGAGCCTTTGTAATATGTGTACATGCCAGTTTTGCCGCGGTTGTCTCGATGGCTTTGCGGGCAACAAGAATATCCGTAAGTGCAACATTGTTAAAATCCGGCGGCAGGAAAGTACCCGGTATCGCCTCCCGCTGTATCTCACGCACATACGCCCCCGAACCATGCCGTATCTCGATAACGCCCATCCGCGCCAGGTTCCCCATTGCCTCGCGTATCGTACCCCGGCTCACCCCAAGCTCATTGCTGAGCGTCCGCTCCGCAGGCAGTTTATGACCGCTTTCGTACTG
>MELI01000097.1:956-1788 GCA_001767575.1 Candidatus Aquicultor primus | reverse complement strand
CACCATTTTCCACGTCATTTCCAAGCATATTGCAAAGTATCCGCCGGAAATATTCATGCCGCGGATACGAAAGAAAGCTGCGTGAATCGGTAAGCATACCCACAAACCGGCTCAAAAGTCCCAGGTTAGAAAGCGCATTGATCTGCTTTTCCATGCCGTCCTTCTGATCAAGGAACCACCACCCCGACCCGAGCTGCAGCTTGCCCGGCACCGTGCCGTCCTGGAAATTACCCAGCATCGTCGCCAACACCTCATTATCCCGCGGATTAAGATTATAAAGAATAGTCTTGGCAAGTTTGTTATCGTTGTCGAGCCGATCAAGGAATTTCGCAAGAGGCCTTGCGATCTCGAAATCACCGATGGAGTCAAAGCCGGTATCCGCCCCAAGCTGCCTCATCATTCGGCTGTTATTATTGCGTAACGCCCCAAAATGAAGTTGCTGCGCCCACCCTTTTTCCCAATCCATTATCGCAAATTCATACATCATCGCCGACTTGAATTTGAGCACCTCTTTTAACGTCGCCTCTTTGCCGCTGCGTACCCTCTCAAAGATACACCGTATCTCATTTTCCGTATAATCTTCCGCATACGCCGTCTCAATGCCATGATCCGATATCCGGCAGCCAACGCTGTGAAAGAAATCGTGCCGTTTACGAATCGCTTCAAGGTAACTCTTGATGTCCTTGATATCGACCCCCGCCGCCGCCGCCAGCCCATCGACCCACTGATTGAACGCCGCGACGTTTTCAACCATCATCCCCTTATCAGGCCGCCACGTCGGCAGAACTTTTATCTCAAAGCCATCTTTCTG
This sequence comes from Candidatus Aquicultor primus, assembly GCA_001767575.1. GTDB lineage: Bacteria > Actinomycetota > Aquicultoria > Aquicultorales > Aquicultoraceae > Aquicultor > Aquicultor primus. The sequence continues at coordinate 977 of MELI01000097.1, read as the reverse complement.
TATTTTGATATGATGTTCAAG
>MELI01000097.1:391-868 GCA_001767575.1 Candidatus Aquicultor primus | reverse complement strand
TGTTCGTTGCAAACGTCGTATATTTCTTTTGCGGTATCGCCATTGAGAACCTTACCGCTGATTCCGAAATAGCCTTTAAGCTCCAGATGCGTCCAGTGATAAAGCGGATTACGCAAAGTGCATGACACCGTCTGCGCCCATTTCTCGAATTTCTCCCAGTCCGACGCGTCGCCCGTACAATATCGCTCCGCCACACCATTGGTACGCATCGCCCGCCATTTGTAATGGTCACCATAGAGCCACACCTGCGTAAGATTATCGAACTGCTTATCTTCCGCTATCTGCGCCGGCGGCAAATGACAGTGATAATCAAATATCGGCATCTTCGCCGCATACTGGTGATAAAGCGTCCGCGCCGTTTCAGTTTGAAGAAGAAAATCGTCTGTCATAAATTTTTGCATAGCGTACCTCAAATTTAAGGGCACGGCTATTATACCGTGCCCATTGCGAACTATGAACTAAGAACTGCCGACCTTA
>MELI01000097.1:99-385 GCA_001767575.1 Candidatus Aquicultor primus | reverse complement strand
ATAAGTATTGGCAGTAGTCGAACCACCTCGACCTGTCCAGTTGGTGTGGAACACCTGGCCGCGAGGCTTATCTACTCTCTCGTATGTGTGAGCACCGAAATAATCGCGCTGTGCCTGCAACAAATTCGCCGGCAGACGTTCCGCACGATAACCGTCATAATACGCAAGCGCCGCGCTCAACGCCGGCACCGGCACGCCCATGTCAACGGCCGTCTTGATAACATTACGCCACGAACTCTGCGCCACCTGTGCCGCATTCTTAAAGAATGGATCCAGCAGCAGGTTG
>MELI01000096.1:22069-22255 GCA_001767575.1 Candidatus Aquicultor primus | reverse complement strand
GCGCGCTAAGAATGCTCGCCGATGCGCCGGAGGTATGATGCGTATCGAGCAGAGAGCGCAAGGTTTCGGCTGTGATTAACGGGGTGTCCCCGCTGAGAATCACTATGGTTCCCACGAATCCGGTCAAGCTATCTCGTGCCGCCAGTACCGCGTGCCCCGTTCCGAGCTGCTCTTCCTGGAGCGCGA
>MELI01000096.1:17373-22044 GCA_001767575.1 Candidatus Aquicultor primus | reverse complement strand
TACTTGCTCGGCTTTGTGCCCGACGACCACAACGACTTTCTTGGGGTGTAGCGCCTCGGCAGTCACCAGAACGAAATGGAGCATCGGCCTGCCGCAGATACTATGTAGCACTTTGGGTCTCGATGATTTCATGCGGGTTCCCTCACCCGCAGCCAAGACAATAACAGCAACGTCCATATTTTAGCTTTGGCTATAAATCCCGCTTCCCTCACAGGAAGGAGAACGCCGCCCCCTTTCATTCAACGACAACCGCTCGACCAATCCGCTTATAGGAACCTTCAAATACACCACTCCTAGGCGACCTTGCGCAGATGTCATCATACAAACATCCCGGCTCTTAAGCTCCGCAGAACAGCGCAGATAATCGACAACCGGCAAAAGTTACGAAACACCAAAATTATACACTTACGGCCCGACATTTAAAACCATGCACAAATAATAGGCGCATGCCGGGCAAACCATGACAAAATATACTGGACTTCAGCATTTAGAAGGAAACGGTTTCCTGGTGGGAATCGTAAGAATAGGGCGGGGTTATGTAAACGCTTGCCGCGACGTTGGAGGTTAGCGCCGCTCGAATGGTTTCGAAAATCGACCTGAAAGCGGCTTGAACCGATAGCATCAGTACATCTGTTTGACGCGAGGTCTCTTCAAATACCGGTCGTACCGAAAACGTCCTTATTTTATTTAACGCCCCTATCGTCTAAAAGAACAGGGCTAGCAAACTCAGGCGTTTTTGCTATTGATCGAGCTGCCCCTTGTACTCCTCGATTACTGCGGCTTGGATGCGCTCCCGAGTCTCACTGTTGATAGGATGGGCGATGTCCCTGAAATCGCCGTTTGGCAACTTACGGCTGGGCATGGCGACAAATAGGCCTTTATCCCCTTCGACGACTCGCAAATCGTGAACGACAAACTGGTCGTCGATGGTAATGCTCGCTATCGCTTTCACCTTGTTCATCTCTACTGGCCGAATGCTCACCTTTGTAATTTCCATACTTGCGCTCCTTTACTGTGTAGTTGCCAACCCGATGGCTGAAATCTCTATCCTGGCGCCTTTTGGCAGAGCTGTGACTTGAACCGCTTCTCTGGCGGGCGGCTGTTGAGAAAAAACTTCACCAAAAACATCGTTGACGGTTGAAAAATCCGCTATATCGCTCAGATACACCGTCATCTTTAAAGTCATGTCAAACGAACTATTTCCCGCTAAAAGGATGGACTCGACATTCTTCAGAGCGCGTTGCGTCTGCACTCGCATGTCGCCGTCGACGAGTTTCCCCGTATTCGGGTCGAGCGGAATCTGGCCCGAGACAAAGACGAGGTTCTCGGCCCGTATCCCCTGCGAATATGGTCCCACAGGAAGCGGTGCGCCTTCGGTTATTATCGTTATCTTATTCATGTTGACCCCCAGAGAGAACTGCCTCGACCAACTTTAAATCCGATTCTTTGTCGACATCGACCCCTATTTCTATAAACGGCGTCTCAATTCCTGCGCATGTGGCTTTCAACACATCACCCACTCGCTGCTCCATCTGGCGTATGTTAAGCATCCCCAGAAAGAATCCGACCAGGAATGGAAAGCCTAGTATTTGAAAGAGCTTCATCGGGCTCTTTCGCATATCATAAACGTGTTCCATCAAATCCATGTTCTTCAAGACCACGACCGGGTTCATAAGCATAATATTCCCCCCCGTGAATCTTCCTTCCCGTAAACGGACATAGGTCCGCTTCATGCCGGGAAAACGACGCTCAGGTTCGCCGTAACGGATAATCGGATAACCGATGTCGACATCGCGTTTTGCGCATCGAAGCAGAAAATCGCTGATGGCTTCGACCGTTACCAGCGGCACATCGGCCGAGAGCATCAAGACCGGCTTCTTCGTCGCCAAACACTCGAAGCCGGCCTTTGCCACTTGCGGCAAACTACCGCTCGCGACCTTGATTGTCACCCTGTCATCTATATAAGACGTTCCCTCTTCAGAGGGGAGCACGACGCAAATCCGGCCGATATCGGCGCAACTCAAAAGAGTCTCGACAATATATTCATACATGGGCCTGCCGTTTATCGGGACCATTCCTTTGGCCGCAACCGGCGCGAGCCCTCTCGCATTGCCGCCAGCCAGGACAATTGCATCTACCAATGCTTGCCACCTCTAAACTACTATTGGGTGTTACATATTCGTTATTCTTCCCTGTTTTTCCTCTAGTTTTGCTGAAGTTTGCTTAAAGTATCTCAATATATTCAGGAAAACTTTGAATTGCAGCCGGCGCTTGGCACCTCTACGCTAGCTCCACACCGGTACGCACCGGTTTTACAACCTCGACAAAGAACGAGCCGTCATGGAGGCGCATGGCCTGCGCGACCTCAAGTGCCGTAGCCTCATCGCCGCAGAGCGCGAAGACCGATGGGCCGCTTCCCGACATCAACACCGCGAGCGCCCTGGACGCAAGCGCCCTATCCTTAGCCTCTAAAACCGCAGGATAGCGTTTCAATACTACGTATTCAAGAAGATTGTTGAGCGAACCCGCAATACTTCCGACATCGCCCTCGCGGAGCGCGCTCAATATCTCGTTTTTTTTCCCAAACGGCGCCGGACTCGCCTCGTCGAACTGCCGGTAGACTTCTGCCGTAGAGACAGGCACGGGCGGGGTCGTTATTACCAGCGAAACGTCCGGCATCGGTGTTAGGGACTCCAAAAGCTCGCCTTTGCCCTCGGCCAGCATGGTGCCGCCGATAAGGCAGAATGGTACGTCGGCACCGATTCTGGTTGCTATCTCTTTGAGATAATCGTTCGAGAGGTTAAGGCCCCATAAGCGGTCGAGGCCGAAAAGCGTCGCAGCCGCATCAGCACTTCCACCCGCCAATCCGGCCGCGATGGGAATGTTTTTTTTGATACTTATCCGAGCGCCCGCCCTAACACCGGTTTGCTCCCTCAGCTCCAGAGCCGCCCGGTATGCAAGGTTGGTCGTTCCGCTTAAGCCCCCTGCTGTGCAGTGAACATCGATGACTGGATACGGCGCTTCGGATATCTCGAGCAAATCATGGAGTGAGACGCTCTGCATCACGCTTTCAATCTGGTGGTATCCGTCAGGGTAGCGTGAGATTACGTCGAGGTAAAGATTTATCTTGGCGTAAGCTTTAATTGTAAGTAAATTTTCGCTAGTCTCAGCCGTCATCGATTCACCAGGCCCTGTAATCTGTCGTCAAGCCAAAGCTCGATATTATTGCATGAGCCAAGGTAATAGGTTTTCACCATTATCGGGATTCGAGAGTTCGACAGTCTTGGTCAAAACATCTGCGTAGCTGTAGGAGACCCTCCTGCAACGGTCTCTCTTCTCCTCGACTTTGACCACAAACAAATTAGGGTGTGTCTCTTCAAGAACACCCTCTCTTTCTATGATTTTGCAGCGCCCCATATTTGCCTTGAGACGCATTTTTTCGCCTACGAACTCGTCAAGCTCCTTCCGAATACGATCGACGACTTCGGCATGGGGCACTTGAATTAATGCCATCGCTATAATCCTCTCCTTCAGATACCCACCAATTATATATCAAAATCGCAAAAACTACAAGTTTACCTTGAGCTGTAATCAAATGCAAGAATATCTTCGACAATATTTTTTATACGACATAATACGGTCAAATCCTTCTTTATTAATGAAATTTTGGAATATTCGCGGATATTCTTGCAGCCATGCCGTTGCTTGAAAAACATGCGCAAAACTACCTATGCGTCTCCTTATAGATGACGTTCGCTATGCGCGCAAACTCATCCATTGATAGCGTCTCTCCGCGACGCAGCGGGTCGATGCCGGCTCGATGGAGCAGTTCACCTGAGGTAGAGGGGTCGAGATGGAGCGGCTCGCTCCCGGCAAGAGCATTCTTAATGGTCTTTCTTCGCATGCCGAAAGCACCTTTGACGACCGCGAAGAAGAGGTCTCGGTCGGCTACGGCGGCGCTCGGCTTAGCATACCGCTCCATCTTGATAACCGCCGAGCTTACCTCCGGTGGAGGGATAAAGACGTTTCTCGATATCGTCGCGACTTTGCTTATATCGCAGTAAAACTGCGCTTTTACCGAAAACACGCCGTAATCCCGGGTCGCGGGTTTTGCCGTAACCCTATCGGCGACTTCTTTTTGGATCATGACCACATAGAGGTTTAGTTCTTCGAAATTGTCGAGATAACCGGCGAGAAGCGGTGTCGCTATTTGGTAAGGGAGGTTCGCGACCAGCTTATTCGGAACCGGCAGATGCCCTGGAAGGTGCAGCAAATCCGCCTTGAGCGCATCGATAAAGACTACCTCGGCATTGGGAAAGTCGTGGAGCGTGTATTCGAGAACCGGTTCAAGCCGCCGGTCTAGTTCGAGCGATATGACTTTGCCCGCCCGCTCGGCCAGGGCCTGGGTGAGGGTTCCGATGCCGGGGCCGACTTCCAGAACGACGTCGTCGGCTGAGAGCTCCGCGGCGTCGACGATTTTATTTAGAATATTCTGGTCGACCAAAAAATGTTGCCCCAGGCTCTTATCGAGCCTGAGGCTAAATTTTTTGACAACTTCCAGTGTCGCGTGTGGCGTAGCTAGAGTCACTGTGGCTCCATCGCCTCGTAGTAACCTATTCCAGGATGGTAACTTTTACATCCCGCCGGCCAAACTTAAAGCATTCCCCTGGT
>MELI01000096.1:8886-17366 GCA_001767575.1 Candidatus Aquicultor primus | reverse complement strand
AGCACAGGTCGATACGATTTCCTTTAATCGCTCCACCGGTATCCGCTGCGATCGCTTCGCCATAACCTTCAATGTACACCTTCGTGCCCAGAGGAATTACTCTTGGGTCTACCGCGACAACACCTCTCTGTGCTTTCATGCCGTTAGCGGTTCTACTGCCGACGCCCGGGCCGTAGTTCGGCGCATAGGCGCTGGCTTTCATAACAACCGTCTTTCCGGCGGGAGCACGCATGGCTCCTCGCGATACACTAGACCCCATCAATCGGGCGACCTTGCGTTTTGTGCCTACCGCTACCACCTCGCTAGATGGCGGCGTGACAACGCTTTGAGATTTTACACTCCGCGTGACAGGCTGGTCGCCTTCGTACACAACTTCCACGATCTTTACGAGTAAGCCTTGCTTACCCGCTGCTACGACCTTCTTCTTCCCATAATCGAGACCCGCGTCCGCGTTGCTTACGGTCTCATAAGGAATAGGGGTCTTGGTGACTTCAAACTTGCTAGTCACCAGCGCTACATTAATCACTAAGCCTGCCCCGAGCCTCGTGTCAACACTCGGCTCTACTTTATCGGCGGACTTTAGACGTAACCCGATGTCTTCTAAGGCTCCTCCAACGGTGCCTTCAGTCGACATCACTGCAAATTCATCTTCGTTGATTCTTATTTTCAATGGTACAGCTTGTTGTACTTTTACTGTCATACCCTCTCTGACTCGGTCGGAGGGTTCGGGCGTTACTTCGTCTGATGCCTTGATCGTTACGCCGTTTTCGTTCAGTACAGCAGCCACGGTTCGGCCTCGCGTCATTATCGTCTTTGTCTTTCCATCGATGACCAGGTTTACCGTAGCTTCACTGTAAACCATGTCCATCAAGACAAGGACCATGATCAGCGCGAGAAGAATCACTTCATACTTTCTCGCACCAAAACCGCCGGCTAGCTGAGGAAAACGTGCCTTCATCAAATCAGTCCCTTCAGCTTGCTTATTAAGTTGTCAAGGCACAATCGCAACGAGTGCCTGTCATTATAACACAATCGGTCCCGATTTTGAAAACCTTTAATGACGAGCACGGTACGACATAGACCGAAACACGGCAGCTCAAGAACACAAACAAAACGCCGTTGCGCCACTTGTGACTCCAAAGACCAGAAGATACATCGACTAGATCAAGAGCGAAAAGAGTCAAAACCCGGTACTTAAACGTGGCGATTATTTGAGTCGCCCAACGCTGAATACCCAAATATTAGATGATGCAAACCCTTGCGGTGTAGATAGGCTATTTAGGCGATGCCGAAGAGAAGCCGTATGTTTTCCTGCGTCGATGCCTCGACTGCCGAGACGTCGATCTCTTTGAGCTCAGCGATCTTCTCCGCGACCAGCCGCACATGCGCAGGCTCGTTTTTGCGGCCCCGGTATGGGTGAGGTGTAAGGTAAGGTGAATCGGTTTCGACAAGAAGCTTGGTTAAGGGAACAAACTTGGCTATACCGGCCAGCACGCCTGCGTTCTTGAATGTGACCGTCCCGGCGATAGATATATAGAAATTCATGGCGAGAACTTTTTCGGCAAACGCCAGGTCTCCACTGAAGCAGTGGAACACACCCTTCTTGGTACCATGTTTGATAAGCGCCCCCATAACATCCACGTCCGCATCGCGATCGTGGACTATGACCGGCATTTTCAATTTCTTGGCTAGCTCGAGCTGTTGTTCAAAGACTTTCTGCTGCACGAGATGGGGTGAATGATTCTTATGGTAGTCGAGTCCTATCTCCCCTATTGCCACGACCTTCGGCTCTTTTGCCAGATGCTCCAACTCTTTGAGCGTCTCTGGATTGACGTCGCTCGCGTTGTGGGGATGAACGCCGACTGCGGCGTATACCTCACTATACTTCTGGGCCAGCTCGACAGCCCTATAGCTGTTCTCAAGACTATCCGCAATCGTGATTATCCGGGTGACATCGTTCTCGACCGCGCGTGCCAACACTTTTTCTATCTTAGAGTCCGAGCCAAAAAAATCTAAATGCGCATGGCTATCGGTCAAACCGCCTTTTTTATTACCCATTGGCCTCCCTGCTTACATAGAAAAATAACCTTCAGAGCAACAACTACACCACAATACTGTCCAACTTGGCAAGACTTTATTCGTCTTCTTCTATCTCGATTCGAGGAAAGAGCGGCGGCGCTTTCTTTACCGATGTCCCGGAAGCTAGGCCGTTCCAGTTCTTTGTATCTTCAAAAGAGAGCTGCTCGAAGCCTTCCTGTCCGAGCTGGTCCCATATGTGAGCGGCGGTCTTCGGCATCACCGGAGTTAGATGAAGGGCTACTATGCGAATGGTTTCTAGGAGCGTACGCATCACAGTCTCAAGCCGCTCAGCCTGTCCTTCCCTCGCCAATGCCCAAGGGGCCGCTTCATCTATATATTTATTGGCTTTGCCTACTACTCTCCATATCTGCACAAGCGCTTCTCGCATGTCGATTCTACCCATCGCTGCCTCGACGGCATCGGCAAGACTGAGCGCTTCATTCTTTAAGTCCGCATCAATCGGACTTAGCTCCCCTGCCTCGGGAATCGAGCCCTCGAAGTATTTCATCATCATAGCTACCGTGCGGTGAACAAGGTTGCCGAGATCATTGGCGAGGTCGCCGTTTATCCTGCGCACCACGGCGCCTTTGGTAAACTCACCATCGAGACCCAAACCTATTTCGCGCAAGAGAAAATAGCGGATGGTGTCCTCTCCAAACTCGTCTATCAACTGGTTGGGGTCGACGACTATGCCTTTGGATTTCGAGATCTTTTCGCCCCCGAGCGTCCAGAAACCGGTAGCCAATACTTTCCTGGGAAGCTCGACGCCGAGCGCTAAGAGCATTATGGGCCAGATGACCGCATGGAAGCGGATGATGTCTTTCCCGATGACATGGATGTCCGCGGGCCAATATTTGAGATATTTCTCCTCGTCTTGGAGGTATCCGCTGCCGGTAATGTAGTTGATTAGCGCATCGAACCAGACATATATTATGTGCTTCGAATCGAAGGGCACGGGTATACCCCATTGAAAGGTCGTCCGTGAAACCGATATGTCTTGGACTCCGCTCTCCATGAAACTCAAGACCTCATTGCGGCGAAAATCGGGCTGCACGAAGTCGGGGTTCTTTTTGATGTGCGCCAGAAGGGCTTCCTGATATTTGGAGGTCCTGAAATAATAGCTCTCCTCTTTCAGCCATTCGACCTCGCGGCTGCATTCGGGACAACATCCGCCGACCAGTTGAGATTCGGGATAAAAAGTTTCTTCATGGACGCAGTACCAGCCCTCATACAATCCCTTGTAGATATCACCTTTATCGTAGAGCGCCTGGAAGATGCTCTGTACGACCTTGATATGCCGCTCCTGCGTAGTTCTTATAAAATCGTCGTACGAAATGTTCAGCTTTTTCCATAACGATTGCCATGGTTCGACCATTCGGTCGGAGTGCTCTTGAGGAGAGAGCCCTTTTTCTCGCGCGGCCTTCTCTACTTTCTGGCCGTGTTCGTCGGTGCCGGTCAAAAAAAGCACATCATATCCGGTAAAACGCTTGTACCTAGCCATGACGTCCGCTATTATCGTCGAATAGCCGTGTCCGATATGGGGGACATCATTAACATAGTAGATAGGCGTCGTTATGTAAAAAGCCTTCCTTAACAAGTTAAGATCTCCCCGCGCCTGTTGTAAAAATTTCACTTAATTCTATAATAGTCTGCGTTGACACAAATTTTCCTCAACCATATAATTGATACAACCACTTGTCAAGGAAAGCAGCAGGAGGTACACCATGAAGTCCACTGGCATTGTGAGACGTGTAGACGAACTAGGAAGAATCGTAATACCCATGGAACTAAGACGGACATTCGGCATAGAAATCAAGGACCCCCTAGAGATCTTTGTCGATGGAGATTCTATCGTCTTATCCAAGTATCAATCGGTCTGTGTCTTTTGCGGAAGCGGCACACAGATTGAAACTTTTAAAGGCAAGAATGTCTGCCAAGATTGCAAGAAGGAGCTTTTAATAGATAGAAAGGTATAGCAGACAACAGTAGTGTAGCCGGGAGGAAACTACCGGTGGCCCTGCGACATAGCACAGATGTAGCTTCAATGGGCCAACGACTCAAGAGTCTACGTGTGGATATCCTTGACGGACTCGTACACCGTACGCTTGCCGACACCCAAATCTTTAGCTACCTCTAAAATCGCCTGCTTTTTTGGCGTACCTTCATTCATAAGTTTGACAACCGCAGACCTTAAATCATCGGCCGCCCATATTCGAGGGCGTTTTTCTTTTGCCGGCCCTATTAAAAGAACGATCTCTCCCCGTATCCCGGTCGCATCCAAAAGCTCGAGCACCTCGCCGGTTGTGCCCCTGAGGACTTGCTCGAATTTCTTGGTCAGTTCCCGCGCCACAACTACCTGACGGTCCGCATCGAACGCGGCGATTTCTTCGAGCGTGGCCTTCACGCGACGGGGCGACTCGAACAAAATCACGGTACGCTCCTGCCCTGTCAGCTCGGCCAAGAGCGTGGCGCGCTCCCCTTTTTTGCGCGGCATGAAACCCTGAAAGACAAAACTGTCGGTAGGAAGACCTGAGATTACAAGTGCGGTGATAAGAGAGGACGCGCCCGGAACCGCCTCCACCACAATCCCTTCGTCGATGCAGCGCTTGATGAGCTTGTGTCCGGGGTCCGATATGCCCGGCATGCCGGCATCCGAGACGAGTGCGACCGTTGCACCCGACTCCATCATCGCGACCAGCTTACCGGCTTTGGCCGCTTCATTATGCTCGTGGTAGCTGGTCAATCTGGTATGAATATCATAGTGGCTAAGGAGCTTGCGCGTGTGCCGCGTATCCTCGGCGGCGATGTAGTCGGCCTCGTTAAGGATGCGAAGCGCGCGGAGCGTGATATCTTCGAGGTTGCCTATGGGTGTTGCGCAGATATAGAGCTTTCCGTTTTCCACAGACACAGCGACTCCTTAATAGACAGCGCTGTCCTAGGGCCCATTATCAGAGGCCGGTGACGCTGTCTCGTCCGTGCCCAGATTATCGCTTATACGCTCACGCAACGCAAGAAATGCCAGCGTCCAGAAGGTGCTCCCAAAGGCTTCGAAAAAGCCGTACGGGATTAGAGCTACCAAGAAAAGGGCGGCGGCGACCGACAGGGCGACTACGAGGCTTGTCCCGAACAGCGCTTTGACCGCCAGTATTATAACCGCGACCAGCCCCCCGGCAAACGCGATAAAGGCAACGGTGAGGCCGAACATTATAAGCCAGGTCAAAATCGCGGAACCGAGTTCGCGCCTGAAAAGCGCCGACGCTCGCCTCACCGAGGTAAAAGCCCGCTTTCCGTCGATTACGATAAAGCGGTTGGCGAAGCGGCCTATTATGGCGATTGCGATTCCCGAAGCGATGAAGATAAGTATAGCGAGCGCGGTGGCGAAGACCAAAACAACGATTGTGGGGATGGAGACCTCAGAGGTAGATCGCGTTACGACGATGAAGAGGTAGACATCGGCTACGGCGACTATCGCAAGCACAATCATAAAGGGAATCCAAAGCAGCAGGGAGGCGCCGAGAATGGGGATGGCCTTGCGGATGCCGACACCGAGACCACGGCCGAAACGCGCTCGCTTGCCCGCCGCCGCGTCTCCCACCAGCCCTATGAGCGCACCGGTGACGATTAGATATACGACGATGCTAAAGACTATAAAAGCGACCAATCCGGCGAGGAGCATGATGAGCGTCTCCCCGGTCAGGCTCCGGGCAAAAGAATCGATGCGCGCTTGAATACGCTCAATATCCCGCTCGTCGGCGGTATAGTTGACGAGGTTGCCGGCACCGCTGGAGAGGCTTAGAAAGACACCGAACAACCATATTATCTTGTTGCGCCAGACCAACCCGGCGGAGTTCGACAGAAGCTTTCCGTACTCCACTCTCATCAACCCCTTAAAAGCAATGGCTACAGCGGTATTCGTCAAACCCCGAACCATCCCTTGATTGGCGCCGGCCAGAGGTGCGTCTCCTTAATACTTTAGTTATCTTATAAACTTTCTGATATTAGCTGTCTAGCAGGCCTATTACTCTATTGTTACCAACTTGTAGGCGCGCGTGCCAAGCCCGATTTCCTCGCCATACGCCAGCTGCGGACGCCAGTCGATGCCGCTGATATGGCCGAATTTGTCGGGGTCGTCGACCCGCTCGAGCCGGCCTACGATTCCCAACGTATCGTTGACCAGGTCGGCACAGGCCTGGTCTATCGCGATAGGGTCAAGCGATGCCGCGATGCCGATATCGGGGACTATCGGGGTGTCGTTCCATCCCCAGCAGTCGCAATCCGGGCTCACATCCATAACAAAATTGACGTATCCGACTTTGCCGGGTTTTTCTTTTACCGCCGCCCACGCGTACTCGACGATTTTCTCTTGAATGGTCCGCGGCTCGGTCTTCCAGTTGACCATAATCGCTCCAAACGAGCAGGTAACCGTGCATTCCCCGCAACCGATGCACTTCGCCGAATCTATCTTTGCCGTTTCGGTAACGGCAATAGCTCCGGTCGGGCACCACTCGACACAATCACCGCACGCGGTGCAGGTATCCTCGACGACTTCGGGTAAGACATCGGAGTGCATCATCTGTTTCGCGCTGCGACAGCCAAGGCCCATGCCGACATTCTTGAGGGCTCCGCCAAAGCCGGTCAACTCATGCCCTTTAAAGTGAGTCAGCACGATCATGGCGTTTGCGTGGACGACAGCGCTCCCCAACTTGGCTTCTTTGAAATGCTTGCCCTCGATTCCAACGGCCACGTAATCCTTTCCGTTCAAGCCGTCGGCTATGACGAGCGGCGCACCCACCGTCGTATAGCTAAAGCCGTTTTCGAGCGCGGTCGTAAGATGGTCGACCGCGTTAGAGCGCGCTCCCACATACAACGTATTGGCGTCTGTGATAAACGGTTTACCGCCCGCCGCTTTGACCTTCTCGACAACGCGCCTGACATATAGCGGCGACAAAAAAGCCGTGTTGCCTCGTTCTCCAAAATGAACCTTGATCGCGACGATGTCGCCGGGTGAAATAAGCGACGCGAAACCGGCCCGCTCGAAAAGTTCCTCGGTCTTGGTGAGCCAACTCTTATGCTTCCCGGAAAATCGGCTTAAATATACGTTCGACATAGACCACCTCAAATTAAAAAGATAACAACGTCGCAAAGAAGGTTTCTCGATACTAATACAAGCGCAGGCTTGCTATGTGAACGATTATTGCACAACCATGTCATCGTCGCCAACCGTGCTGATACACTCGGCCCTTGCTCAATCTATGCCAAAAGCCTCGGCGGCTTCCTTCCCGCTTGCAGCTTCACCCGCCGTATATGCCGCGCCGAATTCGTAGACTTTCAGTCTTTCGGCCATCTCTTTTAGCTTCTCGTTCGCCAGGTAGTGAACGGTACCCTCGGGAAAGGCTCCGTCTTCGGCTCTTGTGCCGGCCTCGACCCCGGTCAGTATCGCAATACCCTCATCTATCGTGCGCACCGGGTAGATATGAAACTGCGCAGCGGCTACCGCCTCTAAGACCTCGTTCTTTAGCATAAGGTTATCGAGGTTTTGCACGGGTATGAGAACGCCCTGCTCCCCGGTGAGGCCACGCGCCTTGCAGACATCGAAGAACCCTTCTATCTTGCGGTTGACCCCGCCTATAGGTTGAATTTCCCCATGCTGATTGACGGAGCCCGTAACCGCCATGTTCTGCTTGATGGGCAGGCCGGAGAGCGCCGAGAGAATCGTGTAAAGCTCAGTGCTTGATGCGCTGTCGCCGTCTACACCTTCGTAGCTCTGCTCGAACGTGATACTCGCCGACATCGACAGCGGCTTGTCCGTCGCGTACATGCCGGCGAGATAATTCGCGAGGATGAGAACGCCCTTGCTGTGGCTCGGCCCGCTCATGGATATCTCGCGCTCGATATCGACGACGCCGCGTTTGCCTAGATGGACCTTACCGGTAATCCGGGAGGGCCGGCCGAAATAGTAATCACCCAGACTTATAATGGAGAGCGCGTTGATTTGCCCGACGACTTCACCCTCGGTCTTTATCATCACGATATCTCTATCGATAAGCTCCTGCGTCTTGGCCTCTATCATATTAGACCGGAATCGCTTATGCTCGACCGCCCTGTCCACATGCCCGGCGTTGACGACCGCCGAGCTGTTGTCCGCCGTCGCCCAATAACTCGCCTCGCTGGCCATATCGCCTATGTCCATGAAGCGGGTCGAGAGCTTCTTCTGGTCGCCCGCAAGCCAGGATCCGTATTCGACGACTTTCGCGACCCCCGACGGGTCGAACGGCTTAAGCTTCGCCTCTTGGACCCTGCTACTGATAAAGCTCGCATATCTGAGCATGTGCTCATCGGTACGGTCCATCTCTATATTGAAGTCGGCTTTCACCTTGAAAAGCTCCCGGAAGTCCTCGTCC
>MELI01000096.1:254-8864 GCA_001767575.1 Candidatus Aquicultor primus | reverse complement strand
ACATTGAGTGGAATGGGCTCCGGCTTGATGGTCGACGCCGGAATCGCCCTGAACTGCTCGCCCATAAGCTCAATCCGTATTTCCTCGCTGTGCAAAGCGCGTTTAAGCATATCCCAGGCGAGCGGGCTCATGAGCAGGTCCAATATGTTCACGAGTAAATAGCCGCCGTTTGCCCGGTGGAACGCGCCCGCTTTTATCAATGTAAAGTCGGTGCTCATCGCGCCAAAGGTCGCCTTATACTCGGTTTTACCGGTCAAATTATAGTACGAAGGGTTAAGTTCGAAATCGACCGGGGCACCCTCGAGTTCGCTGTTGTTGACAACGACGTTTACTTTGTACCGGTCGAAGGTCGGTTGCTTCTGGAACGCCTCGAGGCCGGGCATAGCCACCACCGGCTTCTCGGTGATGCGAAAATCGTTCAAATTCTCGATGATATCCTTCTCTATCTGCTCCAAATAAGCGATGACCTTGGCGTGGTCCTTATAAATACCGCGTAAATCCTCGAGCAAGTGGCCTATCGCAAAGAGCGAAGTCTCCTTGTCCAGCTCCTGGACTTTCTGCTTGGCTTCCTTTTCGGTTCGCCTAATACGACCTAAGACCTCGTTGATCTCGGATTGCAGCCCTTCCGCCGCCGTTTGAATCTCTTTTCGCTCCTGGTCGGGGAGGAGACCGAACTCTTCTCTGCGCAAGGGTCTCCCTTTTCTCAACGGAAGCGTGGCAATGCCCGAGGGAGTTATGTCGACCGCAAAACCGCGCTCCTCCGCTTTCTTCTCTATCTCGCCGAAGCCTTTCTCCTTTTCGGCTTCGAAATCATTTGAGATGCGCGACTTGCGCTCCTCATACTCTTTGCTCTCGAAGGCCTTCGGAATCTCTTCGCGCGCGCTCTCGATAAGCTCATCCATATGTTTGGCGAATTCCCTGCTGTGCCCGGCGGGAAGCGATATCGCCAACGGGCGGTCGGGGTCGACAAAATTGTTGACATAGCACCAGTCGTCGGGGACCGGCTCCTCCTTGGCCCGCTTCTGAATATAGGCTTTGACTGTCGAGGTCTTGCCCACCCCAAGGGGTCCGGATGCATAAAGGTTAAAACCTTTTGTCTTGATGCCTAAGCCGAACTCTATCGCTTCGAGCGCTCTCGCTTGCCCGACCGTTCCCTCGAGCGGCTCGACCTCCTCGGTAGAGCTAAATTTAAAGATGCTCGCGTCGCACACCTTTCGAAGGCCTTCGACAGGCACTTCGGTCGGCTTACCTGTTGTTTTTTTGACCGTCTTTGAACCCATTTTATCTCCTTTCACCACTATGACAGTCAGCCCTAAAGGGCTGAGCATCACTTATAAGTACCGGGCTAAGCTTTGGCATATTAATAGTATTGATTATCGAGTCGCCGATTTTAACGTCAAAATCCTGAGACGTATTGACAGTGATTTACCCGCTTCGCGCCATCGGAAAACTAGAAATGCCGGCTTAATAAGGGATTTGTGACTATTTATGCGGATGATTGATGTGCCATTCAGCGCAAAGAGGAGGCTTGAGCTTCTGATTAGGGCTACCCGGCATCGAAGGTCTCGAATACGAGGGCGGCCGCACCGAGCATCCCGGCTTGGTTTCCGAGTTGACCACGGACGATTTTCGCAACGTCTTTATTCGGGTGAAGAGCTCTCTCAGCTACGACCGCTCTAGCCGGAGCGAGCACCAGCTCGCCGACTTCGGCCATGCCGCCGTCGATGACTACGATTTCCGGGTTGAAGATGTTGATAACATTGTTAATGCCTATTCCGAGCCAAAAACCAACCTCGGCGAAGACCTCGTTGGCTGCGACGTCGCCCTGGCGGGCCGCTTCGGTCACCATCGGGCCGGTTACCCGCACCGGATCGCCGCCGGCCATCTCACCGATGAGACCGCCCCCGTCGAGCACGAACCGCGCTCTTGCAAAGCGAACGAGCGCTCTTCCGGACGCCATCTCCTCGAAACACCCGTACGAGCCGCAAGTGCATCTGGGACCTGACGCAGAGATTACCATGTGCCCCAGCTCAGCGGCACTGCCGGTCGCTCCCCGGTAGAGCCGCCCATCGCAAATAATGCCCGAGCCGATGCCGGTGCCGAGTGTCAGGCCGACAATATGATTGGCATCGCGCGCGGTCCCGTAGTGCTTCTCTCCAAAGGTCGCCAGATTAGCGTCGTTGTCGAGGACTGTCGGCAGCCCACAGCTCTTTTCGATTATCGCGCGAAGCTTTAAATCGCTAAAAGGAAGGTTCGGCGATTGCACGATGGTGCCGTGCGCCCAGTCGACGGTACCCGCCACCGCAATGCCGATGCCCACCGGCTCGACTATCCCGGACGAGGCCGTCTTAATTGTCTCTATGAGCCGGGTAATCGCATCGACCGCGACTTCGCTCGATTGCAATGGTGTGGAGATCGTGTGCGATGAGACGATGTTTCCCTGCCGGTCGACGGTCGCTGCCGCGATCTTTGTGCCGCCGATATCGACTCCGATTGCCCCACTTCGCGAACTCATACAAATACCACCCTTATCAATCACATCATTCGAGCTAAATGTTAAGTTCTTCAACCGGACTGCAGTTCCTTCGTCAAAAGACGGGATATCGCGGAAAACTCCATTCCTGGGCAAAATCCTCACCGGGGACTTTCGTCTTCACCACCACGTCGCCGGGTAATATCTCCACGATATTATAGGAGGGTTCCGTAAAGCCACGGGTTCGATAAGTCGAGGCGGTGCCGCTATTTATAAGAAGCATGTTCGAGACCGACCACACATACGGCACGTGCTTGTGACCGCAGAACACCAGGTTTACGCCGGCGCCGCGCAAGCGCGCCAAGACATCGCCCGCATCCCATACGATATTTCGCTCGCGCCCCGTTCCGGGCACGCTCACCAGGTGGTGGTGGAGAATGAAGACTTTAAAGGTGTTCTCGACGGCGAATTCTTCTTTAAGCCAATCGTAATGCTCGCGGCCTATCTCGCCATCGTTGAGGTCGGGCTTGCATGAATCGACGGCGACGAACTTTATCCGTTCGTCGAGACCATCCTGCGACGACATCCCGAATTGGAGGTCGTAGGTCTTGTAGCGGGTGCCAAACATGTTTTCGAAATGGAGGTAACCGAGATTACGGTGGTCATGATTGCCGGCGACGATTATTTTGATGGGGCAGCGAAGCATGTCGATATAATTCTTGGCCTGCTCGAACTCGTCCAAATAGCCCGCAGTCGTCAGGTCGCCGCAGACGACTACTACATTCGGCTCAGCCTCATTTATCTCCTGAATAGCACTGAGCATGAGGCCCTCTTCAAAGCGGCTGTCGCCGCAGTGCAGGTCCGATATTTGTGCGATTCTAAATAGCTCAATGCCCATACCCTAACCCCACGCTATTTACCGCCAGGTCCGGCAAGCGCCGAACCTCGAATCTCTCTTGGCTAAATGATAACCTTTTTGAGGATCTTTTACACCCACCTGCCTATATCGAAGCCGTGAGCTGCGGCGCCTTGAACCTGCGCAGCCTCAGCGAATTCGATACCACCGAGACCGAGCTCAAGGCCATCGCCGCGGCCGCATACATAGGGTTGAGACTAATCCCGAAGAATGGGTAGAGAACGCCGGCCGCCACGGGTATTAGTATTATATTATAGAAGAATGCCCAGAACAGGTTTTGGTAGATGGTCTTAAGTGTCTTTCGGCTGAGCGCAATCGACGTCACCAGACCTTGAAGGTCGCCGCTGATCAGCGTGATATCGGATGCTTCTATTGCAACATCGGTGCCGGTCCCTATCGCGATACCGATGTTTGCCTGCGCGAGCGCCGGCGCATCGTTGATGCCGTCGCCCACCATAGCGACGACCCGTCCCTCATCCTGCAGGCGCTTTATCTCACGGGCTTTGTCGGCCGGCAATACCTCTGCGAAAACGCGGTCGACGCCTGCTTGGCTCGCGATAGCCTTGGCCGTGCGCTCGTTGTCGCCGGTTATCATAATGACCTCGAGCCCCATGCCCTTAAGCCTCCCAACCGCTGCCTTCGAGTTCTCCTTTAAGACGTCGGCGACGGCGACGATGCCGACTACCTCCGTGTCGACCGAGACGTACATCGGTGTTTTGCCCTCGGTGGAGAGCTTTTCAGCGGCCTCACCCAAGTCGTTGAGTTCGATATTGCGCTCCTCCATAAAGCGGGCGTTGCCCAACATCACACGGCGCCCATCAATGGTCGCACCGATGCCCCGGCCGGTAAACGACTCGAAATCCTGCGGCTCGCCCAGGATGAGCTCGCGTTCTTTGGCGCGAGCGACTATCGCTTCACCGAGCGGATGCTCGGAGCCGCGTTCGGCCGATGCGGCAAATCGCAAAATATCGTCGTCGCCAAACCCTCCTGCCGCGACGATATCGGTTAAGACCGGTTTACCCTGCGTCAAAGTGCCTGTTTTATCCAAAACGATAGTGTTTATCTTGTGAGCATTCTCAAGCGCCTGCGCATCACGGATAAGAATGCCGTTCTGCGCTCCCTGGCCGGTGCCGACCATGATGGCCGTCGGTGTGGCCAGCCCCAGCGCGCATGGGCAAGCTATGATGAGAACCGCGACAAAGTTGAGCAAAGCCAGCGTAAACGCCGGTTTCGGGCCAAAGACATACCAGACGACAAACGTCAGCACCGCGATGGTTATGACCGTCGGCACAAAATAGCTCGCCACGATGTCGGCGAGACGCTGGATGGGGGCTTTGGAGCCCTGCGCTTCCTCGACGAGCTTTACTATTTGCGCCAAGGCGGTCTCACTGCCGACTTTGGTCGCTTTGAACTTGAATGCGCCGGTCTTGTTTATCGTCGCACCGATAACCTCGTCGTCTGCGCGCTTTTCGACCGGGATGCTCTCGCCGGTTATCATCGACTCGTCTATCGATGAATAGCCGTCGACCACAACGCCGTCGACGGGGATTTTCTCTCCGGGTCGAACCAGCACGATGTCACCGGCGACGATTGCGTCGATGGCGATATCGACCTCCCGGCCGTCACGGACTACGCGTCCGGTCTTCGCCTGGAGCCCAAGGAGTTTCTTTATAGCGTCCGAAGCCCTTCCTTTTGCGTTTGCCTCAAGATATCGTCCGAAAAGGATAAGGGTGATAATCACCGCCGAGGTATCGTAGTAGACCGCCGGCATGATCCCCTGGGCCTCGAAGAGCTCGGGGGCAAAGGTGACCGCGATGCTATAGAGATACGCTGCCGTAGTTCCGACCGCAACCAGAGTGTTCATGTCGGTGGTGCCGTGTTTGGCCGTAAGATACGCCCCACGATAGAAACGCCAGCCCGCCCAGAACTGGACCGGGCTCGCCAGAGCTAAGAGTATCAGAAACCTCGTCTTGGCCGGGATCTGCATCAGCGCAGGGATAAAATCGTGCATACTGCCTATCATCACAATGACAGTGAGCGCTGTGGCGATGATCAAGCGACGCTTTATCTCTTCGGCTTCACTCCGCGACTTAAGAGCTTCCCCCGCGTCTTCGGCCTCCCGCACCTCGTATCCCGCATCGATAATCGCCTGCTTGACCCGGTTAGGAGTGACGACCGACGGGATATACGCAACGGTTCCCTTTTCCGTCGCCAGGTTTACGTTGGCGGACAATACCCCTTCGACTGCGAGAAGCGCTTGCTCCACGCGGCGCACGCACGAAGCGCAAGTCATCAAACCGATGGGAATCGCTATCTCCTCGACTGCGACATCGTAACCTGATTCTTTGATAGCCGCCAAAAGGTCGTTGACCGAGGCTTTGCCCTTATCTATCTCGATAGTCGCCTTTTGGCTTGCCAGGCTTACATTTACACCTATTACGCCGTCTACTTTCTGAAGCGCCGTTTCCACGCGGCGCACACACGATGCTCACGTCATGCCCGTGACGGGAAGAATCACTTTTATAGTCTCCACGACTTCACCTTCTATTCTTATCTAAGATAGAGCGTGCTTCTACGCACCGAATCAATATTCCTCTTATGGTGCGCGGCCAATCGCTTAACGCCGCATATGGGATAGCGCCCGCCTCTGATATCAATAAAAACCGGCAAATGATACCCATGCCCCCTATATGTATCACGTTATCATTTGCGCACTTGTAAAGTCAAATCGTCGACCATGTAGCAAGGTGAATTTATACAGATTGTTGACACTTTCACAAAATCCTAAGATAATAGGGGTATACGTATCCAGGTGAGGTCGAGTGAGGTGGAGAAATGACTTCATATACAGCCGACAAAGAAAAGATTTTATCAAGGCTTAAGCGTATTGAGGGCCAGCTCCGTGGTATCCAGCGAATGGTAAACGACGAAAAGTATTGCGTCGACATTCTGGTCCAGATATCGTCGGTTCTCGGCGCGACTCAACGCGTGGGACTAATCATCCTTGATGACCACATCAAAGGCTGTGTGCGGGACGCTCTGTCGAACGAGGACGGGGATTCGGCCATACAGGAACTGATGGATGTCATCCAGCGCTTTGTAAAGACCTAGCCGACTTAGCACCCTCTATAATCCTGCCAAATGAACGACCGGCGATGGGCTGGTCTCGATGCCCACATGAACACTAATCGTGAGCTGGACTTTACCTGCATGCGCCATTACCGATAGCATGGCTTTCCGCGGGCAACACTTCCCCGGTCGCAGCATCGCTCACTATGACACCATCTTTTAGCTGTATCAAACGACCGGTATCGCGAATCGATTCAGGGTTGTGCGTGACCATTATTATGGTTTGGCCGTCCGCATGCAAAGCTTGAAAAAGATCGAGTATCTCGGAGCCGGTCTTGCTGTCGAGGCTACCCACCGGTTCGTCGGCCAGGAGCATAGGCGGGTCGTTAACAATAGCCCGCGCAATCGCGACACGGCTCTGCTCACCGCCGGAAAGCTCTGAAGGCAACCGCTTGGCTTTGTCCCCAAGACCTACTTTCTCGAGCATCTGCGCTGCCAGACCTTTCTTGTCTTTGACGTCGGATATGACCAGCGGCAGCATCACGTTTTCAAGCGCCGTAAGATACGGTATGAGCTGCGGCTGTTGAAAGACGAATCCCAGGTATTCGCGCCTGAAATCGGCCCGTTTCTCCTGCGAAAGCGCGTAGACATCGATGCCGTCGACGAGAAGCGACCCCTCGCTCGGCGGGGTCATCGCGCCAAGGATGGCCAGTAGCGTGCTCTTGCCACTCCCGGATGGACCCATGACCGCGATATACTCGCCCGGCTCTATCGTAAATTCGACGCGCAGAAGTGCATGGACTCTCGTCTTCTCATCGTTTCCATAGTATTTACAGACCCCATTCGCTATCACCAGCGACATTTAAAAAACCTCCTAAAGACTTTTGAGCGCGTCGGCCGGATCCATATTCGCGGCGCGGCGCGCCGGCATCAAGCTCGAGACAAGCCCGACTAGGACCGCTATCGCTAGCGCCAACAAAAAGACCGACGAACTGGCCTCTACCGGCAGCTCGATACTTGGCACGACCTGCGGCAGCGCATATGTGGCGCCGAAGCCGGCAATATAGCCGACAATACCGCCGACGACGCTGACTGCGAGCGCTTCGGTAAGGATTATACGGGCAACGCTCGACTTCCGATACCCCATCGCCCGAAACACACCTATCTCTTGCTTGCGTTCGTTGACCGATGAGGTCATCGTCACAAAGACTATAAACCCGCTTATCATTATGATAATTGCGGTCACTATCAACCCGAATCTCGCAAGTGAGCCCATCGCTTCTTCCCGATATTTGACCGCCTGCTTGATTGAGGAGACCTCGGCACCCGGAAGCGCCTTCTCTAACTCAGCCACGACGTTGTCGATTTGTTCGCTTCGCTGCGCCGATATTTCGATGAGGCTTAAATCTTGTCCCCGGTCGAAAAGCGCCTGCGCCCGTTCAATATCGCTAAAGACCAAGCCGTCGTCTTGGCTTCCGGTCTCATGTAAAATCCCCGCCACCTTAAAGCTCTGTGAGCCGATTTTCATCGAATCTCCCGCTTTGAGGCGGAGGTTCCTTGCGGCATCCGAGCCGAGAATGACCTGGTCTTTCGACGAAGGCTTGTGCCCCATGACCTTCCACCACTTCTTGGCCTGAAACTCCTCGTCGAAATCGACTCCGACGAGCAGCGCTTTCCTATTCTTTACCTCGATTGCCTGCAGTACCTTGGGCGATATGGCCGTAATATCATTGGCGCTCCGAATCCGGCGCGCCTTCTCGATATCCGCCTCGGTCAAGGTCTCGACCTCGAACGTATCGACACCCGAGATGTTCATACCGCCATAATTTAGCGAGAGGCTCGTGGATGCGGGATAGACCACGATATTGAAGCCAAACGCGTCGAGCTGGGTGTCGATGCTCTTTTCGAAAGCGAGCATCAAGGTGACGATAGAGACCATCGTCGCAATACCGACGGCCAAACCGACGACGACCAGCGCCGCTTTCCCTTTTCTTCGCGCCAGATTCTTAAGAGCAATCGTATCTAATCTCATCAGAACATCCTATATTATAGAGTTTAACGCCTCGGACGGGTCGAGACGGGCGGCCACCACCGCGGGGTATAAACTGGACAGCAGCGACAGAACCACTACGCTGCCGATAGCAATAGCCGC
>MELI01000096.1:0-248 GCA_001767575.1 Candidatus Aquicultor primus | reverse complement strand
TGGGTCGAAGACAACACCGACGTCCATACCGGTGGCGACCGGCGCGATATAGCCCGCCGCCATAAAACCGGTGAGATACCCGCTCACTCCGGCTGCCAGCCCGACTATAGCCGATTCCAAGAGTACTATAAAAGCGATGTGGGATTGGCGGTAGCCTACCGCGCGAAAGACCCCTATTTCCCGGCGCCGCTCACGAACCGCGCTCAACGTGTTAGTAAAGACTACGAGCGCGGCAACGACACCCATGG
>MELI01000095.1:36806-39498 GCA_001767575.1 Candidatus Aquicultor primus | reverse complement strand
TGAAATCCGCCCTACGCAGCTTATCTTCCATCTCTCGCGCTTGCTTTTCATCTATATTGGCCTGCGCCTTCTCAATCAGCGTCAGGATATCGCCCATGCCCAGAATCCTCGAAGCCATGCGGTCGGGATGGAACGGCTCCAGGCTGTCCATCTTCTCGCCGACGCTTACCAGCTTTATCGGCCGCCCGGTCACGGCTTTGATAGAGAGTGCGGCGCCTCCTCGGGCGTCACCATCTAGCTTTGTCATCACGACCCCGTCGAAGTCGAGTCGCTCGCGGAACGCTTGCGCCACATTTACAGCGTCCTGACCGGTCATCGCATCGACCACGAGCAAAATCTGATGGGGTTTAACTTCCTTTTTGATTTGCTCCAACTCGAGCATCATATCGTCGTCGATATGGAGACGGCCCGCCGTATCGACAATAATGACGTCCGAGCCGTTCTGGTTGGCGGCCCTGATACCGTCTTTGACTATCGTCAGCGGCGCGGTCGACGGGTCGTCGCTATAGAAGGATATATTATTTTCTTCGGCGAGGGTCCTCAGCTGGTCGATGGCAGCCGGTCTGTAGACATCGGCGCCGACCAGGAAGGGTCGTTTGCCGCTCGACCTCAGGTGATATGCGAGCTTAGCCGAGGTCGTCGTCTTACCAGACCCTTGCAGTCCCACCAGCATGATGATGCTCGGCGGGCGCGGGGCGAAACTCAGTTTGCTCTCGGTCGAGCCCATCAAATCGGTCAAACCCTCGTTGACTATCTTTACGACCTGCTGGCCGGGGGTAAGGCTATCGAGGACTTCTCCACCGATGGCGCGCTCTTTTACTTTCGAAACGAAGTCCTTAACGACCTTATAGTTGACGTCGGCTTCGAGCAGCGCAAGGCGAACCTCGCGCATGGCAGCATCGACATCCTTCTCGGAGAGCTTTCCGCGCGATTTCAGTTTGCCGAATATGTCCTGTAGTTTTGTGGACAGGTTATCAAACACTGAAGCCCCTACTTTTATAGCTAGTAAATAAAATTCAGCTGGGAATAGTATTCCCAGCCTTGTCAATATTATACCAGGTAGTAAATACTGTCAAGGATATGAATGGGGGTATGAAAACATGTATTAAACCGCATCGCAGGTCACGCGGAGCATCCCACGGGGTTAGGCGCTTTCATCGTTTGAGACCTGTGCGGCATTTCTCTTGGCAAGGAGTTCGGCCGCGTGGGCGGCTCTGAGACGGTGGTAGGCGAAAGTGATGAACAATCCGTCTAGTATTGAGGTACTGACATTGACGAAGGTCAGCACGGGCCAGAAGAGCGCCGTGTCTTCCCCGATACCGGTCATGGCAAAGGTCGGCGTAATAACTATAAACATCAGAAAAAGGACTTGCACGAAGTGGCCGCTCACCAGCGAGCGACTTCTCTTGAGTCGCGGCAGTATCCCCTCGGCGCCATCGAAGACGGCGACGGGAGTTATTAGCGAGAACCATACTGAAAATAGGATAGCCGGCATGAGCAAGATAGCGCCGAACGCATTGGCCGACATGATGAGTAATCCGATAGCGGCTGTGATATAGGTTATGATAATGGCGACAAGATTCAAGGCCAGCAAACGCGCGTAAAGCTTAGCCGCCGCTTTGAACGCGTTCGATAGGCTCAGGGTGGTTGCGCCCGCATTGCCCCCGACCAGCACCGCTATATAGCCGCGAAACCAGACGCCGGCAAGAAATACGGCTCCGGCTTCAACAAGAACGAAGTTTTCGATCTTGATGTCGCTGCCGGTGGCAGCTTGGAGGTCGACAGCGCCCATCGGAACAAAGACGCTCAAGAGATAGCTCACGATGTCGGCAAGCCCGACCGACAAAAGGGCTCCCGCGACTATGGCAATCCAATGCTTGTCGAAGAAGTAAAAAGCATCCTGAAAAATATTAAAAAGAATAGGCCGTTTCTTGCTCATGCAGATAATGTACCATAGCTATGCAATATGCTCACCTCTTGCCGCCGGTACCGGTTCGAAAAAAAACGGCGGTACCGCGCCGTCTGGCCGCAGACCGCCGTGAATACAGGCACATTAGATCAAATCTTTGAGCGCTTCAGCCGCTCCCTCGTAACCGCGCTCCAGCGACCTGGCAAAGGCTTGCCCGGCGCGCTTTCTATCATCGAGCTGGATATACGAATACCCGATCCAATAATATGCGTAGGCATTGTTGGTATCGAGGCCCGCCGATATCTCGTGCTCCCGAATGGCTTCGCGATAGAGTTCATTTTCGAGATAGCATGAGCCAAGGTTGTAATGTGCGTTGGCATTCATCGGGTCGACCTCGATAATCCTCGCATAGTGGTGTGACGCCTTGTCGATTAGGCCACGCTCGAACAATATGGAGGCGAGGCCGAAACGCGCTTTTATCATCGCGGGTTCTATTTCGATGGCTTTTTCAAAATACTTTGAAGCCTTGTCGAAATCATATTTCTCGTAATAGATTCGCCCTATCAAAAACCATGCGTCTGAGTTCTTTCGTTCTATGAAGACGGCTTGCTTGAGGTTCTTTTGAGCTTTGCCGAATTGCTTTAAGTTGTAGTGAATGACACCGAGCGCGTAGTAGTTGAGCGCATCGTTCGGATTGGCGGCGATTGCTTGCTCGATCTCCTCTTTAGCCATGGCAAAATTACCCTGGCTGACGTATCGTTGAGCTTTGATTTGCGACTCGTT
>MELI01000095.1:35881-36792 GCA_001767575.1 Candidatus Aquicultor primus | reverse complement strand
CCGAAGCTGCGATTGAATATATGACAGCTCCCGCCGCTAGAAATACCGGCACCGCTACAATGTCACTTGCCTTATGAATTAATGCCGGCAGGCCCAAGGAGAAGATATCCGCTATGGTGCTGCCTAGAATGACCAAAAACATCGCTGCAAAGACGGCTGCTCCTATCAGGTACTTCCGTTCGGTTTTCCTGCGGTACTCGTGGATGAGAATCACGATGGACGCAATGATTGAGACGTTGACTGCCACTACAAACGCGAGTTTCATATCGTATGGCCTCCAAAATTTTTGTGTATGCTACGGGCTATCTACAGCATCAATATATATTGCCTGTGAGCTGCATATATGTTCTATCGGATTAAATTTTGGAATCTTTAGAGACAAAGTCTGTTGTGGGCTGCTGCGGTATCGATCGATTTTAAGGGGTGTTTAAGAGCCGATGAGCGCCTCTATAAACTCGTCTGCGTTGAAGTCTTTGAGGTCGTCCATACCTTCACCGACACCGACATATCGGATTGGTATCGCCAGTTCGTCGTGGATGGCTAGAATGATTCCGCCCTTGGCGGTGCCGTCGAGTTTTGTCAGCACAATTCCATCGACGTCAAGCGCCTCATCGAAGAGACGCGCTTGCGCGATACCGTTCTGGCCGGTAGTCGCATCGATTACAAGCAATGTCTGAAGGTCGGCGTCGCCTTTTTCGCGCTCGGCGATGCGCTTTATCTTCTTGAGTTCCTCCATGAGATTGACGTACGTATGGAGCCTGCCGGCGGTATCGATTAGAAGGACATCTATGCGCCTGGCGCTGGCGGCGTGGATGGCATCGTAGACGACGGCGGCGGGGTCTGCTCCGCGTTCGTGTTTTACGATATCGACGCCCATGCGCTTGGCCCAGATATCGAGCTGCTCGACGGCT
>MELI01000095.1:31162-35871 GCA_001767575.1 Candidatus Aquicultor primus | reverse complement strand
GTCCTTGACAAAACTACGTGCCAATTTGGCTATGGTCGTCGTCTTTCCGGTACCGTTGACGCCGACAATCAGATAGATGCGGCGCCCGGCGGCATGGTCGAGAGTTTGCGGGGACTCTGCTTTTAGGATGCGGGTGAGTTCGCTTTTAAGCAGGCCCATCACCTCTTCTGCGTCACTGATTCGCTCGCGCTCCACACTGTCGCGCACACTGTCGATGACGCGCGTCGATGAATGGATTCCGAGGTCGGCCTGGATTAGAATGGCTTCGATCTCATCCCAGAGTTCATCATCAATCTTGCCGTGCATCGTCAATAGCGTGCTGATTTTTCCGACGATATTCTCGCGGCTCTTAGTCAGGCCTTTCTTGAGGCGCGCAAACCAGGAGGCAGTCTCTTGATCGCCCTCTTCCTCGTACAACTCTTCGGCCTCGACTTCGGCTTCTTCGAGTACGTCCAGCTCGACCTCGGCCGCCTCATCAATCGCCTCTTCTGCGGCCCGCGCAGCCGCCTCATCTTCTATAGCTTCAAGCTCTTCCGCTTCATCATGTTTTTCTTGACGTCTAAACCATTTCACTCGATTCGCACCTCAATCGTTTTTGTCACTCAATGCGGTTTATGTCTCAGGGATTTTGCAACTCATATTTTATCTCCCGTAGCTCAGGGCTTTAGCCCTGATAATCGCATATGCATGGCCGTTATCAGCCCTAAAGGGCTGAGCTACGATCAGTTAAAATCCCTGTGTCTAATCCATGAAAATCCTTTCAGGAAATTATTATCATAACATACGGCATATTGCCGGCACGGATTAGCGTCGACGGCGACGCCGGCTTTGGAGTTAAGCAGTGCCCACGGTGACTTCGCTGAATTTCTGCGAAATCAGGCGGGAGACGCCGTCGGCTTGCATGGAGACGCCGTAGAGCGAATCAGCGACCTCCATCGTCCGGCGCTGGTGTGTCACGATTAGGATTTGGCTATCCCGTCTGATTTTGTGGACTAAGGATATAAATCGTTGCAGGTTGATATCGTCGAGCGCTGCTTCGACCTCATCGAGTATATAGAACGGGCTCGGTTTAATCTGATATATCGCGAACGAAAAGGCCAATGCGACGAGCGATTTCTCGCCGCCGGAAAGGAGAGAGAGCCGTTGCAACTTTTTGCCGCCCGGCTGAGCTATGATGTCGACTCCGCTGTTGGCTATGTCATCCGGTTCACTAAGGATAAGTTCGGCCTGGCCGCCCGGAAAGAGCGATTCAAAGACCTTCTGGAAGCTCTCATTGACCAGTTCAAAGGTGTCGACAAACTTAGTCTTCATCTTCTGCTCGATAGCGCTAATGACCTTCATCAATGCGCGCTTGCTCCTCTGCAGGTCCTGAATTTGGTCGGTAAAGAACGCATACCTCTCCTGGAGCTGCTCGTACTCCTCGACCGCGATAGGGTTGACGGGCCCGAGCATCGCTATTTTCCTGCGGACCTCGGACGACTCGGTCTCGGCGTCTTCGCGCGAAATTCCAAGTTCATGCTCTAGCGCTTTTTCGAGGGGCACATCGAATTCGTCGACTACTTTTTGAACGGCGGTCGTCACTTTGAGCTCGAGCTGTGCCTTGCCTACTTCGAGCTCGTGTATGCTCTTGACCGTCGACTCGATGCGGTCACTCAATCGGTTTATGTGGAGTTGGCTCTGGCGCAGGTCTTGGCGCAGGTCCTCGAGTGTGCCCTCTTCAAAGGTCATCATCTCCGATATCTGATGATGCCTGAACGACACCGACTCAACGAGCATCTCATAGGCGGTTTTGAGCGGTAATACTTTTGCCTTGAGCGCTTCGATAAAGCCTAGGAACCTGCGTTCCTGCTCCGTTTGCTCGTCGAAGGAGTGTAATTCCTTGCTGATATTGTTTAGCCTGCGCGCATGATTTGCGTCCTTATCTTTTATGGATTCTATGTCTACCTTGAGCTTTCCGAGGTCCAGTCTTAACTTTGTTTCATTCTCTAGCCAAGCATCGCGCGTCTTCACAGAGTCATCCAACTTGAACTGTGTCGAATAGAGCTTATCCCGGTGGAGTTTTAATTCCTGTTTGATTTTGAGTATGTCCTCGCGGTCTTGTTTCAGGTTCGTCTCCAGGCCCTCGATTTTAGAGTGCATATCTTTTTCGCGCCAAGCCATGCGCTCGATCTCCGGCTCCATGTCGGAGAGGGATTGTTTTAATTTGGATTGCTCAACGCGTTTTGCCTGGATAATCGACCATATATCCGCCTTTTTCGATTCCTGGTTCTTCAGCATGTCGACGAGTTCCTGGCGTTTGTCGCGAATGTGCACCATCTTTTTCTCTACCGTGTTCAGCGTATCTTCCAGCTCCTTAAGCTCCCTCTGGTAGCTGAGTATGCCTACCGCCTCACTTGCGGCGCCTATAATGACCTTGCCGTTTGGAAGAACAACCTCGCCGTCGGTCGTAACGATTATCTCGTGGTCTAGCTTGTCCTGTAGTCGCAGGGCCGAATCGATGCCCGAGACGATGTAGACGTGACTCAATAGTGCGCTGATGGCGAATTTGAACTCATCCGGGTACGAGACGACTTCGAGCGCCCATGTCGCTAACGGCAAGGTGTCGCTCGGAAGCTTAAACCGTGCCCGGTCACTGGCGATGAATGATGTGAGGCCTGCGGATTCGCGGTGTTTTGCTCGTACGATATCTTCGAGGCCTTCGGCGTCTTCAAGGATGACGCAGAATATATCGCCGCCGAGCACCGCCTCGATAGCGCGCTCATACTCCGGCTTTACTGTAATCACATCCTTGACGAGACCCAGGAGGCTCGGTAGCTCTATCGAGCCGAGGGATTGTGCTATGTCATCACTGGTCGGGAAAGAGTCGATGATATCGGCTAGCGCTTGTATTCGTGCTTTTACGCCGGCTTGTTCCTCGCGCAGTGCGCTCTCCGATTCACGTGCTTCGTCGAGTTCAGCGGAGAGCTGCTCCAAGTGTATCGCTTTTTCGTTGAGCTGGAATTCAAGCCGGGAGAGCTCGATGCCTATCAGCTCGATTTCGCGCTTTTTATCCTCTACACTCTGATATAATTTCGCCTTGTTCTTTTTGGTGTACGAGAACTCCTCCTTCAAGAACTCCAGCTGGTTCTCGGCCGTCTGAATCGCCAGCTGCAAATCACCGATGGAGCGCTGGTAGTCTTCGGCGGCGCGCGTCTCGGTCTGCGATTTGACTTTGAGGTTGCTGATGTCGGCTTCCAGGTCTCCACGCTTCTTCTCCAGCGCTTTGACTTTGTCTTCGAGGTCCACAACGGATGTTTCATTCGCTTCGAGCGCCGCCGCAAGGCCGGCCCGCTCCTTGTTTAACCATCTCTGCTGGTCATTAAGGCTATGTTTTCGCTGTTCAGCTTGGGATATGTTGTGCCGGATATCGCCCGTTCTTTGCTCGATGTTCTTAAATTTCTCCTCAAGAACGATAATACTGGAGCGAAGACGTTCTTCGAACGACTGCAGTTTTCTGCGCTTTTCGCTTATGTCGCCGGAATAAAAATTCTTCGTTTCGAATTCGAGTTGGAGCTTCTCGGATGTTCCATGTTCGCCGGAGAGTTCCTTTTTAAGTGTACTCAGGTCCCCACCGAGAAGGGTTTCCTTAGCGATGGCGTCTTCCCAGTCCCGCTGCAATTCTTTGAGGTCCATGACGGCGAGGCTTACTTCGAGCGTGCGTAATCGTCCGTTGAGCGTAAAATGTTCATGAGTCTTGTTGGCCTGGCTTTGCAGTGGTTTGAGCTGGCGCCCGACTTCTTGCGAGATGTCTTTGGCACGCTGCAGGTTTTGCTCCATAGATGAGAGCTTTTTTATGGCGCGGTCTTTTCGCCTCTTATGTTTTAGGATTCCCGCCGCTTCTTCCAGAAGAATACGCCTCTCCTCCGGTTTACTGCTGAGAATCTCTTCGAGACGACCTTGTCCTATAATAGAGTATAAGCCTTTGCCCAAACCCGAGTCGGATAGGAGTTCCTGAATATCGAGAAGCCTGCATGGCGAGTTGTTTATGTAGTAGTCGCTCTCTCCCGAACGATAGAGACGCCTCGTTATGGTCACTTCGCTGAACTCGATCGGCAGCGTACCATCGGTATTACTGAGCGTAAGGGAGACTTCGGCCATGCCCAGAGCGGGCCTCGCAGCGCTGCCCGCGAATATGACGTCCTCCATCGAGCCGCTCCTCAGGGTGCGGGCGCTCTGTTCTCCCAAAACCCACATCACAGCATCGCTGATGTTGCTTTTGCCGCTCCCGTTAGGCCCGACGATAGCGGTAACGCCCGGCTCAAAGCGGAGTATTGTCCGTTCTGCGAAAGACTTAAAGCCACGTAACGTCAACGATTTTAGCTGCAATTGTTGCTCTCCTTATAATGCTAAAACTCAACACTATCGAACGTGTCTCATATCTCGTTATTATATAGACTTTCCCCACAATATTACTAATCATGCTTGAGCTTATTCAACGCCTCTATGGCCGCTTCTTGCTCCGCTTTCTTCTTGCTTTTACCGACGCCGCCCCCATATACCTGGTCGTTTATATAGACTTTCACCATAAAGCTTCTATCGTGTATCGGCCCGAATTCTTCGACGGTTCGGTATCTCGGTATGTTTCCGTATTTCGCCATAACAAGCTCCTGAAGGCGCGTCTTCGGGTCTCCGAAATGCCCTTTCGAGGCTCTATCATCTACCAGGTCGGA
>MELI01000095.1:29793-31136 GCA_001767575.1 Candidatus Aquicultor primus | reverse complement strand
CCGCTTCCATTCCCCGGTCGAGGTAAACGGCACCGATGATGGCTTCGAGGGCGTCACCTAGAATCGAAACGCGGGTCCTTCCCCCGGTCTGCTCGGCGCCTTTGCCCATAAGCAAGCATTCTCCAACATGCAAGGTTTTTGCGACGTCGGCTAGAAAATTAGCGTTGACGACGTTGGCGCGAAGCTTTGCTAAGTCCCCTTCGTTCAAATCGGGGAACTCATGATAAATATACTCGGTGATACTTAAGTTGAGAACCGAGTCTCCTAAGAACTCGAGCTTCTCATTGGTCTCGGGCAGATCTTGCTCGAAGCTGTACGACCTGTGCGTCAGCGCTTGGAATAGTAACTGCTTGTTTTCGAACTCTTCGTTGAGGTATTTCTCGGCCATAGCAATGTTTTCAGGTAACGACATTTTCTCAACCCCTTGTCAGGCCGCCCCAAAAACTCATGGCACATAGCTCATAGTTAATAGCACTGGTCATCATCTATGAGCTATTAGCCATTATGTCCGGGCAAAGCCCTAATCGAATAATTAGATCGCAACTATTGTGTATATTTTTTGATTATCAAGCAGGCGTTATGTCCGCCAAATCCGAACGAGTTCGATAATGCCACCGAAATATCCTTGTAAACGGCCGTATTCGGGACATAGTTCAAATCACATTCCGCATCAGGACTATCAAGATTTATCGTCGGCGGCACGATACCGCGATCAACGGCGAGCGCGCACGCTATAATCTCCACACCGCCGGCCGCACCCAGCAGATGACCCGTCATCGACTTGGTCGAGCTTACCAGCATATTATGCGCATGCATACCAAAGAGACTCTTTATAGCCCTGGTCTCAGCTAGATCACCGACTTCTGTCGACGTGCCGTGCGCATTGATATAGTCTATCTCTTCGGGTTCGATGAGCGCCTCGTCGAGCGCCATCCGCATAGCCCTAATCGCTCCGGAACCGCTCGGGTCCGGTTGGGTTATATGGTAGGCGTCGCCCGTCGCGCCGTACCCGATTATCTCAGCGTAGATTTTTGCGCCTCTTGCCAGCGCATGTTCAAGCTCCTCGACGATGAGAATACCGGCGCCCTCCGACATGACAAATCCGTCTCGTTCACTATCGAACGGCCTGCTCGCTATCGTGGGCTCATCGTTTCTCGTTGAGAGGGCTCTAGCGGCGCAGAACGCCGCAAGGCCGAGCGGCGTTATCGATGCCTCGGCGCCGCCGGTTATCATGACATCTGCAATATCACGCTTTATCGTCTCGAAAGCTTCACCAATGGCGTGGCTGCTCGACGCGCACGCCGATACGGTGCAAACGTTCGGCCCTTTGGCTCCAAATATGA
>MELI01000095.1:24694-29756 GCA_001767575.1 Candidatus Aquicultor primus | reverse complement strand
CGGCACTACAAACGGGCTCACCCGCCGCGGGCCTTTTTCTTGGAGTATCTGGTGTTGCTCTTCCATGGAGCCGAGACCGCCGATACCCGAACCCACTATGACGCCGGTCCTCTCGGCGTTATCCTGTGTTATCGTAAATTGCGCATCTTCGAGAGCGAGCGTTGCACCTGCGACCGCGAACTGCTGAAACCGGTCCATCCGTCGCGCTTCTTTTCCTTCGACGTAGTCGGTCGGCTTAAAATCGGTGCACTCTCCAGCGATTGTCGTCGTATATCCCGCCGTTGAAAATCGCTCTATTTGCTTGATTCCCGATTTCCCGCCTATGATGCTAGACCAGAATTCTTCCAGCCCGACAGCGCCTGAGGTAAACGGCCCCATCCCTGTGATGACGACCCGTCTACCCATAGGTACTCACCGGCCTCGTCGCAAGGTCGTACTCCTCGACAAGCCGCCGGAATATCTCTTTTACGGAGAGTATCTCCTTTATCTCTCCAATGCGCTCACCGCAAAATATCAGGCCGTTCTCAAGGTCACCTTGCTGCGCTTTGACCAGCACATCGATAATACAAAAGTTCTTTTTGCACTCCTTGAGGCATTTTACACATTTGACTTTTTCCTTCGGCGCATCCTCGTCCATGCTCATCAATTTCTTAACGAACGGACTATTAAGTGCACGGCCGGGCAATCCGACCGGGCTTTGAACTATGAGCACATCTTCCGGCTCGGCGACCATGCACGCCTCTTTCCATGCCAACGCCGCATTAGACTCTTCGCTTATCGCAAAACGCGAACCAATTTGCACGCCGCTGGCGCCCATGCCGATTGCTCGCGCGATGTCACCGCCGGTTAGGATGCCGCCCGCCGCTATAACCGGAATGTCGACCGCGTCGACTATGCCCGGTAGGACATCCCAGGTAGACTCTAATGTTCCCAAGTGTCCGCCTGCCTCTTTGCCTTCGAGAATAACTGCGGCGGCTCCCAGGCGTTCAGACATCTTCGCAGCCTTAACCGATGATACTATCGGCACAAATGGTATATTCGCCTCCGCGCACCACTTGAACGCGTCGCGGGAGAAACCCGCCCCCGCCACCACGAGGTCGATTCGCTCTTTGATCGCAGCTTTGACAAGGTTTGCAAATTCCGTGAGGGCTACCATGACGTTTATACCGATGACGCCTTTGCTCATCTTTTTGGCAGCTCGAATGTTTTCAACTAGCTCGGGCGGCTTCAACCCAGAGGCGGCAATAAGCCCTATGCCGCCCTCATTGGCGACTGCCGCCGCCAACTTTGCCATCGATATGCGAACAGCCATGCCTCCTTGCACAACGGCTTTGGATGCCGTCAAATCACCTATGTGCAGGCTAGGTAGACTCATATAATTCCTTCTTCTTACACATTCATGACTATGATAATTATGACTATGATAAACGCATCAAGGATTGGCTTGCACGATATCATAAAAATTTAGAATTCAGGAGCAAACTTTTTTATGCTCAAGCAGAACCTTATATGAGCCGCTCTGTCCAACGCGCTTAGCACGCACCGCTATTCTAACTTCTGAACTCTTTCATAGTCTACACTCTTCGGACTATCCGGTTTACCCGAATCGAGCCCCTGTCACGCATATTACGTCTTGTTCTCAACATAATCGATCGCGTCCTCAACGGTCGCGATACCCTCCGCATCTTCATCGGGAATCTCGATATCGAACTCTTCTTCCATCGCCATGACAAGCTCGACGATGTCTAAACTGTCCGCACCGAGGTCTGCTACAAATGAAGTCTTTCGTGAAATCTCTTCGGCGTCAACGCCTAATTGCTCGACTATGATGTCTTTAAGCTTTGCAAAAAGCTCTTCGTTTGCCATAAAGACACCTCCTTTCACTAGATATATATTTACTTGCTAACAAATTATATTTGCTCTCCCCCATGCGGCGCTCGCCGCCGCGCTTATATCTTACATCACCATACCGCCGTCTACCACAAGGACTTGCCCGGTTATATAGCCGGCGTCGTCGGACGAGAGAAAAGCGACGGCTGCCGCCACATCGTCCGGCTTTCCGAAACAGCCCAGCGGTATTCGATCCAGGTAGCTCTGACGGATATTGTCTTTTATATCCTGCGTCATCTCTGTCTCGATAAAGCCGGGCGCGATGGCGTTTACGCGCAGATTGCGGCTTGCGAATTCTTTTGCCAGCGCTTTGGTAAGGCCTATGATGCCCGCTTTAGAGGCGGCATAGTTAGCCTGACCGGCATTTCCGGTCAACCCCACAACGGACGAGATGTTAATTATCGACCCCGTCTTTTTCTTCAGCATTATCCTCGACGAGGCCTGCGTGACGTTGAAGATACCGGTAAGATTCGTCTCAATCACGGTGTTCCAGTCGTCCTCTTTGAGCCTGATGAAGAGCCCGTCGCGCGCGATTCCAGCGTTGTTTACGACGATATCGAGCGAGCCGAACTTGGCGTTTACTTCTGCGACGACCGCTTCTATTCTCTTCCTATCCGTGACATCGGCCTCGTAAAAGAAAGCGTCTGCGCCATGCCCCGCTAGCGATTTTAACACATTATCGGCCGCGCGGGCATCACGGCCCGTAAAAGCGATAGACGCTCCGTCTCGCGCCAGCCGCTCGCAAATCGCTGCTCCTATACCCCGGCTTCCGCCTGTGACGAGCGCAATCTTTCCCTTAAGCCTCATTTATACCTCTTTTAGCCGTGTCATTACTTCGCCCAACAATAAAGGTTTGTCTGTCGCCAATACCTCGACCTGCTTATCGATGCGCTTTATTATCTTCGAAAGAACTTGGCCCGGACCTATCTCTACGAAGGTCTTTATACCCAGCCCCAACATCACACCTATCGATTGCTGCCATTTTACCGGAGACGACATCTGCTTCTCCAGCGCGTTTCGTATTTCGCGCGGGTTTATAGTCGGTTTTGCCGTCGTATTCTGGACGATCGGCGTCCCCGCTGTCATAAAGATGAAATCATCCAGGTACGCGTTGAAGCTTCTCTCCGCATCGAGCATCATCTTCGAATGAAACGCCCCGCTTACGGGGAGTTCTATTATCTTCTTAGCGCCCACGGCCGAGAGCGCGTCGAGCGCCCGGTCGGACAGGTCTGCTTCGACCGATACGACGATTTGTCCCGGACAATTATAGTTAGCTACCGATATAACGCCGTCCCGTGATATCTCATTGACGACATCATCGACGCCACGCATGTCCGCGCCTAAGACCGCCAGCATCTTGCCGGTGCGTTTACGCCCCTCACTGCTCATAAGATGCGCTCTTTTGGCGACTATACGCAATCCGTCCTCGAAAGTGAAGGTACCCGAGGCCGCTAATGCGGTATATTCCCCCAGGCTATGTCCGGCAAGAACCTGCGGGGTGAAGCCTTCATCTTCGATTATCTTGAATATCGCATAGCTGAGCACATAGAGGCAAGGCTGCGTGTTAACCGTATCGTTAAGCTCCGACTCCGGTCCTTCAATGCTTAGTTTGAGCAGGTCTTTGTCGATGACGTCCGACGCGTTCGAAAAGTATTCTTTTATCCCGGGAAAATCGCTTATAAGCTCTTTGCCCATGCCGATGTATTGCGACCCCTGTCCCGGAAATACAAAGGCTATGCCGTTATTGCTCAACATGCATTATCCTTTTTACTTATATCTCTGTAGCTCTGCTGTAAGTATCGTGCCGGAATAAATGTGCACTCTGAGATTCTTACACCGGAAGAACCGCCTTGCTACGTAAGCGGTAATGTCTCGCGCATTATGCTCTCAAGTCTTAGTATTGACGCTTGGGCATCTTGGACTATCTCATTTATGATATCCGCGGCCGGTTCTATCCGCTTTACCAGCGCCGCGCTCTGGCCCGCCATCAAACTGCCGAAATCTACTTCCCCGTCTTTGACGGCGGCGCGCAATTTTCCAATGCCGAGTTCTTCGAGGTCTTCTATTTTGGCGCCTTCCTTCTCGAGCTTTTCAAACTCGCGGCTTAGTTTGTTTTTAAGAACGCGGACCGGGTGGCCGGTAGATCTCGCGGTTACGGTTGTGTCTCTATCCTTGGCCGCGATGATTTTCAGCTTGTAATTCTCGTGCGCCGTGCATTCGGTCGCACATATAAAGCGCGTCCCCATCTGGACGCCGCTCGCCCCGAGCGCCAGCGCCGCTACGAGCCCTCGCCCGTCCGCGATGCCGCCCGCCGCAATTACCGGCACCGAAACGGCGTCTACGATTTGCGGCACCAGTACCATCGTTGTCAGCTCGCCGACATGGCCGCCGGCCTCAGTGCCTTCGACGATGACCGCGTCCGCGCCGACCTTTTCCATCCGCTGTGCCAACGCGACGGTTGGGACGACGGGAATAACTTTGGTTCCCTGCGCCTTGAAACTATTTATAAACGAGCCGGGATTGCCCGCTCCGGTTGTTATGACCGGAACCCCTTCTTCTAATGTAACCTGTATCAGTTCATCTATGTGCGGGGTCAAGAGCATAAGGTTTACACCGAAAGGCTTATCTGTGAGAAGCTTGGCTTTTCTAATCTCGCTTCTTAAAACCTCAGTGGGCATGTGGCCTCCTCCTATGATACCGAGTCCGCCGCCATTAGAAACGGCAGCCGCAAGCTCCGCAGTCGCGACCCACGCCATACCGCCTTGAATAATCGGATGTTCTATGCCAAGCAAATCGCAGAGTCTCGTGCGAAGCATATGTGACCCCTCCTTAATACCACTTGATGATGTTGGCGCCCCACGTCAAGCCCGCTCCAAAACCTACCAGCATCAGGTTGTTGCCTCGCTTGAGCTTACCCGATTGATATAGGTCATTAAGCGCCAGCGGGATTGAGGCTGTCGATGTATTGCCGTATCTTTCTAAGTTTACAATAATTTTCTTCTTATCAATACCGAGCCTTGAGGCAGCGGCGTCGATTATCCTTATATTCGCCTGATGAGGAACGAGATAGTCGATTTCCTCAACTAGCATTCCGACATTTTCCAGCGCCCCGATGGCGGCTTCGTGCAATACGCGCACCGCGAACTTGAAGACCGCGTTTCCGTTCATTTGG
>MELI01000095.1:19479-24644 GCA_001767575.1 Candidatus Aquicultor primus | reverse complement strand
GCCGCGAGATAGCTGCCGATGAGGCCGTACCCGGTCTCGACCCTCTTTAAGACCACGGCGCCCGCACCATCACCGAAGAGGATACATGTCCCCCGGTCTTCCCAGTTTATATGCCGGGTGAACGCATCCGCACCTATTAGTAAAACCGTCTCGTACATCCCGGTCTCGATGAACTGCGCAGCTACCGTCATGCCGTAGACGAACCCGGTGCATGCGGCCTGCAAATCGAAGGCCGCGCAACCATCTATCCCGAGTTTGCTCTGGACAAGGCAGGCGGTCGAAGGAAATATCATATCGGCAGTGGAGGTCGCGACCAGTATCAGGTCGATATCCTCAGCTTTGATTCCCGCATCCTTAATAGCGTTTTTCGCCGCTTCCGCAGCGAGGTCGGATGTCGCGGTATCGCCTTCGACTATCCGGCGTTCAACGATACCCGTTCGCACACGTATCCACTCGTCGCTGGTGTCGACCATCTTCTCCAGGTCGGCATTGGTCAATATCTTTTCGGGAACGAATACTCCCATGCCGGCAATTCCGGCGGCGTGCTTAGACATTTAGCTGCGGTTTTCCTTTCAGGTCTTCTTTGATCTTTTCGACGACTCCGCCGCGAACGGCATTTACCGCTTGGAGCACAGCGTTTCCGATGGCCTTCGCCGTCGAGCTTCCGTGGCATATAGTGCAGACACCGTCGACGCCCAGAAGCAGGGTTCCACCATACTCATCGGGGTCAAGGCGCTCTTTCATCTTCATGAGGCCCGGCCTGAATACGAGGCCTGCGAGCTTGGTTAGAAAAGAACTCGACGCAATGGCCTTAAATTCGGCCATAACCTGCAACACGAGTCCCTCGGACAACTTTAGCACGATGTTGCCGGTATATCCATCGCAAACAACAATATCGGTAGTGCCGAGTGCAATGTCGCGCCCCTCCACGTTTCCGTAAAAGTCCAAATCGGCCCGCTCGATTAAACCGTAGGCTTCTTTTACCAGCTCATTGCCTTTACCGCGTTCCTCGCCGATGCTGAGCAAGCCAACGCTCGGCTTGCTTATCTTTATCACTGATTTTAAATAAGAATTCGCCATGATGGCAAAATCGAGCAGGTTCTCGGGCTTGCAGTCGGCATTGGCACCTGCGTCCAGAACATAGACATCCCGCGTGCGCATCGGACACTTTACCGTGATAGCGGGCCTTGATATCCCTTTTATCCGCCCCATGATAAGCAGTGCGCCGGCCATGACGGCCCCAGTGTTGCCCGCAGAGACGAACGCTTGGGCGCTGCCATCTTTGACCAGCTTGTTGCCGACTACGATGCTCGATTCCGGCTTGTTTCGAATCGCCCACGCCGGCTCCTCGTCCATCGATATCGTATCCCCGGCCTCTTCTACTCGAACCATGCCGGATGCTTTTTGAAGCTTTAACTCCCGGTTAAGAAGCTCTTTTGGCCCAAGGAGAACAATTTCGACGCCGGTCTCAATCGCCGACGCGCTCACACACCCGCGAATAATCTCGCTCGGGCCGTGGTCGCCGCCCATCGCGTCGACTGCTATGACGATGTTCTCCATAAAATATTCAGCCTTGTCTGTTGGTAGTTAAATCTTTGATATCGATATGTATTATTCGTTTTGTGGCAAGGAGTTACTAGCTTCTAAGATTACAAGACTTTACCGCATGGAAGCAATAGCGCGTAGCTGAGGTTTTATAATAGCTATTCTTGCCGGGATGTAACTGAACGCTCGCTATGGCGCACTCGCCACTTGTCGAGTTCGCTCGCGGCTAGAACAAGGGAGCCGACTGCGAAGGTTATCGCGAGTTCTTCGACGGAGAGTGCGGTCGTTCGGAAGAGCAACTGCATTGTCGGAAGATATAGGAGAGACAATTGTGCGATGAGTGCGGCGATCATGCTCACGAGAAGAAACTTGTTTTCGGCCAGGTTTTGCTGAAAAGCGGAGAGCCTCTCCGAGCGCGAGTTGACCACGTGAAAGAATTGCGCGAAGACGATTGTGGTCAAAGCCATCGTGCGCGCATGCTCCAGCGACGCCCCCGCACTCAGGGTCGAGACGAAGACCGCGTAACTCGAAAGGCCGAAGACGAGGCCGAGGAGCGCAAGTCGCACCAGAAGCGTCCGGTTAAGAACCCCCTCCTTCGGGTCCCGCGGCGGTCTCTCTTCAACGCCCGGCTCTTTTGGGTCGAATGCGAGCGCAACGTCTTGCAAACCATTGGTGACGAGGTTCATCCATAAGATCTGTACCGGCAAAAACATCAACGGGTATCCCGTCACTATCGCCGTAAGTATCGCGATGAGCTCTCCGAGGCCTGACGCAAGCAGGAAGAACGTGACTTTTCGTATGTTGTCGAACGCAACCCGGCCCTCTATAAGCGCCCGGTAAATACTTGCGAAATTATCGTCGACGATAACCATATCGCTCGCTTCTTTCGCGACATCGGTCCCGGTAATACCCATCGCGGCGCCTATATGTGCCGCTTTTAACGCCGCTGCATCGTTTACGCCGTCGCCGGTGACCGCGACGATTTCACCATTTGCTTTAAGGGCGTTAACGATACGCAGTTTATGGTGGGGCGATACGCGCGCAAATACCGATGTGGTTTTCACTACAGCTTGCAGTTCCTCTTCGGTCAGGTCGTCAAGTTCGCGACCGGTCAACGCGATATCCGAATCGCCGGCGATTCCCATCATTCTGCCTATCGAGAGCGCTGTTCGCGCATTGTCGCCGGTTATCATAATTGCTCGAATTCCTGCTTGCTTCGCCGATTTAATCGCTTCGATGGCCTGAGGCCGCGGCGGGTCCATCATGCCTTGTAGGCCGATAAAGGTCAGGTCGAAGATATCATCGTGGACTATTTCCGTTGTCTCAGCGGTCACCTCTTTTAAGGCCATGCCCAGGACGCGCAAACCCTGGTCCGCAAATTCATCAGCTTTTCCTAGAACATCCTTCTTATCGATGAATTCACGGCCGTCAACGCTTGCAACCATCTTTGAGAGCGAGAGAAGCTTTTCAGGCGCACCTTTTACGAGGAGGAAGACCTTGTCTTTCATTTTATTCAGGGTAGCCATGTACTGAAGCTCCGATTCGAACGGCACCATATCGAGCTGTGGGCATTCATGTTTTTCAAGCTCATCATCCATGCCCGCCCTAAATGCGGCGACCATGAGTGACACCTCAGTCGGGTCACCGTGCGCCATCCAGCGGTCGTCCTCTTTTATGAGATTTGATTCTCCCGCCAGTAGTCCAATGCGGAGTGTCCATTCAAGGAGTTCGTCTTCGTTCAAGTCAATCGCCGCTTTCGGTTCCGCGCCATTCTTCGTGACACGTCCGATTGGCTCGTAGCCCGTTCCCTCAACAGAATAGATGCCGCCGCCGGCCCATATTTTCTGGACCGACATTTCGTTTCGAGTAAGCGTACCGGTTTTGTCCGACCCGATGACTGTGCTGCTGCCCATCGTTTCAATAGCCGGCAGATATCGAATAATCGCTTTTTGGCGGGCCATCCGGTTTACCGCCACCGCAAGCGCGATCGTCAAAGCCACGGGCAGTCCCTCGGGCACGGCCGAAACAGCCATGGCAATCATGGTCAGCAATAGCTGAACGATGTCTTCCCCTTGCGCGAGACCAATAACGAGACCAGCGACACTAAATCCCGCGACTATCAGGATGATCAGCCTACTAAGCGCCTCAATCCTTCCTTGAAGCGGCGTCTTTATCGTTCCGACCGCCTTGACCGCCGCCGATATTTGCCCGAGCTGAGTC
Source organism: Candidatus Aquicultor primus (assembly GCA_001767575.1). Taxonomy (GTDB): domain Bacteria; phylum Actinomycetota; class Aquicultoria; order Aquicultorales; family Aquicultoraceae; genus Aquicultor; species Aquicultor primus. Next base: position 20,879 of record MELI01000095.1, on the reverse strand, counting down.
GAGCGCCCCGTGTTGACCGCAACACCCGTCGCTCGTCCGGTCGTTACTATGCTCCCCATAAAGACTATGTTGGTTTGTTCGAAAGCCTGGAGGTCTTCTCGCGGTATCGGCTCTGAACTCTTTGACACCGGAATGGATTCCCCCGTAAACGCCGACTCGTCTATCTGAAATTCTTTTACACTATACAGCCGGATATCGGCCGGCACCTTCTGCCCCGATTGGAGCGAGATAATGTCGCCGGGGACGATAAGTTCGGCATCTAAATCCTGCTCATGTCCATCCCGCACTACGAACGCTTTGAGCGCCAGCAGTTTCTTGAGCGAGCGAATCGACTCCTCGGCCTTGTATTCCTGGACGAAACCGATGATTGCGTTGAGCACGACAACGGCGATAATCACACCGGCGTCGATATAATCTTGCAGGAGAATGGTTATAGTCGCAGCGATGAGAAGTATGTATATGAGCGGGTCTTTAAACTGGTGGAGGACGGTCTGCCAGGCAGGCACCTTCTCATCTTCTACAAGCTTATTTAACCCATATCGTTCGATTCTTACTTGAGCCTCGGCTTGAGACAAACCGTCGACACCCGTGCTGAGTTCTTTAAAGATGTCCTCTATCGGCTTCTTGTACCACGCTTGCGCGCGCTCATCACGACCCAGCTCTTCTTTTCGTATAGCCATATTTCTCCGCTTCTAGACACCCGAAAATCGCCGCTCTAAACAATCGTGGTGCGATCTGTCCCCGAAACTTTGCAACCCACTCTTATTACCCAAATAAACGATAGCCTTAACCCTAGCACAAGGAACAAGAGTCTCGTTTGCGCTCGGCAGGTTAGGTACGTTAGGCGCACAGATAAATTGGGAACATATCGGGCAATGATATTACTTTAGATCCGGGGGTGTATATGCGATGGACTTTGGTTCTTGGGATAATACTTATAGTTGTGGGCGTCACAGGGCTGGCTGTCTTTAATTACTACTCCTTCTCGCCAAGCCAGCCGGGCAATGTCCGCTTCCCAATGCGCGGCCCGTTCGGCGGAACGGATGGCGTCCGTAGCCCCGGCGGCCGTGTGCAACCAGGTGATTTCGCGAGCAACGGGGAGCGGATATTCTTTACGGGTGTCAGCTCACGCGACACGATAACCACAACAGGCGGTCCGTTCTGGTTTCAAATGCATGGCGGCGGTTGCGCCGCATGTCACGGCCCGGACGGTAAAGGCGGCGCGGTCGTTATGATGGGACGCCTCGACGCGCCAAATATCACCTACAAGGTCTTAACCTCTGAGGAAACCGACGCGGGCGAGCGTGAGCATATGCCGTTTACCGACGCGCTTATAAAGCGGGCCATCACGCGTGGTCTTGAACCGAATGGCGAGCGCTTAAGCGACAATATGCCGCGCT
>MELI01000095.1:18853-19451 GCA_001767575.1 Candidatus Aquicultor primus | reverse complement strand
TGTTATCGTTTATCTAAAGACACTCGATTGATAGGAGGGACAGAGATGCCGTGTCCATTTTGACCGGGAGGTAGTTTCGGCTTCGGTGGAAGCCCGGGATATTTTGTAAACCTTCTTTTCGTGCTGCTAATAATCGCGGGCATTGTTTTGCTGATCTGGTGGGCCGTTCGACAAGGTTCTTCCGGTCGACATAATTTGCCGGCTCCAGGGGTGCGGTTGTCGTCGAGCAAGGCTCTCGGTATCCTAAACGAGCGCTACGCTAAGGGCGAAATAGACAAAGAGGAGTACGAGCAGCGTAAACAGGCGTTATCCAAAGAATGAGATGCCGGCATCAGAACCAGCATCAACGTATCAGTCCGGGGGCCGAAGCGTTTATCGTTTCGGCCTTCACTTATGATTGCGACTCTCAATAGGCGACATTTATTCAACAGCATCCAGACCTAGCTTAAGCTGGGTGCCCCAATCCATGTCCGCTATTAGTCTACCTCTAAGACCTGTGTGCGATTATAGTATCCGCAGGTTTTGCAGACGCGGTGTGTCAATTTTACGTCATGGCACTGCGGGCACTCTACCAGCGAAGGAGCTGATATCGCACGCC
>MELI01000095.1:17246-18829 GCA_001767575.1 Candidatus Aquicultor primus | reverse complement strand
TCGCTTTCGACGTCCGTCTTTTAGGTACAGCCATTAGTCACGCACCTCCCTAACAAAATAAATATTCGCGCAACAGCTAAATGCAATCGTTACGCTCTCTGCGCGCTCAGCATTTTACAAATCCGCCCCAAACCAGCCTCGCCGTGCGGACAACATTACCATTTTACACGCGAAGGTTCCGCATGTCCATAGTGGTTCGCCTGTTAGCCCTCGGCTTTCCCCGCATCCTCGTCCTCTTCGCCTTTGAGAAGCTTTCGCAGGACCTCCATCCGCGCATCGACTTTCTCTTCATCGTGGACCTCGTGCTTCTCATCGACAAGCTCGCCGCAGACCGGGCATATACCGGCGCAGGCATCGTCGCAAAGCGGCTTCATCGGCACGGCAAGGACAAACGCTTCTTCGGCCGGCGGCCCGAGGTCGACAAAGGTATCATCCATGACATACGTCTCTTCATCGGGCATCTTTTCAGCTGCAAAGATCTCATCGGCATCCCACTCGACCGGAAAGCTAAACTCTCCCAGACAGCGGCTGCATTCGAGAATCATCTCTGACGATACCTTGCCCGTTACGCGCACCCCGCGCCCCGTGTTCTCTAGTTTGATGTCAAAAAGAACCGGCTTACTAAAGGCGTATTTTGTCGTCTCGGAGACTATCGGGTTGAACTCTTGTTCGAACCTATAGCTCTGCTCCAAGCCCACATCACCGAGGATGTCTTTAGCATCGATGATCACTTTGTTCATCACAATCACAGCCTCTCTAATCCGAGGTCTACAGTCTTATTATGACCATAATCGATATCTTCAATCCCTAACAAACCGATTCATAGAAAAAGTCCCTGTGTTAAGCACAAGAACTTCCTTTTAGGAGCACAAAATAATTGTATTAATATATTTCGCGGGTTATCGCTCTAATCGGCCCTGTAGCCGGTCGCGTCCCCGTTGAACCGCTGTCAGTAGCTTCCCCAGGTTTACTTCGAGGTTTGCCAGCATTTCATCGGCGTAATCTTCGGCTCCGAGCCTTATCTCGCGCTCACGTGCCTGCGCCGCTTCGATGATGTCGTTCGCCCTCCGCTCCGCCAACCTTACGATTTCTTTCTCTTTTAGCATCTCTTCGGCTCGCAGCCTTGCTTCATCTATGACCCGCTCGGCTTCTTTGTCGGCCTCATCGATCATCTCCTGCCGTTCTTTTACTATCCAACGTGCGGTTTTGAGTTCCTCTGGAAGGGCGGCGCGTAGTTCGTCGATTATCTCGTACATCCGTTGCTCTTGAAGAACGACCGACCCCGATAAAGGAACCTTACGCCCGTTGGCTATTATATCCTCCAGCCGATCAATAAGGCCCAGTATATCCATCTATTCTGCTACCTCCCGTGGCTTATGCCAGCGCTCTGCGTAATAATGCTTCGACATTGGGCGAGACAAGTCCTTTTACGTTGCCATCGTACATGGCAATCTCCTTAATGATGCTCGAGCTGAGATAGGCGTACTCGGGACTCGCCATCATAAAGACAGTCTCTATTTCTGAGTTCAACCTTCTATTTAATTGAGCCATCTGGAATTCGTGTTCGAAATCCGAGACGGCTC
>MELI01000095.1:15731-17216 GCA_001767575.1 Candidatus Aquicultor primus | reverse complement strand
GCAACTTTACGAAATCGACCAGCAAGCCCGTAAACGAATCTACGGCTATGGTCGGGTCCCATGAGACCGCATCCTTGACCATCTCCACTCTTTCTTCGAGGCTAAAGAGAGGTTTCTTGCCTGGATTTATGACTACCCCGACGATCACGTGCTCATATAAATCTTTTGCACGCTTGATGATATCGATGTGGCCTGCCGTTATTGGATCGAAACTCCCCGGCACAACAGCAATCGTCATCTGTCGCCTTTCATATAGTAAAAAGTGATGGCCGCATCCCCATAAGTCCTGGTCGAACTAATTCTCAATCCCGCCACTTCGCCGGGGCTGATTTTTGCCGAATGCTCCAAGACAAGCAAGCCATCTTCACATAGAAAATTCGATGCAAGCTTACTTAGGATTGCATCTAAAAAGGATACGCTAATTCTATAAGGAGGGTCAAGAAAAATCAAATCAAATCTGACCCCTTGCTTACTAAGTTGGTTTATCGCTCGCTCGGCATCTTGCGTCAGTACACTCGCTCTAGCTGCTAATTTTGTGAGCTCCAAATTCTTTTTGATAAGATCCGTCGAAATCCGGCTTGTATCGACGAAGTAGGCGAATTTCGCCCCGCGGCTGAGCGATTCTATACCGAGTGCTCCGGTGCCCGCGAAGAGGTCGAGAACGACGGCATCGCGCGTCGCGCCGCCTATTATATTGAAAAGCGATTCCTTGACCCGGTCCGCTGTCGGGCGAATATCCAGTCCCTTGACAGTTCGAAGTTTTGTTCCTTTCGCGCTTCCTGAAATCACTCGCATAATATTGCTCACCATTCATGATTATCGTCGTTGCTTGATGCGTAAGCCTTAATATTTGTGCTCGTAGCTCAGGGCTTTAGCCCTGATTCTCAGTCTGGATTGTCAGCCCTGAAGGGCTGAGCTACGAGTTTTGATGCTCGACCCTTCGCTTAGGCCTGAAACAGCCAGTCGAGGTTGTGCGCGAAGCGAGTTCTTATCTCTTCTCGCAACATCCGGTTCTCGGGCTTCGCCAGCGCCGGGTCGTTATCGACTACTGAAAACGCCTCGCGCCGGGCATCTGTTAATATCTCATAGTCGCGCGTGAGCTTCGCTATCCGCAAGTCCGGCAGACCCGATTGCCTAGTACCGAAGAGCTGTCCCTCGCCGCGAATCTGCAGGTCCGCTTCGGCCAGCTTAAATCCGTCCTTGATTGTTCGAATAGCGTTTATCCGCTGTTTTCCCTCATCCGTCGTCGGCTCACCGAAGAGAATGCAGTAAGACTTGAGGCCGCTCCGGCCGATGCGCCCTCTCAGCTGGTGGAGCTGCGCGAGCCCGAAGCGTTCCGCATCCTCGATCAGCATCACTGTCGCGTTCGCGATATCTATGCCGACCTCGATAACCGTCGTCGATATCAGAATATCTAATTCACCCCGGGCAAATAGTGCCATTACCTCTTGCTTCTCACCCGATTTCAACCGGCCGTGAATCAGG
>MELI01000095.1:10618-15605 GCA_001767575.1 Candidatus Aquicultor primus | reverse complement strand
GCGCGGCAGAGCAAGGTGTCGACGTGCGCGCCCGGCTCCCGGCCCCCGGGGAGTTCCTTGATGATGGTGACATCCAAATCCCCATAGAGCGTCAGCGAGAGCGTCCTCGGTATCGGGGTCGCGCTCATTATCAGGATGTCTGGGTGGTAGCCTTTTTCTTTGAGATACATGCGCTGCTGCACACCGAACCGGTGCTGCTCATCGATGATGGCGAGCCCCAGCAGCTTGAAGTCGACATCATTCTGGATTATCGCGTGCGTTCCGATTATGAGATCGATATCGCCCGCCTTGATGCCGTCGCGCAACGCTTCGCGCTCTTTCTGCGCCATCGACCCGATAAGCAGCGCGGTTTTTACGCCGAGCCCATCGACCATAGCCTTTATCTTCTCGTAATGCTGGACGGCAAGGACCTCGGTCGGCGCCATCATGGTCGCCTGGTATCCGCTTTGTATAGCCGTTAGCAGCGCAAAGAGGGCGACGATGGTCTTTCCGGAACCGACCTCACCTTGGAGCAGCCGGTTCATCGGGCTGTTGCGCTCCATGTCAGCTTGAATCTCACTAATCGCACCCCTCTGGTCGCCGGTTAGCTCAAACGGCAAGCCTCGCGAGAGTCCTTCTGTTAATTCGCCGTCGCGCTGGTGCGCGACGCCCTTTAAATCGCCTTCGATTCGTTTCTTGCGCGCCGCCAGCCCCGCTTGCATCAGGAAAAGCTCCTCGAAGATAAAGCGATGCCGAGCTTGAAGTAGCAGCTCGCGCTCGGTCGGGAAATGTATTTCGTGCAAGGCTTGAACCCGGGGTAGCAACTCTTTTTTTGTGACGAGAGCTTGCGGCAGTGTCTCATTGACATCCCCGTATTCATCGAGCGCGTTCTTTAAGATACGCCGTAAGATATTGGGAGTGACGTTTTTCGTCGCCGGGTGGACCGGTACGATGCGCCCCGAGTGAATCGGCTCGCCCTGCGCCTCGCCGACGATATCGTACATGGGGTTATCCATTTGATATTGGTTGAACTTATAGTTTACCTTCCCGCTAAAGGAGACCTGCATCCCTTCTTTGAGGCGTGTCGCGATGTATTCTTGGTTGAACCAAATGCCCTTAATGTAGCCCGTCCCGTCGGAGAGCGACACTTCGACTATACGCAGGCCGGTTCTGACGCGCTTCTTGTTCACCTCGCGCACCTCTCCGAGGATCGTGACGTGCTCGCCGCTACGGACCTCGTTTATCCTCTTCATCTTCGAGAGGTCGAGATATCTGTGCGGGAAATGGAAGAGGAGGTCACCGACGGTCTCGATACCCAATTTCTTTAGGTTGTCCGCAATCGCGGAACCGACAAATTTTACTTTAATGACGGGCTCGTCAAGCGAAGGATTCTGGCTCATTATTAGATAGTCCTTAAAAGTCCGGTTAAACGAAGCGCTGAAGTCGCACCGCTTTAGCCGTGAGGATAATACATTATGCCGAACGTACCGGGCCCGACGTAGGTGCCTATTACGCTGCCGATCTGTGTCGCAAGAACTAGGTCATAGTCTATTCCCGCGTCTTTGATGTGCCCCTCAAGCTCGCGCGCCGCCTCCGGAGCATCCGCGTGAATAATCCCGATAGTGAGGCGCTCTGCGCTCTGGGCACTAAGAAGCTCGACTATCTCTTTGAATATCTTCTTGCGGCCTTTGACCTTCTTAAACGGGACGACCACACCATCCTCAAGCGTGAGTATCGGCTTTATGTTCAGGATAGAACCTGCCAGCGCTTGCGCTTTGCCGATTCGGCCGCCCAGCTCCAAATATTTAAGGGTGTCGACGCAAAACAGCAACCGCGTATCTCTCACGAGCCCTTCTATTAAAGCCGTTATCTCGGCCACGTCATTGCCTGCGTTTCGAGCTTTTATGGTTTCATTGACAATAAAAGCCGTGCCGACGCTTGCCAGCTTACTGTCGACGACCGTGACCGGGACATTGACGTTCCGGCTCGCTATGTCGGCCGATTGAATCGTTCCGCTAAGGTGCCCGGATAGATGTATTGAGAAGATATGGTCATACGATTCATACTTCGAGTATGCCTCTATAAACTCCTGGACCGACGGCTGAGAGGTCTTAGGGAGGATATCCGACGCGCGCAGCATCGGATAGAATCTCTCGGGCGGCATCTCCACCCAGTCCTTGTAGGCCTCTTCTCCGAAGCGCACCATGAGCGGTACCATCGTCACGTCGTTCTCGTCATAGTAGGTGAGCGCCATATCGGCCGTGCTATCCGTAACAATCGCAATCTTAGTCATCGACAACCTCGCACTTCAACTTATGCCTACAGTTATAAGAGTATCCCGACACGGTAAGATTCGGCTAATCACCTAATTGTGTGCCGCCGTTGCGGCTCTATTCAATGCCGATAAGAAAGTAGTATACGGGTTGTCCGCCGTAGTGCATATCGAGCTCGATGTCAGGAAACCGCCCCTCGAACATGGTCGTAAGCCTGTCTATTTGGTCGGCGTCAATCGTGTCTCCCGCCAGAATCGTCACTACTTCGCTCTCATCGTCTATCATCATCTCGAGTAGCTCCATCGTCGTTGCCAGAACGTCGCCGCCGGAGGCCTTAATGTCGCCATCGTAAAGTCCTATGGCCTCGCCTTTCTTGACGTCTCCGTGCTTCGTGTCGCGTACGGCGTATGTCACCTCACCTGTCTTTACTTCGTCACATTCGATGGTCATCGCTTCGATATTCCGGTCGAGTGAAACCTCTTCGTCGAAGGCTAGCATAACCCCGAACGCTTCCGGTATCGACGTAGTTGCAACGACTTTGACTCTTTTATCGGTCAACCCGTCGACCTGCTGGGCCGCTAAGATGATGTTTTTGTTGTTCGGCAGAATTATGACTTCGGCGTGGCGGAGTTTGTTTGCGGCTGCCACAAGGTCGGCCGTGCTCGGATTCATGCTTTGCCCGCCATCGACAATCGCATGTACGCCGAGGTTCGATAGTATCTCTTTGACACCCTCGCCGCTGGCGACCGCGATGATACCTATGCCTTGCTCCTGGACAAGAGCGCCCTCTTCTTTCAAAGATTCGGTGCGCACTTTCGACTGCTCGATGATGTTGTTTATCTGAACCTCGGATATCGCGCCAAGCCCGGTCGCGATTTGCACGACCGCTCCAGGGTCGTTAGTGTGAACATGTATCTTCGTCAACTCCGGTGTGCCGACTACCAGCACCGAGTCTCCGAATTTCTCCAGCTCGATTTCTACCTGGTCTAAATCGATACCCTCGCTCGTCAAAATGAATTCGGTGCAATACGTAAACTCGATGCCCTCGTCGACTATGGTAAGCCGGTCCTTCTCGTCGACAATACCGTTCTCGAGCTTGATGCCTTTCTGGGCGGACAAAATTCCCTTGGCCATAATAAGCAGGCCGTAGCCGCCGGCATCGACGACGCCCGATTCTTTAAGTATGGACAGCAACTCGGGCGTGCGCTCAACCGACCTCTTGCCTTCCTCGATGATGTAAGCTAGCAGGTCAGCCGGGTGCAGGTTTTTGCCGAGGAGACGTCTACCGGCACGCGCCATATCTTTTATGACGGTCAACATCGTACCCTCGACCGGTTTCTTGACGGCCCCGTATGCCGTCGTCGCGCCGTTATCGAGTGCCTCGATTATAACGTCCGAGTTGAGTTCTTCATATTTCGCGATGCTCTCGCAAATGCCCCTTATTATCTGGGACAGAATTACTCCCGAATTCCCCCGCGCTCCCATTAGCGACCCACGGGTTATCACTCTAGCGAGCTCCGCAATGGATGCGTCGCCTGCTTTCACTGTTTCGTCCCGGACGGTTTTCATGGTTAGCACCATATTGGTGCCCGTGTCACCATCGGGAACCGGGTACACATTGAGGCGATTAATTTCGTCTTGATATTTGACGAGAGCTGCTAACGAAGCGCTTACCAGGTAAGCAATATCGCCTTTTTTAATAGTCTCAGGTAATAAGTCCCGCAGGCTAGCCTTCATCTACGATCAATCCATTTAGTTCCGATATAAGGTCTTCGATTCTTACGTTGTGCATGTTTGCACCGTTTTCAAGGCTCTCCACAGACGAGGCCAAACAACCCACGCAGACCATATCATATTTTATGAATATGTCCATTGCTTTCGGATGAGCCATCAACGCATCTTCGATGAGCATGTCTTTTGAAAACCGCATATCTCCTCCATGTGAAGAAAACCTTCTGCTTACTGTACCACGGCGTAGACTAGCATTATCTGCAAATTATAACATAAATTCTCTCCGGTTTTGCCGAACTCTTGCGCTCTCGTCGCTACAACAGCATTAAGGCGGCAGCATAGCAGCAAACCTTAATATGTGACAATATGTTGCCATTAAGGGTAATAAATGATAATATTGGTTCTTGTTTAATTTATTCTGTAGAGGAGATAGACATGGCCAGGAAATGTGTTATATGCGGTAAAGGACCCATGAGCGGTAATAACATAAGCCATTCACACCGCGTTACAAAGCGCCGGTTTAACGCGAACGTCCAGAAAGTGCGAGCAGTTATCGAGGGTTCACCAAAGAACGTCTACGTCTGCACCAAGTGCATGAAGGCTAATAAGGTGGTTCGCGCGGTTTAGCGAGATAAAAATGCTGTCCCGGTCTTAAAGAAGGCCGGGTTTTTTATTTTATCCGACAGCGAGCGACCTGACTTCCGAGCCATCGACCAGAGACACGATTCTAATTAACCCGTCCTCTACCAGCCCCACGGTCGGAAAATCATCGTCCCCTTTGGGAAGAGCCGCGCTCCCGGGATTCACGATTAGCAAACCGCCTCGCTTCTCCAGGCGAACCACATGCGTATGACCGAGTGCAACGATATCGAGATTGTATTTACCGCCAAGTTCGAGCAGGTCGGCTTCGCGATGTGTATGGCCGTGGGTGGCCATCAGTGAAAGACCTCCGCTATAGACGAGAGCATAAGGCGCCTGTATCGGGTACTCGAGCGCTTTAGTAT
>MELI01000095.1:2419-10598 GCA_001767575.1 Candidatus Aquicultor primus | reverse complement strand
CCCTGCGCGAAGACCATAGGAAAAGGCGCGCTGTTCAAGGCATGCGCGAGCTTCATCGGATTGTACTCTTCGTAGCGCGGGTTGAAGGGCCCGCTTCCCAGGATATCGCCCATATGTATCACGAGGTCGGCACCTTCGAATACCTTTTCAGCCTTCTCCCATGCGTCTATATAACCGTGCGTGTCGCTAATCAGCCCTATCTTCAAGGTCGTCACTCCTTATAACCGAATCTTCCGGCACAGCGTCGGCGTCGCTCTTCGCCGCTTCCGATATGAGTAAAGGCACCGCCTGAAGGCTCCCTTTGCCCAGCAGCGCCGCGCTCTTGATTTTTTTTAACACATAGGCTTTGGCCCTGTCCACTGCGTCATATGCCTCGAACCCGTGCGCCAGATACGCGCATATCGCCGAAGCCATCATGCAGCCGGTACCCCGGACGTTGTCCCTCTCCACTCTTAGCGCCTCGTAATAGTATTCGTCGGTTCCATCATATAGCAGGTCGGTCGAGACCGGTCCCGAGAAATGCCCGCCTTTGATGAGAACCCAGCCGACCCCGGTGTCTTTTATAATCGCGGCCGCCTGAAGCAGGTCGTCTTCGCTCTTAATGGATACGCCGGAGAGTAGCGCCGCCTCATGTATATTGGGCGTCACCATAAAGGCTTTTGGCAGAAGTCTTTTTTTTAAGACCGCCGTTGCGGCCTCCGATGTCAAAAGCCTGCCGTCGCTAGCCCGTGTCACGGGATCGATGACAGATTTTATGTCGGGCCTCTCGCCGATGATTCTCGCGGCCTCCATGATGTTCTCGGAGCTGCCCAACATCCCGGTCTTTATCCCGTCGATACCCGTATCCGCTATTATGGCGTCTACTTGAGAGCGGACGATGCTTGAGCAGAGCACTTCGAAAGCGACCACGCCGGTACTGTTTTGGGCGGTAACGGCGGTTATCGCCGTATATGGATAGGCCGCGCACTCCATCAGCGCAATCATGTCGGCTTGAATGCCGGCTCCCCCGCTCGGGTCGGAGCCCCCTATAGCTAAGACCTTTTTCAACTCCATCATGACCATCCTAGAAATGAGTGTATCCTGATTGCTTCATCGGACTTTCAGCACCCGCCCAATCTATAACGGTGATACCGTGTGAACCCTCTAAGACCTCGCCTACCACTGTCACCTTTAGGCCTGCTTCGGCAAACGCTCTTTCCACCGCCCCTTGGAGGTGCGGTGATAACGTGAAGACCAGGCCGTAGTCCTCGCCTCCGCTTAACGCCAAATCGATGGCACGCTCTCCGGTGAGTGCTGCAACATTGTCGACTCCTGCGGCTATCGGCACCTTATTCAAGTGGATACGCGCGCCTACGCCGCTGGCCTCGCATATATGCGCGACCTCGCTCGCCAGCCCGTCGCTTATATCTTCCATCGCATTGACCCCGAGCGAGGATAGAATCCGTCCCGCTTTTATCTGCGGCTTGGGCTGAAAATGCGCCATCTTCAAGGCTGCGGCGTTCTTGACCTTCGGCTCGATATCCGGGTGGAGCACCAAACGCAAGCCCGCCGCCGAGGCGCCAAGCTCTCCGGTGACCATTATGATGTCGCAGGCTTGCGCGTCGCTCCTGCGGCTTAATTTCTCCTCTTCGACCTCGCCCATCAGGGCGACGTTTATAATCAACTTCTCCGACCTGGTTACATCGCCGCCGACGATTCGCACGTCGTTGGCGCGCGATACTTCGGCCATGCCGCGATAGAGGTCTTCGACGTAGGCCACCTCGGTTTCGGGAGGCAACGCTAGAGATACGACCGCATAACGCGGAAGCCCTCCCATCGCCGCGATATCGCTGATATTTACCGCGATGGATTTATACCCCAGCTGATGTGGAGTTATCGACTTAAAGGTGAAGTGGACGTCTTCGACCATAAGGTCGGTGGTCAAAAGCGCGTAGTCGAGTTCGGTCTTCTTGACCACGGCCGTGTCATCGCCAATCGTCAAAATAACCCGCTCATCCGCCTGCTCGACTATCTGCGCGATACGCTCGATGAGCGCGAACTCACCGATATCCTTTACTTTCATCAACAAGACTCGCTTCGCGTTCCGAGATGTTCCGCTACGATTTTCATCGCGCAAAAATCACCGCACATGGTGCAGCCTTCGATGTCGGCAGCTTTCCGCTCTCCGTGAGCCCGTGCCGCTTTGGCGGGGTCGATAGCGAGCCGGATTTGCTCGTTCCAGTCGAGTGCTTTTCGCGCTTTCGCCATCGATAAATCCCAATCCGCCGCGCCTTTAACGCCTTTGACGATGTCCGCGGCGTGCGCGGCAATGCGCGACGCGATTACGCCCTCGTGGACATCGTCGGTAGTGGGCAAACCGAGGTGCTCTCTCGGCGTGACGTAGCATAAGAAATCGGCTCCCGAGACGGCCGCCATCGTCCCCCCGATAGCCGCCGTTATGTGGTCGTAACCCGGGGCGACATCGGTGACAAGCGGGCCGAGCACGTAAAACGGAGCCCCTTTGCATATCTCTTTTTCGAGCTTCATGTTGGCGGCAATCTGGTCGAAAGGCATGTGTCCCGGTCCTTCGACCATCACCTGCACGTTAACGGCCCGTGCGCGATCGACCAGCTCACCCAGGACCAGCAGTTCTTGGATTTGCGCCCTGTCCGACGCGTCCGCGAGACACCCGGGCCTAAGGCCGTCCCCGAGACTGAGCGTCACATCATGCTCGCGAGCGATTTCGAGGAGGCGGTCGTACATCTCATATAAGGGGTTTTCCCTCTGGTTGTGAATCATCCAGCCTACCGTCAGCGCTCCGCCGCGGCTTACGATGTCGGTAACTCGTCCTTGCTGCTCCAAAGCGTCGAGGCTCTTCCAGGTTATCCCTGAGTGGACCGTCATAAAGTCGACGCCTTCTCGGGCTTGCTCTTCTATGACCTCGAAGATGTCTTCGGCGGTCATGTTTACAATCGTGCCGTGCCTTTCCTTCGCTAAAACCGCGGCCTGATAGATAGGGACCGTCCCGATTGGAAGAGGGCATCTCTCGATGATGGCCCTGCGTATCTCGACGAGCGGCCCGCCCGTGCTTAAATCCATGACCGCGTCGGCGCCCGCGTTTATCGCCGCCGACAGCTTCTCAAGCTCCTCATCTATATACGGGTACTCCTCGGAGGTGCCGATATTGGCGTTTACCTTGGTGCGAAGGCCTTCGCCGACGGCGACGCCCTTGGCGTTGCGCCGATTGATATTCATCGGTATCACCACGGTGCCCTCTAGAAGCCTCGTTATCAGCAGCTCTTGAGAAAGACCTTCCTCTTTTGCGACCGCCACCGCCACTTCCGGAACTCGTCCCGCTTTCAAATCATCTATAATCGTTGCCATACTAACCTCAAATCATGTGTTCTTGCTTAAATCGCTCTATCATATCGTTCAGGAGCTTGGCCTCGTTTTCCATATCCGCGGCTCCCGCTATCGCCGAAATCGTCGCTATACCGTCGGCTCCGGCCGCTATGACTCCTCCAATATTATCACTGGTAAGCCCCCCAATAGCAACCACCGGCACGCTCACAGCCGCCACAACCTTCACCAGTCCTTCTATACCCATAGCCGGGGCGGCATCATCCTTGCTCATCGTAGGATATATGGGACCGAGCCCGATATAGTCGGCGCCGACGTGAGCGGCCTCGATGGCCTCCGCGAAGTTCGTCGCCGATATGCCTATTATATATCCATCGCCCATCAACTCCCGCGCAGTGCGGCAAGGCATGTCGTCTTGGCCGAGATGGACACCGTCGGCATTGACCGCCAGCGCTATATCGACCCGGTCGTTGATGATAAGGAGCGCTCCCGAGGCCGCCGTTATGGCGCGCAATCTCATCGCGGTCTCCAGCATCACGCGACTCGAGGCGCTCTTCTCACGGTACTGTATTATGCGGGCACCGCCGGCTACCGCCGCCTTCGCCATCCCGAGGTGGGTTCGCTCTTGATAGTCGGCGGTAACCACGTATAGGCCTACCCGCTCTTTGAGGCTAAACCGGAAGCTCAATCTGGAGGTTCGCCTCCTTTATAATCGCGTCGGAATCGAGCGCATATACCGCGTCGTACAAAAGAGCGTGGAAGCTGCCCGGTTTTCCCCGGGTCGAGGCCGCCGCCTTTTCCCCCGCGATGCCGAAGGCTACCAGCGCACCTGTTGCCGCCTTGAAATAATCGTTTTGAACCGCCGCAAAGCCCGCGGTTATCGTCGTCGACATGCAGCCCGTGCCCGTAATGGTCGCCATCATCGCGTCACCATTTCGCACGAATGCCGTTCTTTCGCCGTCGGTGATGATGTCCTCGGCGCCCGTAACACTCACGACGCAGCCTTGGCTCTTGGCTAGAGACTGCGCGGCTTCGACGATACGGTCGTTTTTTCCAATAGCCTCGACGCCCTTTATCTCGCCACCGACACCGGCCAAGATGCCGATTTCGGCGCTATTGCCTCGAATGACCGCCATATTCACGTCCTTCAGTAAAGACTTCACAGCGTCGGTCCTGAGGATCGTCGCCCCGGCTCCGACCGGGTCGAGAATTGCAGGTACGCCGAGTTCATTGGCCTTCTTTCCGGCTATTATCATAGACTCTATCAACTCCGGGGTGAGCGTGCCGATATTGAGCACGAGCGCCCCCGCAAACCCGACCATCTCCTCGACCTCCTCGCGCGCGTGTGCCATCACCGGGAGAGCACCGAGGCACAACGTCATGTTCGCTGTCTCGTTCATCACGACAAAATTCGTGATGTGGTGGACCAATGGCTTCTGCTCCCTTATTTTGCCCAAGTCATCCGCGATTTCTTTTACAAATGTCTCCATCATCTTCCTCCTATTTAAAACCTCGTATTGTTAGAAACACCAAAATAAAAGCCGCACCAACAGAGGGTACGGCTTCAAGCCTATCTTGCTATCCCTTCGCTGGCATTACCCAGAAACGACCCTGCCTCAACATGTCGGCCGTTATTCAGGTTCAAACGGTCGTGAAGTCTTCCTTCACCTCTCAGCCGCCGATAAGCAGCTCCCGCCTCACATTATGCGATTATGTAACAAATATCATAACTAAAAGCGCGCGGACGAGCAATACTATCCCACACAACTCTCGACTATGCCGGCGGTGTAGCCGGCGAAAGGTTCTCGGACGGCGCTTCCCCGCCATAGAGGCGCAGATATTGTCCAAAGATACCAGCATTGACCAGCATCGCGTAGAAGAACGTAAACGCCGCGCCAATCAGCAGACCTATCAGGCCAACGAGCGCAAAAAGCGATGCCACAAACGCAAGCAAAACCGATACGACATAGTCGCTCGGGTTTGCTTTGGCAAGCTCTATCATATCGTTGAACTTGAACGCGTCGCCAATCTCCTCGTTTCTGGAAAACTGCATCATTACGACCGGGACAACGAAGTAATAGAGAATGTTAAAGATGCTGCCCAGCGCCGAACTAATACTCTGGATAATTCCTACGATGATAGCCACGACCAGCCCATAGGCGAGTGCCACTATCAAAGCCTTTATACCTGTCGTAAAGAAGCCATTCCAGTCATCCCATTCGGGTAGAACCGGATCGACACCTCGAGCTACATTTTGCAGAACTCGCACGTAATAACCCATAAGCGGGACCGCCGGGATAAGCAGGAATGAAAAGAGCGTCAATAAGCCTCCGATGAGGACTTTCTTCAACCAGTTCGGGTCTTGTAAGACATAAGAAAATGCCTGCGAATAATTCATAAAATACTCCTTTCTTGTTAGGGTCGCGTCTTTCGCTTGAATCGTGCTTCGATGCTGCTTTAAACAGAGAGCGCTGGTTCTAATAGCAAGCCTTCGATTGTTAAGCGACACCCCCCTATATGCCCTAAATTATGGTATTTTACACCCCATACCGCTAGAAACGACCATATCTCATCAAAATATCGCTAAATCATCGCACTATCGCGATAACATATCCTCTTCCGAATGAATTAGCGATTGCTTGCGATATTCCTGCTTGGAGCGTATAAAATATTGCTACTTATATATAATTTAGGCGATTGCTATCCAAGTTATCGTAATTTCAAGAGATAATGGGGATAAGAATAGTAGTCGAAATGGAGCGTGTTATGACCCAAACATTTTCTGGCCGAAAAGCGATGGGCGCAATCGGAAGCCCCGTCTTTCTCGTTACATCGGCGTATGACGGAGAGCGCGCCATCATGACCGCTAATATGGTTGCGGGCATATCGTTTAAGCCTCCGCTCGTAAGCGTGTCGCTCAACAATCACTCCCAGACCGGTAAACTAGCCGCGGCCGGCGGCGAGCTGGTTCTAAATATCATCCCCGCAAGCTTGATGGAGTTGGCCAAGAAGGTTGGCCGGAGCAGCGGGTACAAGCTAGATAAGTTCGAGGAGTTTGCTATCGGGACTATCCCGGGAGAAGTCACGTCTTGCCCGCTGGTCAAGGATGCGGTTACCGCACTCGAATGCAAAATCGAGAGCGCGACCGATATCGGATTGCACAGCCTGTATGTCGCGCGGGTCACGGCTTATCACGACCTCAACCCCGGAACACCGCTCTATCTATTTCACGGGCGATATTTCGCCATCGGTGAGGATTTGGGCTCCGATACTCGCTCCTGACGGCCGATTATTCCTGGCTCGCTTTGTACTGGTTCTTTGCGTTTAGAAATTCGTCGTAGGTCTTCGTAAAGACATGCCTGCCCGAGTTGTCCGGCGCGAGAACGTAATACAGATATGGGTCGCCGGTGGGATTCAGAGCAGCTTCAATCGATGCGGCGCTCGGATTGCAGATAGGGCCGGGCGGCAGACCTTTGTTCTGGTAGGTGTTGTAGGGAGAGTCGACCTTTAGGTCTTCCAGCGTGAGCCGGTCTTTCCAAACCGGCAGCGCATACTGAATCGTCGCATCGATTTGGAGAGGCATCCCCTGCGCGATGCGGTTATATATTACCGACGCTACGAGCGCCCGCTCATCGTCGACCCTTGTCTCACGCTCGATCATCGATGCGATGACCAGAATCTCGTACTGCGTTCTGCCAAATGCCGGCGCATTATCCCAGTTGAGATGCGCTGTCTTCTCTTCAAACCGTCCCAGCTGCATGTTGATAAGCTCTTGCGCGGTTATATCTTCCTGGATACTGAAGGTATCGGGGTAGAGATAGCCCTCCAGGCTGGTCGTGGGAGCCCCGCTTGTTCTTAAGAACTCATACTCCACCAGGATAAGCCGCTCGTTCACGGCCGAGAGATATTCTTCCTTTATCAACCGGGTGCGCGCGCCAACGCGCTCGGCAATCTGAGTGGCCGTCCAACCTTCGGGGATGGTGAGCTTGATATACCTTATAGACGGGCCTTTTACGAGCTGGCCGATTACGACCTCGTTGTCCATTCCCGTTTTAAACTCGTATTTGCCGGGTTTGAACTCGCTGTCGACACCCCGCTGCCTTACTAAGAGCCTGAAGACGAGCGCGTTTTTGACGACTTTCTTATCCTCAAGAAGGTCGGCTATCGCGGTCGCCGTCATACCTTCTTGTATTTCGACGGTGACGGCTTTTTGCTCCACCTTCTCGGTTTTGCTGCCCGCGCTCAGCGAGAACGTTGCCGCAAACGCGACGACTGCTATCACGACTATTAGCGATATTGTTGCAATGATTATCTTACCTATTCCTGCTCTTGCTGCGTGTTTTCCTGTTCCCAGTTTCTTTGAGCCCCCGTTTCTTTTGAGTCTAAATATGCTTGAAGTATGAGTGTGGCCGCGACCTTGTCTACTACTTCTTTTCTTTTCTTGCGACTCACATTAGCTTCAGCCAATGCCCGTGACGCCGAAAGCGTCGTCAACCGCTCATCCCAGGTGCGCACCGGCACCCTTAAAGACTCCTTGAGCTTCTCCGCAAAGAGCAGGGTCGCCTCGGCCTGTGGCCCGACCTCTCCCCTCAAGGAAAGCGGCAGGCCTATTACTACCTCGCCGACACCGTGCTCCTCACACAGTTCACGGATGTACGTCAGATGGGCGTCGTCCGCCCCCCTCACAACAGTCTCGAGCGGCAACGCCAAGCGCCCCGCAGGGTCGGACATCGCCAGCCCAATTCGCCGTTCTCCGAAATCTATGCCCAAGATGCGCATTATTTCGACAACATTCCCTCTATCTCTTTTAGGCCTTCCGCGAGCGCCCTCTCGATACCCT
>MELI01000095.1:760-2307 GCA_001767575.1 Candidatus Aquicultor primus | reverse complement strand
CTTTGCCATCAACAGCGCTGGCAAGAAGCAGTCCCGACGAGCCGGCCTTTTCCCGCACCAGGTCGGCGTACATACGAAGGCTATCCATATCCGTTGCCTCGACCTTCTCGACGATTACTTTCGTCTCCTCGAACAGTCTGGCCCGCGATAGTATCTCGCTTATCTGCTCACCGGCCGAGCGCCTCGAAGCCGACCCCAATTGCTGGGCCTGGTCTCTAATAGTCTTTACAAGCATGCCGACCTTCTCCGCTACTTTATCGGTATCGGTCTTGAGGATGCTCGCGACCTCATAAAGCTCGTTCTCCTCTTTGTATAGGTAACGCATAGCGGCGCCATTGGTGACCGCCTCTATCCGGCGCGTGTTGGCGCCGACGCTGCCCTCGCTGGTTATCTTGAACAAACCTATCTCACTAGTGTTGCCGACGTGGGTACCGCCGCAGAGCTCCCGGCTGAAATTACCGACCTCGAGCAGGCGCACAAAATCGCCGTATTTCTCATCGAAGAGTGCCGTCGCGCCGCTCTCGCGCGCGAAGTCGTACGATGTGACGAACGCCCGCACCGGGTGGTTCTCAAAAATCTTAGCATTTACCAGTTCTTCTACTTTACGAAGCTGCTCCCTGGATATTGCGGAGAAATGCGTTAAGTCGAAGCGGAGCCGCTCCGGCTCGACGAGTGAGCCCGCTTGTTTGACATGTTCCCCTAACACCAGGCGAAGCGCCCATTGGAGCAGGTGCGTCGCCGTATGATTTCTCTTTATCGATAGGCGCCGCTCGAGTCCGACCTCGAGCCTGACGGCCTGGTCTATGTTTATCGTTCCCCTGGTCACTTTGCCGACGTGG
This sequence comes from Candidatus Aquicultor primus, assembly GCA_001767575.1. Taxonomy (GTDB): domain Bacteria; phylum Actinomycetota; class Aquicultoria; order Aquicultorales; family Aquicultoraceae; genus Aquicultor; species Aquicultor primus. Next base: position 1,468 of record MELI01000095.1, on the reverse strand, counting down.
ACGATTACTCCCTCGACGGGTTCCCGCGCATCGCTAATCGTCACCTCGCCCGTTTCGCTTACTATGAGTCCCTTATCTCCGACCTGGCCGCCTTTTTCGCCGTAAAACGGCGTCCGGTCAAGGACCATCTCCACATCGTCGCCTGCGGCTGCCTCGGTCGCGACCACGTTATGTTTGATGATCGCCTTCACAGCCGCCTGCGCCTCGTCTACCTCATAACCTAGAAACTCGGACTTGCCGAACTCCTCTTTGACCTCTTCGTAGACTTCACGGTCGACGGTCTCTTTTTCGCCGGCCCAAGACGCCCTGGCACGCTCTCGCTGCTCTTTCATCAACTGGACAAAGGTCTCCCGGTCGACCGATATGTTGTGCTCATCTGCTATCTCCACTGTCAACTCAAGCGGGAAACCGAATGTATCGTAGAGCCGGAACACAAAATCCCCGCTGAGCTTATCGCGTTTCTCTTGTTGCGCAAGCTCGATTGCTTGTTCGAGCATGTTGAGCCCCTGCTTAAGCGTCTCCATAAACCGGACTTCTTCATGGCCTGCGATGCGGCGTATGAACGCGGCATTGTCCGCCAACTCCGGATAGGCGTTCTTCATCGTCTCCACCACAGTATCGACTACCTGCTCGATAAAGGGCGTCTCCAGTCCGAGCAGGCGCGCATGCAAAATCGCCCTCCTGAGAAGCCTTCTTAAGACATAACCG
>MELI01000095.1:444-630 GCA_001767575.1 Candidatus Aquicultor primus | reverse complement strand
CCTTGTCGACAATCGCCTTTAGCGTATCGGTCTCAAAATTGGTCTGCGTGTTTTGGAGCACTCGCGCGATACGCTCCAGCCCGGCTCCGGTATCGATATTCTTCTTCGGGAGCGGATGGAGGTTGCCCTCTTCGTCCCGGTTATACTCCATAAACACAAGGTTCCATATCTCCAGGTAACGGTCGC
>MELI01000095.1:0-281 GCA_001767575.1 Candidatus Aquicultor primus | reverse complement strand
CTACGGGGAGCTTCAATTGCTCGGTGACAAACTCCCAACCCCATCTGATGGCTTCCTTCTTGAAATAATCGCCGAACGAGAAGTTGCCGAGCATCTCAAAGAAGGTCAGGTGGCGCGCCGTTTTACCGACGTTTTCGATGTCCGTCGTGCGCAGGCATTTCTGAACCGTTGCTGCCCGCGTATAGTCGACCTTCTTCTCGCCGAGAAAAACCGGTTTGAATTGGACCATCCCGGCCGCCGTAAGCAGCAGGGTGGGGTCGTCGGGGACCAACGACGAACTC
>MELI01000094.1:14492-15389 GCA_001767575.1 Candidatus Aquicultor primus | reverse complement strand
GCCATGGAAGACGGCTTGCGCTTCGCTATCCGCGAGGGCGGCCGCACCGTTGGCGCCGGCAAGATAACCGCTATTACGAAGTAGGTTGGAGGGTTAAATTAGACATACACCGTATTCAAAGGAGCGGTTCTTCAAAAAACCGCTCCTTCTTGGTTCACACATAGAGTGGTTGCCGTGAACTGCGCATTGACAGCTTACGGCAAACCCAAGCTATTGACATTGATTACGATAAACGATACACTACCATTTGTTTTTTCGCAGAGAATAAGCGTTAATCATCGATATTCAGGAGGAACTATGCGGGACCTAGTAATTCTCGCGTGTACGGAGTGCAAACGCAGGAACTACACGACGGATAAGAACAAAAGAAAGATGCCCGATCGCATGGAGATGAAGAAGTTCTGCAAGTGGTGCGGTTCGCATACTTTACATAAAGAAACGCGCTAATTATACTTGTCATTGAAGCGACGGCTGTATTTGATTTGTACATATAGTCGCTCATAGGGCTGTAGCTCCAATCGGTTAGAGCACCGGTCTCCAAAACCGGGTGATGGGGGTTCGAATCCCTCCAGCCCTGCCGAGAAGAGGAAAGACTCAAGGCATAACGATCAGACTGGTGTTGCTCGGCTCTATAGGGTATCCTTTAGAGCGTTCTTATGCTTTTGACGTAAGCATTTGCGATTTTGAAATGTATTAAGTTTTAACTGCATATAGATTGAGAATAGGAAGGTAGATATGGCGGAGAAGAAGCCTGCAAAAGCCAAAGGCTCGGGCTCAGCAAAAAAGTTTTTCAAGGATGTCAGATTTGAACTTGGGAAAGTGATTTGGCCTGGAAGAGAAGAAATCGCTGCATCGACGGTGGTCGTGTTGGCGGCGATGGCTTTCTTCGCTGTGTTT
>MELI01000094.1:10724-14441 GCA_001767575.1 Candidatus Aquicultor primus | reverse complement strand
TAGGGAGCAGAGTAGGAGCCCTAGATAATATGGCGAAGCAATGGTACGTAATTCATACGTATTCCGGGTATGAGAATAAAGTGAGGGCTAACCTCGAAAACAGGATCACCTCTATGGAAATGGAGGAGAAGATCTTCGAGGTGGTAATCCCGACCGAGGAGATCGTCGAGATAAAGAACGGCAAGAAGGTCATTACCGAGCGGAAGGTCTTCCCGGGCTATATCATGGTCCAGATGGACCTCAACGATGATTCCTGGTATGTCGTCAGAAACACTCCCGGTGTTACGGGTTTCGTCGGGTCGAGCGCGCGACCGACTCCGCTCTCCGAGCAAGAAGTCGGCAAGATATTGCAGAAACCGGCTTACGAGAAACCGAAGCCGAAGGTCGAGTTCGAAGAGGGAGAAACAGTCAAAGTCATAGCCGGCCCGCTGGCCGATTTTACAGGAACGATAGCAGAGGTAAACATCGACCAGAACAAGGTCAGGGTAATGGTGACTATCTTCGGGCGGGAGACCCCGGCCGAGCTCACCTTCGACCAGGTGTCCAAGCTGTAGCGAAAGCGGCTTGCTATCGTTCGTGAGACCCGGCCGTAGGGTAGAGTAGTCGATGCACAGGAGCAGGAATCCAGATTCCTGCGCTTTTATTTGTATAAGTCGGTTGTCCATGCATACACGAGTTTTGATGCATGTATGAATTAAGTTAGAGGAAAGGAAGTATCCAAGTGGCTAAGAAGATGCTCGCCAAGATCAAACTGCAGATTCCTGCGGGTCAGGCCAACCCGGCTCCACCGGTAGGTCCGGCGCTAGGTCAGCACGGCGTAAATATTATGGAGTTCTGCAAGGCGTTCAACGCACAGACTGCGGATAAGCCCGGGCAGATAATCCCGGTCGAGATAACAGTCTTCGAAGACCGTTCGTTCACCTTCATAACGAAGACGCCGCCTGCGTCGTTTTTGATAAAGCAGGCCGCCGGTGTCGATAAGGGTTCCGCCGAACCGCACAAGGTCAAGGTCGCAAAATTGTCGCAAGACCAGGTTCGTCAGATCGCGGAGACCAAGATGCAAGACCTTAATGCAAACGACGTGGACGCGGCGATGAAGATAATCGCAGGAACAGCCCGGAGCATGGGTATCGAAGTAGCCGGATAGCCGGTTGCTTCGCGAAATTAGAAAACGGGGAAACAGGTCGAAGCGTGGGAGGCCGTAAAGGCCGTCATTACCACAAGGAGGAATTTAGATGAAGAGAAGCAAAAAGTACAACGCAGCAGTGGCCAAAATCGAGCAAGACCGGATTTACTCTCCGCTCGAAGCCGTCAGGCTGCTCCGGGAACTCGTCGACACCAAGTTCGACCAGACGGTCGAGACTCACATCAGGCTCGGCGTCGACCCGAGAAAAGCCGACCAGCAGGTACGAGGCACCGTAGGTCTTCCACACGGAACCGGTAGGACCGTTCGTGTCGCCGTTTTCGCCCAGGGCGAGAAGGCAAGAGAAGCCGAAGCCGCCGGCGCGGATGTCGTCGGCGCGCAAGACCTCGCCGAGAAGGTCGAAAAAGGCTGGTTCGAGTTTGACGTAGCGATTGCCACACCGGATATGATGTCGGCCGTCGGCAAGCTCGGTAAACTCCTAGGCCCCCGAGGTTTGATGCCGAACCCGAAAGCCGGCACGGTCACGTTCGATGTCGCCAAAGCGGTCAAGGATGTCAAGGCCGGCAAGGTCGAGTACAGGGTCGACAAGTTCGGCATCGTGCACTCGGTAATCGGAAAGGCCTCGTTCCAGGTAGAACAGCTAATCGAAAACTATCAAGCATTGCTTGAGGAGATAGTAAGGGCCAAACCGGCCGCGGCAAAAGGGAAGTACATCAAGAGCATCAGCTTTGCCGGTACTATGACGCCGGGCATCAAGGTCGACACGATGAAGACCCGCGACCTGATGGAAGAGGACGTAACTACCGCGTAGTCGCGAGCGCGCTTTTGATGCGTATGGCGCAAGACGTGGGCTAAGCACTTGACGCCCAGCGTGGTAATTTGCTATATATGAACAGTTGTAATCGAATGGTTGTACGCCTGAGACAGCGGGTGCCGCATGGCTTAATCGCATGCCTGCCGAGGTGAAGCGCAAGACCTTTAGTGCCTTTTATGGGTATGGGTATCTACGCCTCCTGCTGTCTTAAGCTGGAGGCTTTTTAATTTCTAAGAGATAGGAAAGGGGGTTTATATGGCACGACCTGAAAAAGAAGCCGTTGTGCAGGAGATAAAAGAGAAACTGCAGAGCGCGAAGTCTGTTATCCTTACCGACTACCGCGGCCTCAATTTCGAGCAGATATCGGAGTTGCGAAAGAGCTTGCGGCAGCAATCGGTAGAGTACAAGATCTACAAGAACACGCTCGCGAGAATCGCGGTGCGCGAACTCGAGCTTACCGAGCTTGAGCCGTTCCTTATCGGACCGACCGCGATGGCGCTCAGCTTCGACGACCCGGTAGCGCCGGCCAAGACGCTCGTCGATTTCGCCAAGAAGTCGAAGATTCTTGAGCTGAAAGGCGCGGTCGTCGAGGGTGTGGTAGTCGGCCCGGAGAGAGTCAAAGTCCTGGCTGAGTTACCGCCGAGAGACACGCTTATCGCTATGTTCATGGGAGGCCTGCAAAGTCCGCTTTACGGCTTGGCCGGCAGCCTCAATGCAATCACACGCGGCCTGGCAGTTGCGCTCAATCAAGTTGCGCAGCAGAAAAGCGCGTAACCGTTCCGCGCCCTTTCGGTGCGGCTCTCGCCGGTGCTGCCCTTTAGAGGGGGCGCTCGCGACAACGTTTGTTTTTAAGGAGGGCTGCGGATGTGGTCCTTCATGATCTGTAAACTAATAGTATTGATTTTAGGAAGGTGACGTAAGAAATGGCAGATAAGAAAATTTCGAATGACGATATGCTCGAAGCTATAAAGTCGATGACCGTACTTGAGCTTAGCGACTTGGTCAAGGCTATCGAGGAGACCTTTGGTGTTACCGCTGCCGCGCCGGTAGCAGTAGCAGCAGCCCCGGGTGCCGCAGCGGCGGTAGAGGAAGAGCAGACCGCTTTCGATGTTATCCTCTCAAGCGCCGGCGACAAGAAGATTCAAGTAATCAAAGAGGTAAGGTCCATTACCAGCCTCGGCTTGAAAGAGGCGAAAGAGCTGGTTGACGGCGCGCCTAACGCAGTCAAAGAGGGCGTAACAAAAGAAGAGGCCGCCAAGCTCAAAGCTCAGCTCGAGGAAGCCGGAGCGGTCGTCGAAATCAAGTAATTTCGGGCTTGAGATTTTAAACATATAGGTGTATTCTGTTGTGGGTGAGAGAAAGTTAGCTCTCACCCACTGACCATTTTTAAAGTCAGGCCTCTATTAATGTTGACACAGCATAGAAGTTTTGCTATGCTGTGGTTTTGCGTTTACATGTTCCCCATTACCATTTAAGGAGTGATTTTATCCCTTGCGAAATGTTCTAGGTTTGAGAAACAGGCGGAGCTTTGGTAAGACACCCGATATCCTTGAGCTGCCGAATCTTATTGCTGTGCAGGTGGATTCTTTCGATTGGTTTGCTAGGGAAGGGCTGGGTGAGGCATTTAAGGATATCTCTCCGATACAGGACTTCACAGGTAACCTTTCAATCGAATTAGGTTCATACAGGTTTGGTGAACCGGAACATAGTGTCGAAGAATGTAAAGAGAGGGATATGACGTACGCGGCACGTCTCGACG
>MELI01000094.1:864-10715 GCA_001767575.1 Candidatus Aquicultor primus | reverse complement strand
GCCTAGTCAATAAACAAACCGGCGAGATAAAGGAAGAAGAAGTCTACATGGGAGACTTCCCCATCATGACCAACCGGGGCACCTTTGTCATCAACGGCACCGAGCGTGTTGTCGTCAGCCAGCTCGTGCGCTCGCCGGGAGTATATTATAATCGCGAGATGGACAAGGCATCCGACAAGGTGCTGAATTTTGGAAAAATAATTCCGAGCCGCGGCGCATGGCTTGAGTTTGAGACCGACAAGCGCGACATCATAAGCGTTCGCGTCGACCGCAAGCGCCGTCAACCCGCGACGATTCTTCTAAAAGCGCTCGGCCTCGGGATGAACGATGAGATTCTAAAGCTCTTTAACAATGCCGAACCTGTCAGGTTGACCCTGGAGAAGGACTTCACCGAGAGCCGCGAGGAGGCGCTCATTGAGATATACAAGCGTCTGCGCCCGGGTGAGCCGCCGGCTGTCGAGAGCGCACGCGCGCTCATCGAGAACCTCTTCTTCAACCAGCAGCGCTATGACTTAGCCAAGGTCGGCCGCTATAAATTAAACAAGAAGCTCGAGATGAAAACGCCGATGGATACCTCGGTGCTGACGCGCGAAGATATTTTAGCCTCGCTCCAATATCTTGTCGCACTGATGGAACCGGAGATGTACGCCGACCGGTTCGCTTTTGTCGATGTCGACGATATCGACCATTTTGGAAACAGGCGCGTGCGCACCGTCGGCGAGCTGATTCAAAACCAGTTCAGAATCGGGCTCGCAAGGATGGAGCGCGTGGTTCGCGAGCGCATGACAACGCTCGACATAGAGACTATGACGCCACGGACGCTCATAAACATCCGTCCCATCGTCGCCTCTATCAAAGAGTTCTTCGGGAGCAGCCAGCTCTCGCAGTTCATGGACCAGACCAACCCCCTGGCCGGACTGACGCACAAGCGCCGTTTGAGCGCGCTGGGCCCCGGCGGTTTGTCGCGTGAGCGCGCCGGTTTCGAGGTGCGGGATGTCCACACGTCGCACTATGGACGGATGTGCCCGATCGAGACGCCCGAGGGTCCGAACATCGGCCTGATAGGCTCGATGGCGTCGTTTGCAAAAGTGAACCCTTACGGTTTTATAGAGACCCCATATCGCAAAGTCGAGAAGGGCAAAGTAACCGATAAGATAGACTATCTAACGGCGGATGACGAGGATAAGTATGTCATCGCCCAGGCCAACGCGGTGCTTGACCCGAAAACGAACAAGTTTTTGCAGGAAAAAGTTCTGGTGCGCGCCCGCGAAGAAGTCGGCACGGTGACCCCGGACAAAATCCACTATATGGACGTGTCACCGAAGCAGACGGTCTCCGTCGCTACCGCGCTCATCCCGTTTCTCGAGCACGACGATGCTAACCGGGCTCTCATGGGCTCGAACATGCAGCGCCAAGCGGTTCCGCTTCTGCTAACGGAAGCCCCGCTCGTCGGAACCGGCGTCGAGCATCGCGCGGTAAAAGATACGGGCGAGGTAATCGTCGCCGACTCCGATGGTGTGATCACCTATGTCTCGGCCGACGAGATACGAGTCACGCGCAAAGAAGGCGGCATTAAAACATACAAACTGGCGAAGTTCCGCCGTTCTAACCAGGGCACTTGTATCAACCAAAAACCCATCGTCGAAGACGGACAGAGGGTCAAAAAAGGCCAGGTGCTCGCGGATGGTCCGTCGACGGACATGGGCGAGCTCGCGCTCGGCAGAAACCTTCTCGTCGCTTTTATGCCGTGGGAAGGATATAACTACGAAGATGCGATTATCTTGAGTGAGCGGGTCGTCAAAGAGGAGATGCTCACCTCGATACATATAGAAGAGCACGAAGTCGACGCGCGCGACACGAAGCTCGGACCCGAAGAGATTACCCGCGATATCCCCAACATCGGCGAGGAAATACTCAAAGACCTCGACGACCGCGGGATTATCCGTGTCGGCGCCGAGGTAAACCCGGGTGACGTGCTGGTAGGCAAGGTAACACCGAAAGGCGAGACCGAGCTTACGGCGGAAGAGCGGCTCCTGCGAGCCATCTTCGGCGAGAAAGCGCGTGAGGTGCGCGATACATCTCTTAAAGTGCCACACGGAGAGAGCGGCACCGTCATCGACGTCAAAGTCTTTATGCGCGATGCCGGCGATGAACTCGCACCCGGCGTCAACCAGCTGGTACGCGTCTACGTGGCGCAGAAGAGAAAGATATCGGAGGGAGATAAGCTAGCGGGTCGTCACGGTAACAAAGGCGTGATCTCGAAGATATTACCCGAAGAAGATATGCCGTTCATGGAAGACGGCACACCGATAGATATTATCTTGAACCCGTTGGGCGTGCCTTCACGTATGAATATAGGCCAGGTCTTGGAGACGCATCTCGGTTGGGCGGCTAAACACGGCTGGGCCACTGATGGGAAAGCCAAGGAGACCCGGTTTATTGCGACGCCTGTCTTCGATGGAGCGTCCGAGGCTGAAGTCCACGAGGCACTGATAGAGGCCGGGTTGCCGGGGAGCGGTAAAACAAACCTATTCGACGGCAGGACCGGAGAGAGGTACAGGGAGCCGATCACAGTCGGCTATATCTACATCTTGAAACTGTTGCACTTGGTAGACGATAAGATACACGCAAGGTCTACGGGCCCGTACTCGCTCGTCACGCAGCAGCCGTTAGGCGGTAAGGCTCAGTTCGGCGGTCAGAGGTTCGGTGAGATGGAGGTATGGGCGTTAGAAGCTTACGGGGCCGCATACACGCTCCAAGAATTGCTGACTGTTAAGTCTGACGACGTTGTCGGCCGCGTAAAAGCGTATGAGGCGATTGTCAAAGGCGAGAACATACCGGAGTCGGGCATACCCGAATCCTTTAAGGTTCTCATAAAAGAGATGCAGAGCCTCTGCCTTAATGTCGAGGTCCTCTCCGAGCTCGGTGAGGAAATACAGCTCAAGGAGGCCGAAGACGATATCTTCAAAACCGCCGAGGAACTCGGTATCGACCTGCGCGGAGAGACGACAAGCCAAACGCGGGAGGCCGAGGTGCTTGTCGAAGTAGGCGACGAAGCGGACGAGGACAAGGTCGAGGTTGCGGAAGAGGAGATAGTGCACGAAGTAGGAGCAGATGCAGAAGAGGAGTCTTCGGACGAATTTTCTGAAGAAGTGCCAGAAGTATTCGAAGAATAAACCGGTGATTGAAGGTTTTTATGACGCCTTTAATCAGATTTCGTAGGGGGTTGACTCTTTGCTAGACATAAACAATTTTGACGCCTTGAAGATTGGACTCACATCGCCGGAGCAGGTCCGGGCTTGGTCTAATGGTGAGGTTAAGAAGCCGGAGACCATAAATTACCGCACGCTAAAACCAGAAAAAGACGGTCTTTTCTGTGAGAAGATATTTGGCCCGACCAAGGATTGGGAGTGCTACTGCGGTAAATACAAGCGAGTCAGGTTTAAGGGCATTATCTGCGAGCGATGCGGCGTCGAGGTCACGCGCTCCAAGGTAAGGCGTGAGCGCATGGGTCATATCGAACTTGCCGCTCCTGTCTCTCATATCTGGTACTTCAAAGGCGTCCCGTCGCGGATGGGATACCTCCTCGACATCTCACCTAAAGACCTGGAAAAGGTCTTGTATTTTGCGTCGTATATCATCATCGACGTCAAAGAGGAAGAGCGCGAGAAAGAGATAGCCGCGCTCAAAGCGGAGCTCGAAGAAGAGATAGCCGAAATCAACAAAGAGACCGAAGACCGGCTCGAGCAGATTGAGGCCGATAGGGACCGGAAGACTAAAATAGCGCTCGGCGAAATCGAGCCCGAAGAGGGCGAAGAGATCGAAGTCGCAAGCGGCGGCTCACCTAAGACCGCGATAAAGAAGATAGACGCGGAAGCTAAAAAGCTCACCAAAGAGGTGGGTGTCGATGGGAGCAAGCGGGTCGAATGGCTCAACCGTGTGTACGCGGCATTCGAGTCGCTCCATCCGCAGCAGCTCATACCCGATGAGCAACTCTACCGTGAGCTGAAAGTCCGCTACGGCGACTTCTTCAGCGGCGGCATGGGAGCCGAGTCGATTAAAGAACTACTTGCGGCCATCGAACTTCCCGATGAGACGATGGAGCTCCGTGAGACGATAAAGACCTCTACCGGTCAGAAAAGGAGCCGTGCGGTCAAGCGGCTAAAGGTCGCCTCCGCGTTCAAGCGCTCAGGCAACAAACCGGAGTGGATGATACTCGAGGCTATACCGGTAATCCCGCCTGATTTGAGGCCGATGGTCCAGCTCGACGGCGGGCGTTTCGCGACCTCGGACTTGAACGACCTCTACCGTAGGGTCATAAATCGGAACAATCGTTTGAAGAGACTTCTCGACCTCGGCGCACCCGAGATCATCGTAAACAACGAAAAGAGGATGCTCCAGGAAGCGGTCGACGCGCTCTTCGACAACGGGCGTCGCGGCAGGCCGGTCACGGGGCCGGGAAACCGTCCGCTAAAGTCCTTAAGCGACATGCTTAAAGGTAAACAAGGGCGTTTTCGCCAGAATCTCTTGGGCAAGAGGGTCGATTATTCGGGTCGTTCCGTTATCGTCATCGGCCCGGAACTTAAATTACACCAGTGCGGGTTGCCGAAAGTAATGGCGCTCGAGCTCTTCAAGCCGTTTGTCATGAAGAGGCTCGTCGACGAGGGGCACGCACAGAACATAAAGAGCGCGAAGCGGATGGTCGAAAGAGCAAAAGCCCTGGTTTGGGATGTGCTCGAAGAGGTCATCAGGGAGCACCCGGTTATGCTTAACCGGGCACCCACCCTTCACCGCCTCGGAATTCAGGCATTCGAACCGCTTCTTGTCGAGGGCAAGGCTATACAGATTCACCCATTGGTCTGCGCGGCCTTCAATGCCGACTTTGACGGCGACCAGATGGCGGTTCACCTGCCCCTGTCGTCAGAGGCACAGGCCGAAGCGAGGATTCTCATGCTCTCGGCTAACAACTTGCTGTCGCCGGCGAACGGGCGCCCGCTGGTAACTCCGACGCAGGATATGGTTCTCGGCGTCTATTATCTGACGGCGCACCGTGAAGGAAGGCTGGGCGCAGGGAAAATCTTCGGCAGCGTGGAAGAGGCGATCCTAGCGCACGAGGCTAATGAAGTCGACCTCCAGTCAATGATCGAGCTGCGTGCGAAGAACGCAAAGAACGAGCGGAGCAGGCTTGAGACTACAGTCGGGCGCATAATCTTCAACCGGGCGCTACCGGACGATTTCGAGTATATCAACTACGAAGTCGGAAAGAGGGAGATGGCAAGGATAGTCGAGAGATTAGCCGCGGAGCGCGCGGCGGGCGAAGTCCCCGATATTCTCGACAAAATCAAGGAACTCGGTTTCTATTATGCCACTCGCGCGGGTATCACTATCGCCATCGGCGACGTTCAGATACCTGAGAACAAATGGCAGATTCTCGATGAGCCGGAAGAGGCCGTCGATAGAATAGAAAGACAATTCAGGCGCGGATTGATTACCAAAGAGGAGCGCCAGCAACGAGTCGTCGAGGTTTGGACGAAAGCTACCGAAGACGTTTCGGAAGCAATGGAAAAGAACTTCGATAAGTTCAACCCGATTTACATGATGGCCAACTCGGGTGCGAGGGGTAACCTGAAGCAGCTCAGGCAGCTGGCCGGTATGCGAGGACTCGTCGCCAACCCGAAGGGCGATATCATAGACCGCCCGATCAAAGCGAACTTCCGTGAAGGCCTCTCCGTTTTGGAGTACTTTATCTCTACGCACGGAGCTCGAAAAGGCCTGGCCGACACGGCGCTCAGAACAGCAGACTCGGGCTACCTTACCAGGCGTTTGGTAGACGTATCGCAGGATGTCATCATCCGTGAGTTCGACTGCGGAACTGAGACCGGGATACCGGTAAGCGTGCTCGATTTCGAAGGCGAGCCAAACAAAAACGCTCTGATTGGCAGGGTGATTCTGGAGACAGCCGTCAACCCGAAGACGAAAGAGGTCGTGCTGGCTCGCGGCTCCGAAATATCCGACCGGGACATCGCACGTCTGGTCGAGACCGGCGTCAGCCAAATCATGGCTCGCTCGGTTCTGACTTGCGAGGCCGAGTACGGCGTGTGCCGCCAGTGTTACGGCTGGAGCCTCGCGAACGGCCGCATGGTCGATATCGGCGAAGCCGTCGGCATCATCGCCGCACAGTCCATCGGTGAGCCGGGCACCCAGTTGACGATGCGTACCTTCCACACGGGCGGTGTAGCCGGCGAGGACATAACGCACGGCCTCCCGCGTATCGTCGAGCTCTTCGAGGCGCGCAAGCCTAAGGGCGAGGCGCAAATCGCTGAAGTCACCGGAATCGTCGAGATAAAAGAGACGGACAAACTTAGAAAGATAATCATACATGCCGGAGAAGGCAAAGAACGCGCGTATCAGGTATCGAGGCGCACGCGGTTGAAAATAGCCAACGGGGACAAGGTCCAAGCGGGCGACCAGCTTACCGAAGGGTCGCTCAACCCCCACGATATTCTGCGGGTCAGAGGAAAGCAAGCGGTCGAGATTTACCTGGTAAAAGAGGTTCAAGAGGTCTATACGAGCCAGGGCGTCGACATCAACGACAAGCACGTCGAGCTCATCGCCAGACAGATGATGCGAAAAGTGACGATAAGTGAGCCGGGCGATACCGACATGCTCCCGGGCCAGCTTGTAGACAGGAAACACTTCGAAGAAGAGAACGCTCGTATGGTAGCCGAGGGCGGCGAGCCCGCTACCGCACGACAGACTCTGCTCGGTATTACGAAAGCGTCGCTTGCGACCGACAGCTTCCTTTCGGCGGCATCGTTCCAGGAGACGACAAGGGTGCTCACGGACGCGGCGATTGCCGGAAAGAGCGACCCGCTACTCGGATTGAAGGAGAACGTTATCATAGGCAAGCTTATCCCGGCAGCGACCGGTATGAGCAGATACCGTTCGATTATCATAAAGACCGTCGGCGATGAAGACGAGCCCTACATGGAGGTCGGCGAGACCTACGGTTTCGGTGAGGATGGCGAAATATTTTTAGGTGACGATACCGAAAGTCTCATGGAAGCGAAAGCCCCGGAGCATGAGCCCGAGTCTTTTGTGACGGCGGATGTTGACATTAATGAAGAAGACTGATATATTTATCGGCTGTGACACATTATCTTCAAGATAATATGATTTTACTCACATCTGCACGGCCTTAAAGGCCGTGCAGCCTGTTGAAAAAGAGTCTTTGACGGACGCCGGGATACGGCCCCGGACAGTCATAACCATGAAGTTCAGCGATGTAAGATTTTAAGAAGGAGTGAAACCGTTGCCGACAATTAGCCAACTTGTCAAGAATGGCAGAAAAGCGAAGCCTGCAAAGACGGCAACGCCGGCGCTGCAAGGCGCGCCGCAGAGAAGGGGTGTATGCACCCGCGTCTATACTACAACGCCGAAAAAGCCTAACTCGGCGCTGCGGAAAGTCGCGAGGGTGCGCTTGACGAACGGTATGGAGGTCACCGCCTACATTCCGGGAATCGGTCATAATCTTCAGGAGCACTCGATAGTGCTCGTTCGCGGCGGTCGTGTCAAAGACCTACCTGGTGTTAGATATAAGGTCATCAGGGCGGCACTTGACGCATCCGGTGTATCCGATCGTAAGCAGTCTCGTTCAAAATACGGTGCTAAGGCACCGAAGTAAGAAAACTTAAGAGCAGATTACCACCGGTCGAATGGTGAAAAGAATGATTGTCGACGTCGCAGATTAACGGATATTGCCGGTGGGCTGTGACCAAAGCGGAAGTGCGCAGCTAAAGGAAGAACGGCTGCTGTGATGCAAGAAATTATTGGAGGAAGAGATGCCAAGGAAAGGACCAGCGACAAAGAGGGAGATAGTTCCCGATCCTGTCTATAACAATAAGCTTGTCGCTCAGCTCACGAACTCGATTCTGAAAAAGGGCAAGAAGGGCGTGGCGGAACAAATCGTCTATGAGAGCTTTGATATTATCCGCGAAAAAACGGGTACGGAGCCGTTAACGGTATACCGCAAGGCGATGGACAACATAAGGCCTGTGCTTGAGGTACGTCCGCGCAGGGTCGGTGGGGCAACCTACCAGGTTCCGGTAGAAGTGCCCGGAGCGAGGGCGACGACGCTCGCGTTGCGCTGGTTGACTTCGTTTTCTCGCTCTCGCAAAGAGAAGAGAATGGCTGAGAGGCTCGCCGGCGAGATCATGGATGCGGCAAACAGCACCGGCGCATCGATGAAGAAGAAGGAAGACATCCACAAGATGGCTGAATCGAACCGCGCGTTCGCTCATTACCGTTGGTAAGGCTCGCAACGCAGGCGTGAAGACCGGGTCTTAAGCCGGGTTTTCAGCGCAGGGACGCAAAGTAGTAAGCGCAAAGAGTTAGTTTTGTTCCGGCTGCCGGGGCTTTGGCCTACGGAGATTGTGGCGGCGGACAATAGGAAGGGTTTAGTAGTTTATGACAACGAGATTTCCACTAGATAAAATACGAAATATAGGAATTATGGCGCATATCGACGCGGGCAAGACGACGACGACTGAGCGCATCCTGTATTACGCCGGGCGCACGCATAAGCTCGGTGAGGTTCATGAAGGAACCGCCATCATGGATTGGATGGTTCAGGAGCAGGAGCGCGGCATCACTATTACGTCGGCTGCGACTACATGCCACTGGGACGACCATCGAATAAATATTATAGATACGCCAGGGCACGTGGACTTCACTGTAGAGGTCGAACGCTCGCTAAGAGTACTAGACGGTGCGGTGGCGGTCTTTTGCGCCGTAGGCGGCGTTGAGCCGCAATCAGAGACGGTTTGGCGTCAAGCCGATAAGTACCGTGTCCCGAGGTTGGCGTTTATCAACAAGATGGACCGCACCGGCGCGGATTTCTATAACGCAATAGCGATGATGAAGAAGCGTCTCGGCGCGAATCCTATCGCGATACAGCTGCCGATAGGCGCCGAAGAAGATTATACCGGAATCATAGATCTCGTCAGCATGAAGGCGATTATTTACACCGACGACCTCGGCACGACCTTCGAGCAGACCGAGATTCCCGACGATATAGCAGACAAAGCCAAAGAGCATCGGACGATTCTTATCGAGGCCGCTGCCGAGCAGGACGAAGCTTTGCTCGAGAAGTATCTCGAGGGCGAAGAACTTTCGCAAGAAGAGATTATCGAGGCAATCAGAAAAGCGACTCTTGAGGTTGTGCTCACCCCGGTATTGTGCGGGTCTTCGTTTAAGAACAAGGGTGTCCAGCCACTCCTGGATGCGGTCAACATGTATCTGCCGTCACCGCTCGACGTCCCGCCGGTCTCCGGCATTAAGCCGGGAACGGAAGAGGTCGTAACGCGCACCGCGTCAGACGACGAGCCGTTTGCGGCACTGGCGTTTAAGATCATGGTCGACCCGTATGTCGGGAAGCTCACCTTTTTCAGGGTCTATTCGGGCGTGTTGAAAGCGGGCGAGTCCGTTCTTAACACCTCGAGCGGCCAGAAAGAGAGAATCGGTCGTATTCTGCAGATGCACGCGAATCACCGCGAAGAGCGTAGTGATGTTCGCACGGGCGATATAGTAGCGGCGGTCGGCCTTAAGAAGGTCACGACCGGCGATACCTTGTGTGACCCGGCCAAACCGATACAGCTCGAGTCGATGGTCTTCCCGGAGCCCGTTATTTCGGTGGCTATCGAGCCGAAGACCAAAGCCGACCAGGAGAAACTTTCCACAGCGCTTCAAAAGCTCGCGGAAGAGGACCCGACTTTCAAAGTCGAGACCGATGAGGAAACCGCTCAGACGATCATATCGGGCATGGGTGAGCTTCACCTGGAGATAATCGTCGA
>MELI01000094.1:0-808 GCA_001767575.1 Candidatus Aquicultor primus | reverse complement strand
GGCCGCGGCCAGTACGGCCACGTGGTCATCGACATCGAGCCGGTCCCGGAAATCGGGTACGAGTTTGTCGATGCGGTTGTCGGCGGCAAGGTACCGAGAGAATATATTCCCGCAGTCGACAAGGGTATCCAAGAGGCCTTGACATCAGGCATTCTCGCGGGCTACCCGGTGGTCGACGTCAAAATAACGCTCCATGATGGTTCGTATCACACCGTCGACTCTTCCGAGATGGCGTTTAAGGTAGCCGGCTCGATGGCGGTCAAGGACGCGATAAAGAAGGCGACACCGGTGCTGCTTGAGCCTATCATGGCGGTCGAGGTGGTAGTGCCCGAAGAGTACATGGGCGATGTCATCGGTGACTTGAGTTCACGTCGCGGGCACATCTTAGGAATGGAGCCACGCGCGAGCGCGCAGGTCGTAAAATCCGACGTGCCGTTGGCGGAGATGTTCGGTTATGCGACCGACTTAAGGTCGAAGACGCAGGGCCGCGCGACATATACTATGCAATTTAAGAAATACCAGGAACTCCCGCAAAGTATCTCAGAGGAGATTGTAAGTAAGGTTCGCGGCGAATGGTCGCTGGCTGCGGGGAGCTAAACGAGAGTGCGAGTGTCAGGCTCCGGCAGATACACGGCGGGAAGAACTGATTTAGGACTTGACTATAGAATACAAGGGTAAGATTGCCGGAGAAGAAATAGGCTAGAGTACATTTCACAGGGAGGAAAACTATATGGCCAAAGCTAAGTTCGAAAGAACCAAACCACACATGAATATCGGGACCATCGGTCACGTCGACCACGGCAAGACG
>MELI01000093.1:24601-24844 GCA_001767575.1 Candidatus Aquicultor primus | reverse complement strand
AAAACGGCAAAATCACCATCATATCATCCTCGAATCTCGCAAGCCTGGAACAGCCACAAAAAACCGGCAGCTTCGTAATCGCGACCATCGAGCCGCTCGACCTCATCAGCACAAGCAGGGCGGCGCAGAGGGAACTCATCGAGGCAATCGACGATGCCGCCGTTGCGGGGAAAATCGACGCAATCGTCGAGGCGACCGCTTCAGATGCCCTACGCGCAGGCGAGTGGGGAAGGCGCTCGGTAA
>MELI01000093.1:24267-24559 GCA_001767575.1 Candidatus Aquicultor primus | reverse complement strand
ACGGCGCCCATCACGTCGGTTCTCTCGCGCTCGCGCCCGATGTCTTAATCATCCCCGTCACAAATCACGCAGGGGAGACTTATGCCGCGCATTGGTTTACACGGGACGCCGTGCCGCTCAAACTGCTCGAAAACGCTCTTCGAGACAATCATATTGAGAGTACAATCGCACGATTCCCGCGCGCCGGCATCCCGATCAAGAACCGCAACGGCATGGCCTGGCTAGCGGCGCAAGCAATACGAGGCGCAGCTGCAGCAGAGGAAACATTCCCGCGAAACACTGGCGGAGCGCA
>MELI01000093.1:23977-24104 GCA_001767575.1 Candidatus Aquicultor primus | reverse complement strand
GCCGGTCGAAACGATAGAGAAGTCGGCCGTGTTTATCTTGGGTTAACAACCGGCAATAGTTGCTTTCCGTACAAGAGCGAAGCCGCCGGGTTCGAC
This sequence comes from Candidatus Aquicultor primus, assembly GCA_001767575.1. Classification (GTDB taxonomy): domain Bacteria; phylum Actinomycetota; class Aquicultoria; order Aquicultorales; family Aquicultoraceae; genus Aquicultor; species Aquicultor primus. The sequence goes on along the minus strand of MELI01000093.1, from coordinate 24,008 downwards.
CGCCGGGAACTCGAGAATTATCTCAACAAAC
>MELI01000093.1:12066-23949 GCA_001767575.1 Candidatus Aquicultor primus | reverse complement strand
CGAGCCGCTAAGCGTATGGGATATTTACGTAAAACGCCTGGGCCTATGACTTACCATGGCTCAATCCGGCAAACCGCGCGACAAATGAACAGGTGCGCCCTCTTCCCTCTTTCCCCCGATTATACCATCAATTGAGACTGAGACTTCGTATCAATCTATGACCACTGGGGGCTCTTGCTGGAAAGACTTGGATTCAGAGACTCTATTCTATATCCGGCTCGCAAAACGCCCGGCCGCCGTCGGCACGAAACGACTGTGGATAGACGCGTCCGGCTCCCGAGAAACTCAAACACTTGTTCTATAACAAACCGCGCGGCTCCTCCCTCCTCCTCTTTTAGCAGGTAAGCGGTTGGGGAAGTGGGAGCGGTCGCCTACCCCTTGAGCCCCCTGTCCTTTGCCCAAACGTCGACAAGCTCAAGCGCTTCCTCTTTGGTGCTGATATCGCCATCAAGCCGCGCTTCGAGTAGTAAGCGCATTACCTCACCGACTAGCGGCCCCGGGCCGATACCCAAATACTCCATGATCTCGTTGCCGTCGACGGGGGGGCGTATCTTCGCCGTCTCCTCGGCCGCCTCGAGTTCGATGATACGTTCTTCCAGCTCATCAAGGACGCGGAGCGACTGGTTCATCTTACGCGGGTTCTTCGTCGTGCAGTCGGCCCGGATAAGCGCGTTGAGCTTAGCCCTCAAATCACCGGCGTCGCGGATATATTTTCGAACCGCTTTGTCGGTCCAGCCCATGCGGTAAGTGTAGACACGCATGTGCTGATAGATAAGCTCATAGACCTCGTCGATGACCGCTTTGGGATATTTGAGTGCGCGCAGCCTCTTCTTGGTCGCATAGGCGCTGACGTGGTCGTGGTTGTAGAAGGTCACTTTGCCCTCTATTATCTCCTTCGTATCAGGCTTGCCGGTATCATGAAAGAGTGCGGCTAAACGAAGCGCCAGCTCAGGCTCGGTGCGTTCGACTACCAGCAAGGTGTGCTCCAGGACATCTTTGTGGTGGTAATCAGGGTCTTGAGTAACTTCCAAACGCGATATCTCCGGGACGAATTCATCGCTCAGGCCGGTCTCGATAAGAAGGCGCAAAGCCTTTGACGGCTCCCTGCCGGTGAGAATCTTGGAGAACTCATCACGCACGCGCTCGCTCGATACCCGCGCCAGCTCGCCCTTGTATTGCCTTATCGCCTCCCTGGTCTTATCGGACAAATCCATCCCCATGGTCGAGACAAAGCGGACGGCACGCATCATGCGAAGCGGGTCATCCAAGAAACTCTGCTCAGGACCGAGCGGGGTACGTAACAACCGTTTTACCAGGTCATCTTGACCGTGAAAAGGATCTATTAAATCCCCCGTGGAAAGCTCCAACGCCATCGCGTTGACGGTGAAGTCCCGGCGCGACAAATCCAACTCTATCCCACTGTCGAATGCCACAACCGGATGCCGGCTTGCGTCTTCATAGCGTTCGCTGCGAAGCGTCGTTATCTCTATCTTCAGTTGACCTTTTCCCAACGCGACCGTCCCGAATTTTATTCCGATGAGCCACAGATTATCGGCCCAGGGTTTGACGATTTTGATGATTTGCTCAGGCTGGGCGTCGGTGGCGAAATCAAGGTCATCATGGACTTGGCCGAGCAAAGCGTCGCGAACCGATCCTCCTACCAAATATAGCGTCTTCCCCGCCTCTTCAAAGAGGCGGCTAAGCTCCCCTACAACCGGGTGTTTAAGCGACGCTCTTAAGTTGTCGATGTCGAGTCTCTCGCCTATCGCTTATACCTCCCTTGGAATTTCCTGGAAATTTACTGCTAAACATAACATAACTACTGTACCAGAAGGCGCTTAAGCCTCAAAATCCGGTTTTTTGCGCCCAAATTATGAGACTGATGTTCAACTAAGGCTGGATCTTCCCTTTCAGGAACTGTTGTATTGAGATACTTGTTCTTTATGATACGCCGGTCGGCCAAAAAGTTAATAATCCTTCCCTACCTGCTCTTTTGCGAATAATCTAACGCACAGCCTGCTGGCTGATGCGCATCAATCTCATACCCTCGCGCGCCTAAACTTCCTTATCTAAAGCCCTTATTAGACAACCGCCGGCAATTTCCCCGGGCTTGCAATAATGGTACTATCAACCCATGGCAGCAAGAATGACCGTCAACGGCACTCCATTAGACGAAGCAACATACGTCATAGTAGACCTGGAAACGACCGGTCTCGAACACCGCGCCGAGAAAATCATCGAGATAGGCGCGGTAAAAATGGTAGGTTCTCGCGCGGTCGCCACTTTCGAGCACTTGGTAAACCCAAACCGCCTTATCCCGCCAAAGATAGTCAAGCTGACCGGCATCACAAACATGATGACGGCGGATGCACCTGTCATAGACGAGGTCCTCCCCGGCTTTGCGCGCTTCGCCGGCGATGCGGTGCTCGTAGCCCACAACGCACACTTCGATATGTCGTTTCTCAAGACCGCGGCACGCGAAACAGGGCTGAAAACACTGAGAAACCGCTATTTCGACACCAAACTCATAGCACAGCGGCTCAAGCCGACCATAGGTTTCTACCGCCTCGCAAACCTGGCTCGGTACTTCAACGTGACGCACCGGCCCAATCACCGCGCACTCTCCGACGCGCTGGCCACGGCCGAGGTCTTCGCTAAGCTCCTCGAATCGATGGAGGCTTACGGGATAAATACCGTAGAGGAGGCATCCCGGTTTTTCTACCCGAAAACGCGGCATGATTTCGGCGACAAGAAACAGCTCGCTCAAAACCTGCCGGATTCGAGCGGCGTCTATCTTATGAAGGACAAATACAGCCAGGTCATCTATGTCGGCAAAGCGGTCGACCTCAACAAGCGGGTACGGAGCTACTTCTATTCGGGGCCAAGAACCGAGAGGCAACTCTCGCTGCTCTCGGAAATCCACACAATCGACCATATAAAGACCGGGACGGAGATCGGGGCGCTCCTTCTCGAAAGCAAGCTGATAAAGTCGTTTAAACCGGCCTATAACGTTCTCGGGAAGGGCTACCGTCACCGCCCGTTCGTCCACATCGACTTCGACGACTTGTTCCCCACCCCAAAGCTGGTCCGCAGGGTCGAGGGGCGCGGCTTCCACTATGGACCGTTCTCGAATGCGTCCGACGTCGAGCTCCTCCTTGAGGTGGCAAAAGACCTCTACCGCCTGAAGCAGTGCGACCATGCAATAAGGCCGGGCAAACTGAAAGAACCTTGCTTCTATTTCCAGGTCAAACGGTGCTGCGGCCCGTGCGGTGGCAAAATCACGACCTCGGAATACCGAAAACGGCTTACCGCGGTCGCCGAAGCGTTCGACGGACGCCCCGAACAACTCCGCGATGAGCTCGTCAAGCGACGTGCCGCCGCGTCGAACAAGCTCTATTTTGAGCGCGCGGCACTTTTGAACCGGTCGCTGCAAAGCCTCGAGAGCACGGCAAAGATTCTCGAAGGTATCCGCAACACCAAGGCCAACCTCGCATTCCTTCTCGCAGAAAGCCTCAATGACAAGACCCGTATATATCTTGTGGCCGCCGGTCAACTAAAATCGTGTGTAGACACAAGGCATGATGCGAAAAGCCTGGCGAAGCTCGAGCGAAAGATAGCCAGGATTTACTTCGCAGAACCTAACAGAACAATCGACATCGACCTGGAAAAGATAGAAAATCTCTCGCTCCTGACTAGCTATTTCAACAAACGCAACATAGTTAAGGTAAACATCGGTGTGTCCCCCGCCGCGACTATCGATGTGCTTCTATCCGCAATCTCGTCATCTCCCAAGATAGCGCCATAAAGAAAGCCCGAATGAGCGTGCCAAATAAGCCTTTTATCTCTGCGCCATTACGCTACAACAACCATATTATCATACGCCTATAGCGTTTCTCGGCGCCCCCATGGCTATCGAGACAAAGCCCCATACGGTCGCCTCAAAACGTTTAGCAGGAGTTTTTCTTAAGAAGCGCTGACACCTTGACGATACCTAAGTGTAATAACGTTAACGATGATTTGGTGATGATATGAGCGAGCAACCACACCTGAAGTCGTTCAGAAAATATAGGGTTTCCATTAAGACTAAGTTGTTTCTGATTATTCTTCTTACTTCGCTGTTCGTCTCTTTAGCCGGCGCCTACACAGGTGTCAAAAAGAGTTACGAGCGCAGCTTCGGGCCTCCGCAACGAACTAGTCGCTACCGCTAGAACCGCCTCCGCGTTAATCGATGGCGATAAGCACGAGCAACTAACCGCAAGCGGTGACGATAAATCAGAGCTGTACGTTGAAATAAAAGCACAACTTAAAGCAATCAAAGCAGCAAACCCCAAAATCAGATATATCTACACGATGGTCAAGACCGAAAAAGCGAACATGTGGGAATTTATAGTCGACGCCGAAGAAAATCCTGAGCTGATGTCATACTTAGGGGATCCTTTTGACGTGTCGTCTTACCCGGAAATGCAGCTAGCATTTGAAAAACCGACAGCTGACACAGAAATCACAACCGACAAATGGGGAAACTGGTTGTCCGGTTACGCGCCGATACACGATAGGAACGGCGAGGCCGTTGCAATTGTAGGTATTGATATGTCGGCGAATGCTGTAAAAGAGATAATCCGCGAAGACCAACGCGACCTACTCATTCCAATAGGAATCCTACTACTCCTTTCAGCCGTAATCGGCTTCTCGGCTGCGTCTCGTATTTCGCGTGCAATTACGTCTATGCTGGATGCCGCTAAAAGAATCGCCGAAGGTGACTACGACCAGAGAATACAGGTTCAAACAACCGATGAATTCGGCGAACTTGCGGCCTCGCTCAATACGATGGCTAAAAATATCAGTGAACGGGTCGGCTCCCTGGCGGGGACGGCCATCGTCGATGGCTTGACCGACCTCAACAACCACCGCTACTTCCAGGAACGCCTAGACGTGGAAATAAAGCGCGCCGAGCGATATAACCGCCAATTAGCACTATTGATGATCGACGTCGACGGTTTCGCACGGTTCAATGCGATCAACGGACACGTCCTAGGCGACAGTGCTTTGAAAAAGATTGCCGATATCATCAAGGATTGCAGCCGCGAAACCGACATCACGGCTCGATACTCCGGCGAGGAATTCGTTGTCGTGATGCCCGAGGCCGATGAGCGAGAAGCTATGATGGCGGCCGCACGCATAGCTATGATGGTCGCAACACAACAATTCAACACAAAACACAATATCTCAATCCCGATTACTGTTAGCATAGGCATTACACATTACCCGAAATACGGCGAGAACAGCAAAGGCCTTATCGATACGGCTTGCGAAGCTCTGGCCGAGGCTAAGCGGCTCGGTCCTAATTCCATCGCATACCCGAAAAGCCACGGCAGTGCAACCGCCGACACCACATTTGAACCTCGTAACAACCAGCCTTCCGATGAGGTTATAATCAATGCGGTCTTCTCCCTCGCCAAAGCGGTCGACGCCCGCGACCATTATACCCATCGTCACTCCGAATTCGTCGCCAGATATTCAGCAGCCCTGGGCAGAGCGCTCGGCCTAGACGATAAAGATGTGACGAATTTGAGTATAGCGGGCCTGCTCCACGATATCGGTAAAATAGGAGTGCCCGACGCAGTCCTTAACAAGCTGGATACACTGACAAACGATGAGTGGTCATACATCGACCGGCACCCTGTCCTGGGTGCGGATATAGTAAGACACCTGAGCGGTTTGCGCGAAGTCGTCAAGACCATCCTCCACCATCATGAGAAGTATGATGGGTCCGGTTATCCTGATGGCATGGTCGGCGAAGAAATACCTTTGAAGGCCAGGATAGTCAGTGTCGTGGATTCGTATCACGCGATGATATCGGACAGGCCATATCGCGCAGGCTTATCTCATAATCAGGCAACAGTCGAATTGAGGCGCTGCCGGGAAACGCAGTTCGACCCGCGACTCGTAGATAAATTCATAGAGTTGCTCGAAAAGGAGCACGCGCTGAACGAGCGTCAAGGCACCCGCATCACAAACAAGAATTCAGCCAGCGCGTAAGACCTGCAATTGTCTCCGCTCTGAAAACTCAACAAAAAAAGCCCTGCGCATGCGCGGGCTTTTTTAATGGACTATTATTCGTTCGAGTTTCTATTCAAGAAAATCGAGTGCGGTTTTGGCAGCCACGTTCTTCGGATCGAGCTTCAAGGCTTTTTCCAGGTCAGCCACTGCCTTCTCTTTTTCACCAAGTTTCCTATACGCCACCGAGCGACTCAGATATGGCTCTACCCATTTCGGGTTCTCTTTGATAACGATGGTGAGCTCTTTTTCTGCTTGCTTCAGGTCACCTTCTTGGAGCCTGATGAGCGCGATGCCAAAGTGTGCTTCAGCGTTTTTCTTGTCAATCTTTATGGCTGCATTAAGATCTTCCAGCGCCTTGTTGACCTCACCGTTGTTGAAATAGAGCCGGCCCCTGTAGATATGCGCCGCCGCGGTCGGTTTTCCCATGTTGACCGGATTTAGCTGCTCGATAAATACCACTTTGTTAAATTGCTTGATAGCGGTCGCAAAATCTCCTCTGCTTTCAGCTATGGCCGTTCTCTCGACGTACTGCTTCTTGGCCCTAAAGCTGCCGTATCCCGCGCCAACGATTACCGCTACGATAAGCAAGGCAATAATGATTTTACCCTTCAAAAAACTTCACCTCTTCTAATCCATCGCACGATAGCCCTTACCATTTCCAAGCCGACCCGTGCTATAAATCGTTATGTGTAAACTTTCTCAATATAGCACAAAAAAATAGAGACATGTACATCTTGTAGTGCTTTATCCAGCCTTTAGTATAGCGCAGATTCGACCATTATCCAACATTATCAGGCCTTATTTTATTTGTAATTTGCCGCTTGAAGAAACTCTCTGCTAGCGCAAAGACGCGCCTAGTCCCCGGAATTCCGCTAATTTGCGTCATAAGCAATGGTCACGGTGCTAAATCCTTTCGCAGCATCTTTGTTTAAAAAGAGCGGCCAGGGGTAAAAGCTAGTAGCTCCAGGAGCTTGATACCGGCTTAATAAGCAAACGGTATGCTAATAACTGCTGGTAGGGGTTGCAAAAGTATGCATAGACTATCGGCTTAATATACAACCAAGCATGGGTTTACATAGGACTGAAGTTTCAAGCAGGCCTGAAAGGAGCGTCAAAATTGAAAAAGTATATTGTTTTGCTACTATTAATAGCTATGGTGGTGACGTTAACGCCGGGGGTGTCGGTGTTTGCGCAAGACTATGTAGCGCCCGACAACTATCATATGCTATGGTCCGACCCTAATGAGAACAAGCTGATCGATATCAGCAAGGTTCTCATCTCGGATAACGGGCAATATATGATGCTGGCATTCAGCACACACAAGCCCTTCACTAAGACACTCCTCGCGAACCAGCGCATCTGCTTCTTTCTCGACACCGACCAGAACCGGTCGACCGGCATTGAACCCGACGACGGTTTCGATTGCGTGATCGAGTTAGATGAAATAAACGGGGCGCTTTTTTTGCTCTTTTTTGACAAACAAGGCGGAACACTCGCTAAATATATCTCTGATGACGTGACACAAATGCCAAGCGGCGATATTGTCCAAGGTTTTGTCCCACTTAGCTGGCTCGGTAACATAGAGAAGTTTGACTGGAAAATGGAAGTATTTGAGGCATCTACATCGGAAACACGTCCGCCGGCGTCATATGATATGGTTCCGAACAGCGGCTATCACACCTATACTTTGTACAAAGCGCCATCTAGCCCGCCTAGTACCGACACAAGCACAGCTGACGGCGATAATACAACCACACCGACGACAATTCCATCTGGCGGTGGCGGTGGCGGTGGCGGCGGCGGTGGCGGTGGTGGCTCCACACCGCTATTAGACCTGCTAAAGGCAGATCCTGAAGACAAGGAAGTTGCCGAGGAACAAGCGCCAAAGAAAGACTTCGGTGATGTGACGCTAAACGACTGGTTCTACAGCTACGTGAGGGCCATGGTCGACACCGATGTGGTTGGCGGCTACGATGACGGAACCTTTAAACCGAACCGGCAGATAACGCGCGCCGAGTTCTCCAAGATGGTCTGCCTGGCGAAAGGCTGGGATCTTGAAAGCTCCGCCACCCCGCCCTCCTTCAACGACGTTGCGCAAAATCACTGGGCTTTCAGGTACATCGAGACCGCGCGGACTCACGGCGCCATATCGGGTTATCCTGATGGGAGTTTCGGGCCGAACAAGAACATCACCAGGGCGGAATTGAGTAAGATAATATGCCTTGCCAACAACTACAGCCTCTCGCAAGGACCGTGCGATTTCAGCGATTGCGGCGAGCACTGGGCGTTGCGCTATATAGTAACCGCCAAAGTAAAAGCTATCATCTCGGGGTATAAAGACGGGACCTTCAAGCCGAATGCTTCGGCGACGAGAGCCGAGGTCTGCAAGATGCTCTACCAGATGATGCAGGAATAGACCGACCATACGAGTGTCGCGGTGCCGTGCCATCAACTGCTTTTCACAACGGCGCCGCGACATTTCAATTTCCGACTTCTCTCACCCATTATAGCGTTCAAAAACGAGCGCTCTCCGCCCCTGAGCCGAGCATATCAATCGCGTCGTTTAGTGAATCCGCCGTCTCGAGCATATCGCCGAACGGGATAAAAGCGCGGTGAAGATTACCATTGAGACCGATTACGACAAGCCGCCCGCCTTGCTCTTCGATTTTGTGCCGCGCCCAGAGCATTGCGGCCAGGCCGCTGCTATCGATATAGCGCAAGTTCTTGATATCGACTACGAGCTTCTTCTCGCCCTCACCTATCGTATCGGCCATCATGTCTTTTAAAAGCTGCGCCGAGCATATGTCGCATTCACCATATGCTATAACCATGTTTACGTTATTTACCGCCATCCTTCTTATTTTCAAGTGGCTAAGACTAGTTTCACGCACGTGTAAATCACCTCATCCGGTATCTTCCACATTACACCGACTAATTAACTATGGAAATTGAGCATCTTTCTCCTGCAACCGCGTTTTAGCACGTCCTGTGGGCGAATTTATTTCACATTTATGTTATTTGGATGATGTACGTCAAAGACTTGCACGGGGCAAAACCGGTATGTCGTCGATTGCACTTTGGGCGGGGCCTTGAAAAACAAGCCACTCTTATACTTATACCCTTTAGCGGTCGAATAATCCCATGCTTAAGGCTTTTTTATCAACGCAACTATTTCGTCGAGCAATTTTTCTTGGTCGTTGGTGTAATCTATCGATACGCCCCTGTCGCGCAAGCCGGAGACAAGCACCGCAAGGAGCGGCGGCTCGAGGTTTATCGAACGCAACAGTTCCGCCTCGGTAAAGACATCCTGAGGAGCACCGCTTAAGATGATATTGCCTCGCACCATGACGTATGCGCGGTCGGCGAAGGCCGGGACTATGTTGATATCGTGCGTGGTCAAGATAATCGTCGTCCCGTAAATCCGATTGAACTCGTTTAAGAGCATGAGCATATCGTGTTTCGATTTCGGGTCGAGGCCTTCAAACGGCTCATCGAGAATTAGCAATTTGGGGTGGGCCACCATCGCCCCGGCCAGCGCCACCTTTTTCTTTTCACCGCCGCTAAGATAGTGCGGTATCTTTGTTTTAAGGTCCGCTATCCCGATCCGCTCGATTATCTCGTTGGCCAGGGACTCTATCTTATCTTCGGGATAGCCGTAGTTCCGGGGACCGAAGGTGATGTCATCCCAGACGGTCGGCGCGACGAGTTGGTCTTCGACGTGTTGGAAGACGACTCCATAATTCTCGATGATGTCGTTGAAGTGCTTGCTGGGGTCGACACCGAAGACCCGGACTTCGCCTTCGACCGGTCTGAGCAGCCCCATCAGATGTTGAAGAAGTGTTGTCTTGCCCGACCCGTTGGGGCCGAGTATCACGACTTTCTCCCCCTCCATGACACTAAACTCAAGCCCGCATATCTTGACGGTCGTCTGGTCGGGGTAGATGTGGCTGACACATCCTATTCTGGCTATCTCGCTCATACGAACACCGCCACCATAAGGACGGTAGTGCCCAATAACACCGGCAACAGGCTGTATTTTAAGGAATGCTTTCGGGCAGCGCTGACCGGCATCCCGCCCCGGTAGCCCCGGATGAGCATCGCGTTCTGCATATTCTCGCTCAACTCCCACGCGTGGATGAAACCATGGCCGACGACTTTTCCCATGATGTTGAGGTTCCCCACGACTCGCGCCGGCGAGTACCCTCCGCGCATGCGAAGCGCGATTATCACCCTTCCTACCTGCTCCATCAGTATAAAAAACGAGCGATATGTCACCAGCATCGCGTCTATCAAGATGGTCGGAAAAATCTTGCGGCCCAACGCGAATATCTGGGGATACGGAGTTGTAGTTATCAGCAAAAGCATGGATACTGCCGCAGTCACCGCTTTGAGCATGACCACAATGGGGGCGATGCCGCCGCCGACACTGCTGACCGCAAAGACAAAGCTGAACACAAGCGCGTACCCGGCGAACGACAGAATCCGAAGCACCGGAAGATTCGATATCAAGAATGCCATCAGCAAAAAAACCAGGGCCATAACGAAAACAACGACCTGGGTGCTGATGACAACAGCCGCAATGACGAGCGCAACCATTATGACCTTCGAAAGGGCCGATGCCCGGTGCATCACGCTGTCGCGGTTGTATGCAAGATTGTCGATGAATGCTATGTCCACGCGGGTTCTCCTGATGTCATCGTCCCTACCGTTCTCTGGCGGGCGCTCCGACGATCTCGGGGCGCACTCCCAAAATAAACCTTACGATTAATCCGGTGGCAAAGGCTTCGATAGCTATGCCGATAGCCGCTATCGGCACGATAATCGCGACGAACCTTCGCAGGGATATGGCGACCGGCGAATCGACTACCACGCTATCCTTGATAGCTCCCGCATCTTCTCCCATCAAGATCATTGCGGGGTTTACTTGCGATATGGCTACGACCCCTACCATAAAGGCTATCGTAATAATAAGAGTGAGCGCCGTTGCCAGAATCACCGGCAACACAGGTCTTACGGTAGCCCGGCGAAACATATTGTAGAGAAGGTATCCTATGATGACCTCGCTGCCCACGACTACAGTGTTAAGCCCGACGACCGTAATGCCGCCGTGCCCTATCAGCGCCAAAAACATGTTGCTGATGAAGGCCGCCATAAAGCCGAGCCAGGGTCCGAGAATAATGCCCGCGAGAACCGCAAGGCCCAGGTGAAAAGGGATAAACCCGAGCGGTATCGACTGGCCTACAAGCATGACGGCGGCTATGATTCCAAGCAGCGGTACTTTACGCCTCGCCTCGGTAGATTTTGTGCGAGATATCGCCAAACCCAGTATCGCAGCGGTCAGCAGGTACCCGATAATCCACCAGAATACCGGGATGACGCCGTCCGGCAAGTGTATATGTGACATAATCCCCCCTGCAACAACTGGAATCGACAGAATCTGCACGAATTGTGCGCATGCGTGTGCACTGTGAACCTAAAACAGCAAAGCGAAACCCCTGACCGTTCAGTCGCCGCCTCGACGCTAAGATAATTGTACCCAATAAGCAGGGCATCCAATAGCGAAGAAGCTCTTCTCTGCTATCGAACATTAAAGACCGGAATTCAACAACGATGACCGCTCCGGCTACTCCCCCAAGCGCTCTTTTAAGAGCTGCTCTTGGAAGGCGTACTTTATTATCTTATCGCGACTAACCTCACTGATACGCCTGAAACTGACACCAATAAGATAACCCTTCTCTTTTCGTGAGGCCGATACCCGGACGGCTTCGCCGATAGCGTGCACTATTTCGCCGCCTGGCAAAATCATCTCCAGGTCTACCGTAG
>MELI01000093.1:10484-12025 GCA_001767575.1 Candidatus Aquicultor primus | reverse complement strand
CCGCCGCCAATATCTTCCACTAAAGCCGGATGAAACACGCCGGTACCTGTCTTATACTGTACCGACATCAACGGATTAGCAAGACGGTAAAAGGAGCGCCGCTGCACAAACTCGTAGTGTGTGTCGAGCGCGAACTTGAATTCCTTCTTATCCCAGGATATCTCTTCGATCTCGGTCGGCACTAGATTTATGCCGTTTTCGAAGGGGATGGAGAATTTCAGGTCTTTGGCGAACGCATTTGGCGGAGCCGGCTCCACACCGAGCCACTCGCACAACACACGGTTTCCCGCGAGAAGATATCTTATGCCAAAACTCCACGAATTACCGAGGTCATCCGAGAGCCTTATCACTTGTCCGGTCTTAGGCAAAATTTTAAAAGTCGTCACATGCCGATTGTATAGTGATTTAGATTCCCGTTCAATGGATGGCTTGCAAATTATTTTCAATGGCGCGCTGGTTTAGTCAGCGCTCTTTGGGAACATAATAATAGTAGCAGCACGACCCGGATAAGGAGGGCTCGATATGAAGCGTGCCGTACTTGCCATCGGGCTACTTGCGATAGCGACATTACTACTCGCAGGGTGCCCTCAAAGAACACCGGACGGGGTGACAACAACCACAAAACCGGCAGACACATCGACAACGACCACCGAAAAAAAGATATCGGTCAAATTGTACTTCGTCGAAGAAAAAGCCGGCACACAGTTCCTGGTCTCCGAGACCAGGTCGATCACGGAACCGGAGTCCCTGCCGGAGGCAGCAGTCGAGGAGCTAATTAAGGGAACCAAAAAGAATAATAGCACTTCGCTTATCCCGCCTGAAACAAAAGTCCTCTCAGTCCAAGTCGAGGATAAGCTGGCGACGGTCGATTTTAGCAAGGAAGTACTCTCTGCAAACGTCGGGGCTGCAGGCGAGGAGCTGGGCATCGCGCAAATCGTAAATACCCTCACGGAGCTTCCCGACATCGAAAAAGTGAAGTTGCTGGTCGCCGGCAATGAGAAAGGGCTCATCGATGGCCGCGAGATTGCGGATTGGTGGGGACATGTCGGCCTGTACGAGCAACCCTTCACCCGAACAGAGAAGCTGATAAAAGGTGTAAAAACCGAGGCACAAACAATCATCGTAGATAGCCCGCGCGCTTTCAGCACCGTCGGAAACCCCCTAACCATAAAGGGCAAAGCGCAGGTCTTCGAAGCGCAATTCCAGGTCAGGATACTCGATAAAAACGGAAGCGTGTTGAGTGACGTGCCGGTCATGGCCGATGGCTACGACTGGGGTAATTTCGAAGAGCAAATCGGGTACAAGAGTCCGAAAGACGCGGGATATATTAAAATACTCTTCTATTTCTACAGCGCGAAAGACGGCTCGGAGGTACCAATGGCTGAAGTAACCGCGTTTGTGAATTAGCAAGAGCTATTTGGACTTGTCCTTCAAACGCGTCTGTTCCATATACATCGCTATCGTCTGCTGGTCGCGGGGGCTTATCGTGACAAACTTGATACCGACCCTATACATGCGCGGCATGTTGTCTTGAGCGATGC
>MELI01000093.1:4534-10385 GCA_001767575.1 Candidatus Aquicultor primus | reverse complement strand
AGACAAGAAGTCCGATGCCTCCCCTGCCGAGGTCTTCGACGGCGACACCCTTATATATATTGCTCTTCCCATCAAACTGAACACGGTAGCTGATATTCTCCCAGGTGCGAATACGTACGGACCGCCGCCGCCTTAAAAATTTAGCGTTTTCGGCCGGCGTGAGCGCCAGGTATTCCGCCCCCAGTACGGATTCCTTGACGACAACCCTGAGTGAACAAAGGTCGCGCGTGGTCGGTATATAGACCATGGGGTTTTCGCTTAATTCAAGCTTCGGGGTGACATTGGCCTCCACGCGGCGGCAAAAAAATACCGGGATATCCAGCGCCATAACGATAACATACGCCACCGGCGCATCGAACTGGTTAAACTGGACATCTATCTTCGTGCCCGATTTTAGAGTCGCGCGTATCGCCGGCCAATCTATTTTTTCTATCTCCAGAGGCAACGTGGTTCCCATAGTCAGCCTATCGGCACGGAAATCAACCCGCTTAAGTTCGGCCACCGGACTCAATGCTCGCGGCTATTTCTTGCCCAGTCGCATATTCGCAAGCGGCCACGCATACTCATAAAGATGGAGACCTTTAGACACGGCAATAAGCTCACCGTCGTCGACCCCTATCTCGCTAGCCATGAATTCCTTCATCAACTGAAGGCCCGCGAGATTGGCGGGAAACCCGCCCCACAAGTCCCATGAGCGGAAATAAACAAAGAAATGGAGTTTGCCATAACGCACCCGCGTATCGACCTGACGCAAACACGGCGGGTCATCCAGATGAATCGATTCCCGGTCACAGACCGCCATGCACGCCTGGTTCGTGCCGAGTCCTTCTTCCTTGTACATCCGTATGACCTCGTACAACTGCGGCTCCAGATACTCGCCATATGTGTACTGCTCGTTCGCCTGCTTCTCCGAGGTCATGAGATATCGCATGTAATCTTGGACATACTCCTCGGATGCCGGCGGCGTGAGGCCGAGCTGCGGCGGGATATCGGGGACGAGCGGTCTGACGCCGGGATGGGTTATTTGAATGGTCACGAAATCGAGCTCTTTTCTCCTGGCACCCTGGTAGCTGCCACGGTCGATGACATAATCAAAGCCGTCGGCCACGGTGGCGTTTATCGCCTGAAACCAGGCGTCCGGAATATCTCGAGCGACAATCTGAGTAAGCTTCATAATCTCCCCTAGAATAATAATATATGCTGCATCGCCGACACATGTTCGGCTTGAGAAGCCCCGGCCATTTCGAAAAACGATTCCATCTTTAGAATATACCAATAATATCTTTTGTGCGCCCCCCCGTACAACGCCATTGAGCCACCGGTCTCTCGGGCCGGCTACCTGATTCTTGGACTCGCTTGTCCAAACATAGAATGACCCAAAATTGACAACGTTGCGTCCGCTTAATATATAATGGGTGGAGCATTGCGAAGGGTCTAAGAGAATGAGGGGCGCTCCATGACACAAGATCTTAACTCGCTAGCAGGTGGTGAGCATGTCGACGCTTGTTTTGTCGTGCATAGAAAAGAAAAGAAGCTAACGAAAACCGGCAGCGCATTCGCGGACCTAGTCCTTGGAAATAAAACCGGGACGATTGGCGCGAAGATATGGAGCGTGCCCGACGCGACTTACGACCGCTTCGACGTGGGCTCGATAGTCAAAGTCACCGGCGTCATCGAGCTTTACCAGCAAAAACCACAACTAAAAATCAGCAGCCTCGAACCGGTTGTCGACAGCGAGATAGATTATTCGGACTTCATACCAACTACCAGCGCGGACACCGACGCGTTGCAAGCCGAGCTGCTCGAAATCGTCGGTACTATGAAAAATCCTCAACTCAGAAGGCTGCTGCAAGAAATCTTCGACGACAACATTCTGGCGGAGTTCACCAAGGCACCGGCTGCTAAAGGCTTTCACCACGCCTATCTGGGAGGCTTGCTGGAGCACTCGGTCGGCGTAGCCAGACTTTGCGACCGCATAGCCGAGCTCTACCCGGGCAAAGTCAACCGGGACCTGCTGGTAGCGGGTGCCCTCGTACACGATATAGGAAAGCTGCGCGAGTTCTCATACACGCAAATGATAGACTACTCGACCATTGGGCGGCTCATCGGCCACCATGTTCTCGGCTAT
This sequence comes from Candidatus Aquicultor primus, assembly GCA_001767575.1. Taxonomy (GTDB): domain Bacteria; phylum Actinomycetota; class Aquicultoria; order Aquicultorales; family Aquicultoraceae; genus Aquicultor; species Aquicultor primus. Next base: position 8,257 of record MELI01000093.1, on the reverse strand, counting down.
GAAATGATAAACGAGCGGGCCGGCAGGCTGAGTGACATCGATGCTGAAATCGTTCTCCAGCTCGGACATCTCATCCTGAGTCACCATGGCTCTTACGAAAACCAATCGCCGCGAAAACCGAAGACTATCGAAGCCCTGCTCCTGCATCTCTGCGACGACGCGGATGCCAAAATCAACGCGTTCTTGCTAATCGATGAGAAATCGGATGCCGGAGCGGAATGGAGCCCTTACAACAAAGTACTCGAGCGCTTCATATACCTTAGAAATATCGACGACGGGGATTAGACCTTTTCAAACTGGTCTTTGCCGGCGCCGCACACCGGGCAGACCCACTCGTCGGGCAAGTCCTCGAATGCGGTACCCGCGCTTACGCCCGAATCAGGGTCACCTTCCTCCGGGTTGTAAATGTATCCGCAAACTAGGCATTCGTATTTGTCCATTATCAATCGGCTCCTCTCAATCGCTCTTCTCTCTTAAAGAGCTATTCCTTGATATAGGTCGGCGCGGCTTTGGGCGACTTGCCGCGTTTGACTTCGTGGTAGAAAGCATAGGTCATGGGCGTGCCTTCGGCGAGCAAGTCGCAATCGATTACTTTTCCGAAGAACATCGTGTGGCTCCCGGCATCCATGCTGCCGACAACCTCCGCCTCGATAAATGCTGTGGCATTGTCGAGAACGATTGGTGCGCCGGTCTGTCCCGCGCGGTAATTCATCCCCTCGAATTTGTCGAAATCCCTGCCGGATTTAAACCCGAAATGGCCGATAAACAACATGGGTGTTTCTTCCGAGAGCACCGATGCCGAAAACACGCCACTTTCTTTAATAAATTCATGTGTTAGGTTCTGCTTGTTTATGCAGACCGCAATCATAGGCGGCTCCGACGTCGTCTGTACGACCGTGTTTGCGATTTGTCCGTTGAGCCGCTCACCACTCTTTGACCCTATGACATACATGCCGTAGCTGATTTTTTGCAGCGCTTTAGTGTTCACACACTCCCCTCCTCCTTATAGTGTATTCCACCGCTCGAAGGTTCTAAACGCCAAGTGCTTAAATAACCGGCACTCCATACATGTATCCGCCGCGCTAAAAAGATATGTTCTTAGCGTGTGCCTATGGTACGATTAACTCAGCAAATCTGCGTAAACATGCCCTTGGGAGCAGAGCAATGAGAGATTTCTTGGACTGGTTCGGCAACACGCAATGGGTCGTGAAAATACCGCTCATCTTGGTAGCCTCGATGATTATCTTGGGTGCTTTAGGGTTTGGCGCGTCGTTACTTTCCGGCTTGGGTTCGGAACAAAATACCGGCTACAATGTCGAGTATAACGTGACCGGCACATCTAAAAGAGCGATAATCACTTACACCAATGAAAAGGGCTGGACCGATAAGCTGGAAACCAGCGTACCCTGGCGATGGAAATCCCCTGCCGGCGCTCCGGCCGGAACGTCTTTATACATATCGGCGCAAGCTAGGGATTCCGGTTTGATAAAGGTCGAGATTATCGTCGACGGCAAGGTCTGGAAAGAGCAAGAAAACTTCGGACCCTTCGTTATGGCGACCGCTTCAGGCTATGCCGGCGACAAATAGAGCCGCGCCGCAAATAGTGCCGCTATGGGTATAATATAGATGCCGTTGTCGGTCAGTCTATGGTATAGTAACTTATCAGCCCAGTATGTTTTGAAGTAGCTCTTAGAAACTTTAATAACCCTTAAGCCCTACGCCAACCGGCAACATCACAGCAATAGTCGAAACAGAAATAGCCAGACCAACGACCGTCCGCAATAGCGGTTATCATAACGTGCTGCTAAAACGCGGGCACAACGTTAGCAAATAGATGTTTTTGGCAAGAATCAAGTAAAGGAGGCGATATATTTGAAAAAGATGCTATATTTCTTAGGGGCGGCGGCCATCGGGTTGGCGTTAGTCTTCTGGTACCAGCCAATCGTATCCAGCTGGCTCAGGTTGAAACGTTTAGGCGTCTTATAGGCGGGTTATATATAGTTTTTCTCCAGCAACACGACAAAGACGGCCGGCGATTTTAATCAAAACCAAGCTGCATTACAGCAGCTTGGTTTTTTAGTTTTAGCGTTTAAGCCCCTCTTCGACGGCGTGCGCTATCTCCGCCTCATCGAACTCGACGGTCGTTCCGGCAATCGTCAATGAATATACATCGTCCGGCTTGACTGTAAGCTTGCCATATAACCAGTTGGCAAACATCTCGACGGAACAGTTCTCATCGAAATCGACGACGAGGTCGATTATCTCGGTCCACTCCATCGACTCCTCGTTCTCCGTCAAACTCTGCGAACTGACAACGGCTTCACCGGGTACGGCCTTCGGATACCGACTCGGAAACCTACGAGTATCGAAAAGCCTAAGCCCCAACTCATAATCGCGAGTGATTATTCTGACTTCTATCTGCACAGAAAACGCCTTCCTATTAAGCGGCCCCACCAACACTGCGCAGGCCTCAAACTATTACATTTCAAGAGATGCTGCTGGCTATTTTACCACATAACGCTACACGTCATCGCATCTGGAGCAGTGCTTAGTCGCTTCAGAAATGGGAATAATCGCTTAAGTGGTTTAAACAGGCTTAAAATCGATAGATCGCAGCCAAGCCCGTCAGCGCCGGCATCTTCTCGGCCGGGACGACCACGACCTGGCCGCCCATCTTTAAAACCAACTCTCCAAGGTCGTCGAGGAGGTCGTCAACCCCCGGATTGACCAGTTCGTCGAAGTCAATCCGACCGGTCTTGGCGTCAAGCCTTCCGGGAACCTGGCGTTCGGCTTCGATGAGCAGAGTCGCTACCCGTCCGGCCACTGCCGCCTCGCCGACCACAGCCAGTTCGTCCGCGCCGAGCCCCTTGGAGATTGCCTCCCCGAACGCGTCGACCAACGCGCCGAGCCGGGCAAGATAATGGGGCTCAACAGCCCGCCAGGCTAAGTCACGGAGCTCATCTATCGGCAGGGCGCCGGTATGGATGTCGATTCCCTCGGCCAACAGGAACGGGTTGCGGCTGACCTGGCGGAAAAGACTGCTGCTTTCCGGCAGCGCCGCCAACAATAAAGGCAGACCCGATGGTCGCGAGTGATGCTCCAGGACGGCGTGGTCGACAACGCGGAAGAATCGCTCCGCGTCGATGTCGACCTCATCCTGCTTCGCGCTGTGGCCGTGGTACGTCGCGGGCTCGGCGCCCCCCGTGCCATAAGAGGCGACGGTTTGCTGCGGCTCGGTCAATTCCTCGCCCAGCGCCTCGGTGAGAGTCCGCGGGACGCCTTTGGCCGGTTCGAACTCGTCTAATGCGTCGCGGTTACCCTCGAATAGCCTGACTTCATGCCGGTTGAGACCGAGAACCTGGTAGCGGTCGGCCGACTGAACGATGCGCATCAGAGGTTTGGTGTGGAGGCTATCGGCCACGACAACCAACTCACCAACCTGGCGCTGGAGTCTATACGCCCGAAACATTCCGGGTGAGCCCAGCACGGCCAATCCCTCGAGGGTGTGACTCCAGAAGTCGTGATCTTCGGCCAAGGCCTGGAACGGCTCCAGAAGCGGTTGGACTTCACGCGTCGGATACCTCTGTCGCAGTGACTCTTCCATCACCTTTAAGAGGTTCCGAAACCTTATCAGGTCCTGGCTGCTTTCGGGCTGGTACCGATGAGTCGGCTGGTAGAGTGAGAGACACGGCGGCTCATGGCTTTCAAAAAACCCGGATAAGT
>MELI01000093.1:4206-4473 GCA_001767575.1 Candidatus Aquicultor primus | reverse complement strand
GCCTGGCTTAACAGCAATCCACCACGAACAACGGCGTTGTTTAATAAAGATATACCGCATCGGATATAAATCCAAAACGACATCATGGGAAATGGGGTGTGTCTACCGGTCCTTGAATGGAACATAGGCGCGGCGCGGCGCAATACTCTTGTAGGCGGGCCGAATAATCTTGCCGCTGTTCGCGATTTCCTCGATACGGTGCGCGCACCATCCGACGATGCGGGAGACGGCAAATAGCGGTGTAAACAATTCCGGCGGTATGTTCAG
>MELI01000093.1:3045-4143 GCA_001767575.1 Candidatus Aquicultor primus | reverse complement strand
CGACCTGGAGATTGCCGCCGGAGCCAACTCCTCCACCTTGGCGTGGAGTCGATATTCATCTATCAGACCCTTTTCCTCAGCCAGCATCGCTGCGTACTGTTTTATAATAAGCGTCCGTGGGTCCGAAACAGAGTAGACCGGATGCCCCATGCCGTAAATCAGACCCGAGCGGTCAAACGCATCCTTGTTCAGCATCCGCAGAAGGTAGCTCTCAACCTCGTCATCGTCTTCCCAGTCCTTTACTCCGCCTTTGATTTCCTCGAACATCTGAACTGCTTTAATATTCGCACCACCGTGGCGCGGTCCTTTGAGGGAACCAAGAGCCGCCGCAATGGTCGCATATGTATCGGTGCCGCTTGACGAAACCACGTGCGCGGTAAAGGAAGAGTTGTTGCCGCCGCCGTGTTCGGCGTGGAGTACCAGGGTCAGGTCGAGCACCATCGCTTCGAGCTTCGAGTACTGGTTGTCGGGTCTGAGCATGCGCAAAATATTCTCAGCGGTAGACAACTCGGCAAGCGGGCTGCGAATTACCAGGCTCCGGTCTTTGAAATGATGCGCATAAGCCCGATAAGCATAAACGGCCAGCACCGGAAAGGTCGATATCAGGCGCAGGCTCTGATGCAGGATATTCTTAATCGAGATATCGTCCGGGTTCTCATCCAAGACATACAATGCGAGGACATTTCGCGCCATCGCATTCATTATGTCGCGACTGGGCATCCGCAAAATCGCGTCATGGACAAAGCGCTTTGGCAGCACGCGATGGGTGGCCACCCAATCATGGAAGAGCCCCAGCTCTTCTTCGTTCGGCAATTCGCCAAAGAGAATCAGGTAGCAAGTCTCCTCGAAGCCCAAGCGATCCTCGGCGACAAAACCGTCGACAAGCTCGGTGATGTCGATGCCCCTGTAAATCAATTTACCCGGAATCGGCACGAGTGTGTCGCCGTCGGCGGCGGCTCCGACCACATCCCCTATCTGCGTCAAGCCCGCCAGCACGCCATGCCCGTAAACATCGCGCAACCCCCGTTTAACGTCGTATTCCACATAGAGCGTCGGGTCGACCAGGCTGCTATCTTTCGCCAAGCGACCCCATCTATT
>MELI01000093.1:190-3037 GCA_001767575.1 Candidatus Aquicultor primus | reverse complement strand
TCGGCGTGGCCGTCGGAACTTGGTTTCATATTTACAGTCCTTTCACCCAAGACATGCGTCCGTGTAAGCTGCGAACCGGCATATCCTCGCCGTGCAGTTGCGCAACGCGTAGCCCGGCTTATCGAATCGTCAGAACCTACTTGTCCACCAGAAAGAGTTAACGAAGCGGGCACGAGAGCCATGGATTTCAGAGAGTAACTCGTTCTATCTCAAACCTTAAGTTTGTTAGTATTTATCCTTATGATAAGCGAAATGCGCGATGAATGCCACTTGGGACGCCTGCGGAGCCATGCCGATTACCATTATAACCTGCGGCATTGGCTATTAAATCGATTCATTATGAAGCGGTCGCACCACAAGGGGACGTTCTTGACTTGCGCAAATTACCGGCACGCGCGAACCATTAGCGCATACTTTAATGGCAAAAGACCAGTCTGTGCGACCGGCCTTTCATGTGGTTGTGAGCCCTGTAGGACGCAACTGGAACTTTGAATTGATAAGAAAGACTACAAATTGCAAACCTGAGATGCGGTAATATAATATCAGCTTTCAAAATAAACCGCCGGTTTTCTTGTCATATTGTTTGCTATTTGCTTTTGATTATGCGCTCATTTCTTCAGCAGGTTCGCTATATTCATATATATCGTCGGGGGCTAGATCTAAACCATTTGCCCAAACAATAGAAATACCCGCGATCCTTACCGTGTCGAATAACGTCTTGTCCTTCAAAGATTCATACGTTGGTTTTGATAACCAGTATTCTGTATCGAGTATTCTTTTTTCATTGTTGGCATATTCTAACAATAATCGATAACCATTAAGCGGTTTAACGTTAATTAATTTTGGTCTCATGCTTGCCCCTCCTATCTCAAAGGCTCTATCTTAAAGTAATCCAACCCATCAGATAACAATTGCCAATTTGCATTTAATTCATCTTCATGGATAGCCATCCATGCAAGCAATAACTTCAATTGCTTATTAGGAATCTCACCATTAATCACTTCGCCATCAAGCGCTACAACAACTTCTTCCCCTTGATATTCGGCATGCAAATGCGATTTCATATGTTGAGCATTTCTCTCACAGTACATATAAACAATGATCCCATAGAACATCGATATAATCGGCACCCCGTCAACTAATACTACAATCAAATTATACCAATAACAGCGTGAATAGGTAATGCTAAATAATCCCTAGGGTTCGAATCCTGTTGGGGCCTTGGGATTTCAGGCATAAAAAACCCCTCGCAAAAACCATTATTACGAGGGTGAAGTCCTTGTGGGCCCTGTAGGATTCGAACCTACGACCAAGGGATTATGAGTCCCCTGCTCTGACCAACTGAGCTAAGGGCCCGATATGCAATTGTCGCCTCTGAATAACTTAAATCCTCGCGCATCACTTGCAGAAGCAACCACGCCAGGATTCGGCATATAAACTTTAGCAAGACGGGAGTTGAAAATCAAGTGCGAATAGCGGCTCCGTCACGAAACGCTCTCGCTGCCATGAAACACTCGTACAGGGTGAACTCACGATGACGTAGTACTCAAGATAGCACTCTAAGCAGCTAAGGGTAATACTCCGCGAGGGTCAAACCGTGCTCGGCTCTGCCACATCGAGCGCGGCCTTGTTTTTTACTTTAACCAAACGAACCCTAGTGCCCGTCAAGCCCTCGGTGATGTTTACCTCATCCATCAATGCGGTCATCAAGAAAATTCCCCGGCCCCGATGACTCGGCCTACCGTTCGTCACCGGCAGTCGGGCTTTGAAAACACCTTCATCGATGACTTCTATCGATATCTTATCGGGATCGCATTCAATGGATACCTTAATGTGGCTCTGCTCACCTTGCGGCGACCCATGCTCTATAGCGTTGGCTGCGGCCTCACTCACCGCCACCTTCAGCTGATAAAGCTCGTTCTCATTAAAGCCACAAGAAGCGGCCATCGCCTCTACCTCTTCTCTTATTAAAGAGAGGTTCTTAGTGTGGCTGTTCAACCTAAGTTCTTTTTCGAGAGCGGACTCTTTCTTAACCACTATGGTCTCCAGACATATCCGCGAGGGCTTCATCGAGTGATGAATAGAGCGCAAAAGCCTGCACGAGCTTGGTTATTCCAACGATTTCGAGGATTTTCAGGACATTCTTATCGATTACGATAAGGCCGACTTTCCCGCCCAGCGGGGTCGTTTTCTGAATGCTAAGGATTATCAGGGCAACACCCGCGCTATCGATATAACTTACATCCGAGAAATCAAGAATAATCGACGCGTGGCCTGTGTCGATAAACTCCATCACCCTGTGCTCGAGCTCGGGAACCGCGAAGTGGTCTATCTCTCCACCCACATCTATTATTGGAATATCGCCGGGTTTTATCTGAACATCCAAGTCACTGCTCCTATACGCTAAAAACCTCAAATACCGTTTCAGTTCCTTCTTACCCAATAATACGAGCCGTTTTAACACAAGCGCGACATACTGGACAGCTACACTCTACTTTATGATTCGGCATATACGAGTCGAGCTTCACCTTTAAACAGAATAATTACTTGAAAACTTACATATCCGTAGCTTACATAATTAGCGATAGCTAAGGCATTGTCATCAAAGTATGTTCCCATTCTTAGCATGAAATAAGCAACCGCATGATAATAAGCCCGCCTTGCGGGTCATAACTGACAAACTTGGCTTGCCTAACGGCTGACGTCCTCGCCACGCCACGGATCAGTCCTGCTTTTCATATACAACTACGCCATGCTCCTTTATCTCCGAAACCAAATCCAACGCGTCGTCGATAGCGAATTCAGCTTCGGTGTAGCCGAGCGCGTCGATTTCGGTAACACCTGTCT
>MELI01000093.1:0-147 GCA_001767575.1 Candidatus Aquicultor primus | reverse complement strand
CATGCCTTCGAAGTCATCGGAGATGACGGCGAGGTCGATATCGCTCCACTCGCGCTCCCGACCGCTGGCATGCGACCCGAACAAGACGGCTTTTTTGATATCCAACCGCGCCGAGGCCGCCGCGATAAAACGCTGTATAGATTTTAT
>MELI01000092.1:4509-4914 GCA_001767575.1 Candidatus Aquicultor primus | reverse complement strand
GCCTGCGGCGGACCCGATTTATGGGTAGATGCCAGAGAGTTCGAAGAGCTTTCGCGAGCGTGTATGAACGGTCAGAGCATCGACGTTAAAGAAATCATGGACGCCATTTCACTATATAAAGGTGATTTTCTCGCCGAGTTTAGCGGAGACTGGTGCATCGCAGAGAGAAAGCGACTCTCCGATATTAATACAAGCATTCTTCGCTATCTCGTGGAAAGGCTTATGGCATCCGATCTCCACCAGGCCGCGATTACCTATGCTCAGCGCTGGAGCGGAGCGGACCCGCTCGATGAGTCGGCGTATCGGTCGCTGATGTCGATATATTGTGCGCTGGGCCAGCCGGCACGGGCTATCGAAGAGTTTTCACGCTGCGCGCAGTTGCTCAAACACGAACTCGATATTGAT
>MELI01000092.1:0-4498 GCA_001767575.1 Candidatus Aquicultor primus | reverse complement strand
GACGATCGAACTCTATCGCGAACTTGGATTACCGGAGTACGAGCGGACTTCAGCGGCAAAAGGCGTTGCTGCACGAAAAAGGCCGGACCTGCAAAGGCAGAGCCGAAACCGGTTCTCAAAGAATCCGCTGCGTAACGCTAACTTCTTATGTGTATACGCTGAAGACAAAGTGCGCAAAGGGGAGGTAAGCGATGCGGTGAACGCTTTTAATCGAGCTATCACTATTTATGATGTGCTTGAAGACCAGGAAGACCGAGCCCATGCACGTCTAGGGTTGGTCGCCGCATTGCTATTCGACCCGGTTGAGCCTAAGCCCGATATAGCAATCAGGCATTTAAAGATGCCGCTGGAGTATTACCGGGGAGTGAACCCGTCCATAAGTCTCTGCAAAGCGCTACTGCTCGCGACTGATGCGCACAATCTAACTGGACAAACACAACAAGCGAAAGCGTTTGCAGGGGAAGGACTAGAGATAGCAGCCTTGCTAAACGATCGCCATTATAAAGCACAGTTTCATTTATCCCTAGGTTGTATTGCCGCGATAGAACTTTGCATAAATGATGCCATCGGCCATATCGAGACCGGCATGCGCGATTCCTCTAGTCTCGAACAGCCCGAGGATTTGCTGCGCGCGCTTTTGTGGCGCGGTATCACGGCTGTTTTGGCAGGTGAGCTAGCTGCCGCCGAGTGTTTTTTACGTGAGGTGCTCGACCTGATGCGCTTTATCACGCCAAGCGTACGAATCTCCCAAACTGAGCAGTTGACTCGTAGCTATTTGATGCTGACCCTATATTTTCAGGGTAGATATGAAGAGGTCGAGCAGGCGTTTGCGCTACTTCAAGTGGAGAAGTACGAGCCTACCAGATACTTGACCTATATGATTTCGCTTCTTCTTCCGACTAAGGATGTGATAGCCGCGCTTAAAGATACTGAATCGTGGATTAGGAGCGCACTGCACGATGTGCCGCCTCACTTTGCAATAGGGATCGTACGCCATGCGGTGGACGAGATGTTAGGGGCTGGGCTTGTCGGCGAGGCCGCCAGCTGGGCTGCTGTCGGCATTCGTATTGCCCGTGCACGCGGATGGCGCGGTTACCAAGCTGTTTTTTACGGTTACCGTGCCGTGGCGTTGGCTAAGCGCGGTTTAACGCACAGGGCGTCCATATGCCGTCAGCGAGCTTCTATAGCACTCGATGCCGGTGATCGCTGGACACCGGCGTTGCTTGTGTGGGCGGATGGCCTTATTTACGGACTCACAGGAGATAAGAGACGCGCCGCCGAGCGGCTGTCCAAGAGCGTCCGTCTCTTTAATGAGATCGGCAGCGCGCATCATGCGAGTTTTGTCGAGATGGATTTGGGTGCACATGCGGCGCTATTGTTTTTGGCGCCCGATTCCACAAGCAGCCTATAACTTGTTGGTCGGCCATTATCAGCAAAAAGTTTTCTAAATATCTCGGTGGGATACTAAATTTAACGTTAATTTAACGGGCGCCTGCTATGCTCATAAGCAATCGTATATAGTTTTAGCGCAATGCACAACAGCAACTAACTATAAATCGTTCGCCAAAAGGAGCTGTTTCAGGGCGGCGATGAAGGTATGCCTGTACTTGGTCACTTGGGCATACCGGAGCTAATAGTGAACCCGACCCATAACGAGCAAGGGGGCGGGTTTTGTTTATTATTACGGCAGTCGGTGAGCAATACGATGTTTACGATAGGATTTGGCACTGCGACTGAATCATCGAGGTTTTAATTTGGAGTTTTACAATCAGTCCGCAGGATGATTGTTTTAAACCGCTTGAACGATTGAAAAAGCGCTAAATTATAGTAGAGTAGTAGAGTGTTACAGGTGTAACGCTGAGCACACGGCAACACTATAGACCTACAGACCTATAGCACCGGGTGCCGGTTGAATAAGCGCGATCAAGCGCAGAAGCTATCTTTGAAAGGGGAGAGTGTATTGAAGAGCAAGTTTTTAGCAACACTGCTCGTCGTATGCATGATTGTCACACTAGTGCCGGCCATCGCATTCGCGGGTGAAACACAAGCCGCAGCCGTAACCTATACGGACCTCGCGGCTACCCATTGGTCGAAAAGGTATATCGACACACTAAGCGATAGGGGGATTTTAGCCGGGTATCCGGACGGCTCGTTCCAGCCGGATGCGCTGGTGACAAGAGCCGAATTCGCTAAGATGGTCGTGCTCTACATGGGCGCACCCATGCCTGCCACGTTCGGAGCGCCATTTAGCGATGTTTCGGAGAACCACTGGGCGAAGGAGGTCATTGCCGCAGGCAAGTCCACCGAGATCATCGGCGGCTACCCGGGCGGAGTGTTTAAGCCTGATGCCAATATCACCCGCGCGGAGATTACGAAAATAGTCGTCGCGGCATGGCCGAAAGTAGCTAAGTTCAAGGCGAGCAGCATCCAGACGGTCTTCCCCGACATCGGCGGACACTGGGCGCTCAATGATATTACTACCCTGCGTGACCTCGGTGTTGCCGACGGTTACCCGGATGGTATGTTCCGCCCCGACAGAAACGCAACCAGGGCTGAGGCGGCCAAGCTCCTATATCTACTCATCACGAGCACGACTCAGACCACCTCGGGCGGCTCATCGAGCGGCGGTGGCACCGGCCCCTCGCCGCAGCCTGAGCCCGAGCCACAGCCCGATGACGCGTGTGAAGTCATACGACCCAACGAGGCGGAAGGTTCATTCGGCAGCCAAGGTGGCAGCCTCGTCGTCGACAAACCCGGTAGTCCTATAGACGGGGCAAGAGTCGACATACCGGCGGGAGCTATCGACCCAGGTGTTACTATGACCATCGCCCTCAGCTACGAGGATACGTTGCCCGGCCAAATAGATGATGAATACGTCGCGCCGGCCAGCGGGGCCGTCACGCTCTCGAAGGACGTCTGTTGCAATTTCAAATTGCCGGTAACCATCACGATGCCATGGACGGGTGAGAATCTTGAATATCAAGACCTGCCTTCGGTGTTTTACTGGAGCCCGGAGTATGAAGAGTATAAAGCGGTCGGGGTCAAAGATATCGACGCTTGGGCAGGGCCTACTTCAATTGCTGCCGCGATATACGAGACGCCGGAAAGCACAATCAGCTTTGCGACGGTTCATTCCGGGACTTACGCGGCGCTAGGCGTTTACGGGCTCGCTTACGAGATCATAGAAATGAGTTCGGGCGACGTAGACACGCAATTTGATCCTGAAGATGACGGTTTCAACATAGCCGATCCCGGGGTCAATATTGTGCCGGGAGGAAGCTCCATCGGCATGGCTAACTACTCGAGCTGGTATTACGCGAACAAGAAAAGCATCAGCGGGAATATCCTTAATGGCCGATACAACGATGATGATACCCTCGAGCTTATCTCGCGCGCGTTCCTCGGCTCATCGAATATGTGGGCTTACAACTGGACCCAGTTCGATTATAATCTGAACGATTACGAGACCGGCTATCAGCTGATTCAGACCATGCAGATTACCGGCGACCCGCAAACGCTGATTATGCACGAATCCCTTGATTCCGATGACCCGAATACCGGCAAGGTCGTTGTTGTCTATTCTTATGAAACCGGGGAAGGTAATTGGTTCAATCTTTACGATTGCGATAAACCGAATGATAGCTATTTCATCGGTTGGGATTGGTTTTATGGGTTTGAAAGTTACGATGAGATGTATAACGACTATAAATTCGAAGCGATTTCCTCGTCGGTAAACCCCTCTCAGTACGAGACGCTCTATGACGGCGTAGAGAACGAGTGGCCTGCGGCCGACTTCGGCACCATCACGCTGACGTCGCCCGATACCGACACGCTGAGCTATCAGGATATGGTCGTCACCGGGACCGTGACGGGCGGCAAGAAAGCGCCTAAGTACCTTGTGTACAACCACTATAATGGCGGTAGCTACTGGGATGCCCCTAACAGAGTTCATGGGCTGGCCAGCGAAGTAATTGCGCTAGGCCCCGACGGAAGCTTCAGCTTCACGATATCTAAGCTGGAAGCGATTGGCGACAACACGATTATGATGTACGCATCGGATACTGCGTGCGCTACCGTGAGACGATGCCCGCAACCGTACGCGGCGTTCAAAGAGCTAAACGTTAATATGTCCGACTAGGCGCATAAGAAGCAAAAGCTAATCGTGCAAAGGGGCGCTACTGCGCCCCTTTGCCTTTTTATGCCCGGGCTTTGAGCGGAGACCTTAGCCCGCAAGGCGCTAGCTTTGATAAGAGGCTGCTCGCCGTCGGTTATGCCGGCACCAGCGTGGCCGTGGTGACTTACAAGCTGCTTCGGTGGTATAGTAGACAATGCCGGCCAGATGACCGGCGTATGCAAGCTCAGGCAGGTGATACCCATAAAGCTATACATAATCTCCGCCGGGGCGGCCCCCCGTGCGCTCAATCATGAAGAAAGCGAATACGCGCTGACATTCAATGAAAACTTCGCGCAGCGCTTTATCAAGCACTTGAGCAACGAT
>MELI01000091.1:6816-13719 GCA_001767575.1 Candidatus Aquicultor primus | reverse complement strand
TGGCCTGGCTGTTCGCCTCGTAAAGACGCTCTTTTTTGGATAACTCCCGGCTCTTGCCCTCTTCATACTCCAGCTGATAGCCGGCGCGCGCGGCCAAGAATTCGACAGCCTCGGGAAACTCCAGGTGTTCGACTTTCATTACAAAGTTGAAGACGTTGCCGCCCTCACCACAACCGAAGCAATGAAAAAGCTGTGATGCGGCGTCGACTTTGAATGAGGGTGTCTTCTCCTGATGATATGGACACAGACCCCAAAAAAGCTTCCCTTTTTTCTTGAGCGTCACGTACTCCGAGACCACATCAACCAGGTTGTTCCGCTCTCGCACAGCGTCTATATCGTTCTCTTTGATCCTGCCTTTATATTCGGTCACTAAGTCAGTCTCTCCGGCTTTCTTCTAAACCATCCATACTTTTGGAACGAAATGCTCTTCGTACATCTTGATCGCGTAACGATCGGTCATGCCCGCTATATAGTCGCAGACGCGAACGACGCGCGTACCGAACTCCTCGGTCCTGAACTCCTCGGGCAGCAGCTCCGGTTTGTTGAGGAACAGGAAGTAGAGGCTCTTAAGCACGTTCTTGGCCTTTTCATTCTCCGACTTCGCCGCCGAGCCGCGGTAGACGCGAGCGAACAAGAACTCGCGCAGTTCATGCATAGCCTTCATCAGGTCGGGGCTCATCGAAATGGTATTCTTGTCCCGGCTATATTCGACGAGATTGCAGACCATCGCGTTGATGCGCACGCCCGAATACCTGCCGAACAACTCGATTGATTCTTTATCGATGTCGTCTATCTTAAGGATGCCGGCGCGAACCGCGTCGTCGATGTCGTGGTTGATATAGGCTATCCTGTCGGCTATCTTTACTATCTTGCCCTCGAGCGTCTGCGGGTCTTTCTCGCCCGTGTGGTGCAAGATGCCGTCGCGCACCTCCCATGTAAGGTTGAGCCCTTTGCCGCCGTACTCCAGGATATCTATTACGCGCAGGCTCTGCTCGTTGTGGTTGAACTCGTCGGGAAGGTCATCGATGCCTGCGGCCTTCAACTCTTGAAAAATCTCATTTAGCGCCTCTTCGCCGACATGGCCGAAGGGAGTATGGCCCAGGTCATGGCCGAGCGCAATCGCCTCGGCCAGGTCTTCGTTGAGCGCAAGCGCGCGGGCTATTATTCTCGCTATCTGGCTGACCTCAATGGTGTGCGTAAGCCGATTGCGATAGTGGTCGCCCTCCGGGCTCAGAAAGACCTGCGTCTTGTTGACGAGGCGCCTGAACGCCTTAGAGTGGATAATCCGGTCCCGGTCGCGTTGGTAACATGTGCGTAGCGGACAAGGTTCAAGCAGCTTCGCTCTCCCTTGGCTGTCGATGCTTCGCATCGCCAGCGGCGACAGAGTCTGGACTTCGCGTTCTTCGAATAACTCCCGGGGGACTATAGATTGTTGTTCCACATTATCACCGTCTATTTATTTTGATTTCTTCGACTAAGCGTTTGCCGGTAACCCGAGCGCTTTTTATAGCATCGGCGTCACTCTCGGCAGGCCTTTGACCACAAACTCCATGGTGACCGATAGTCTCTGTGGCGGAGGAGTCTGATACGATGGTCATGCCGTGGACCATCATAATATCATGTATGGCACGAATCGTCGTTTCTTGCCCGCCAAAACGCGAAGCTCCCACTGAAACGCCGGCGCCCACTTTCGCGACTAAAGCCTTCTTAGCGCGGAGCGCCCGGCTCTTGTCGAAAATCGCCTTTAATTGCGCCGAGACCGTGCCGAAATAGACCGGACTTCCGACGATGAGAGCATCGGCTTTAGCCATCGTCTCCAGGGCCGACTCAAGCTTGGTGCCGACATAGCAGCTCTCATCACACGGCGAACTGCAGGCGTCGCAATACGGTTTATCCTGGTCCTCCAAGACCTCCATCGAATGGAGCAGCTCGGTCTTGGCGCCCGCCTCCGAGGCGGCACGCAAAACCTCCTTTATGAGAAAGGCCGTGTTACCATCTTCATTCGGGCTTCCGTTGATGCCGACGACAAAGATATCTTCCATAAAATCACCTCAAAATTGGTTTCCAAAGTTGACGGGAGGGCTTGCTAGCAGACGAACCGCGCGCTTCACTTAATGAATCCTCCTGGCACGAGCATATCTACAACAGTATTCGACACATACCAGTATTTTCCTGCCGGTGCGAAACTTTTTTTAACGGACCCGTCCACGTTCGAGCTTTCCATGGGTTGCCCGGTATGCTACTCTTAGCAGAAGTCGCTCTAGTCGCACTTTATAATGGCGCAGTTTGCGATTGAGCATACATAATCCGGTTTACCAACTCCTAGATTCTAGCATTTATGACCCTTAAGTTCGACTTTCACGCCCACATATACACGGAAGAGATAGCCGATAAACTCATCGGCAAAATGGAAGCCGTCTATGGCGTAAAACGGCGACATCACGCAACTGTCGACGGAGTTTTAGCGTCGGCGGCAAACGGGGGTATCGACAGAGTTGTCATACTCTCTATCGCAAACCGCCCCGAGCATATAGTCTACAACGATTGGTATGCGAAGCTCGGGCGCGAATACGAGGCCATAATCCCGTTCGGCTCAATCCATATCGAAAACGACCCATCCGAACTGGATAGGTTTCCAGAACTCGGCCTTAAGGGATTTAAGATCCAGCCCAATGCCCAGCGATTCTACCCCGATGACCCTCGCATGTCTCCGATATACGAGCGGGCGGCCAAACTCGGGCTCATCGTCGTCTTTCACGCCGGCGATGAGGAAGGCGGCGTGAAAGGTGTTTTCAGTCAGCCTAAACACTATCTCGATGTCATCCAAGGTTTCCCGGAGTTGACGATAGTCCTTGCCCACTTCGGCGGTTATCAGGCTTGGGACGATGTGGGCCCGCTGCTCGGCTTTGAAAACGTCTATTTCGATACGGCATATCTGCCCGGCAAAATTGATGACGACCTCTTTGTGGGGCTCGCCGGTAGCATCGGATATGACCGCATTCTTTTCGGCACGGATTTTCCCTTCAGAGACCACAAAGTGGAGCGCGAATATGTCGAGCGCCTCTTCGAAGAGGATGCGCGCAAATTCATAAGTGATAATCCAGCTAGACTTCTGGGTTTAGAAGGAGAACGCCCTTAGAGCCCGAGTGCGGTATGCAGGTTCTTAGCCTGGTCGAGATTGAGTGCATAGCTTATCTTGACGTTGGTGAGGACGGTCCCCTCGAAATTAGCATCACAAACATCGGTCTGCGTCATCTTAGTATCGCTCATCTTCGTATGTCGCAAATTGGCGCCGGTTAGGTTCGCGTAACGCAAATTTGCGCCATTTAGCTTCGCATGCGATAGGTCCGCGAACGAAAGATCAGCCTGGGCCAAGTCGGCTTGGGTGAGATTTGCGCCGAGTAAATCGGCTTGGGTGAGATTTGCGCCTGTCAGTATGGAACGGTATAGGCGAGCACCGCTCAGTTTTGCATTGCTCAAATTAGCTTTATGCAAATCCGCCCCGCTTATATAGGCATCTTCGAGGTTGGCCCAGCTCAAATCGGTCGCTTTCTGTTTGCCCTCATCGGTTATGATATCTGATTCGGTGAGAGATGCGTGACGCAAATCGGCGTCGCTCAGATTAGCCCGCTGCAGGTTGGCCCCGCATAGGTTGGCTTGACGCAGATCGGCGTTGATTAAGACCGCGCCCGACATCTCGGCTTCGCTGAAGTCGGCCTTTCTGAAATCAGCGTTGCGAAATTCACCTTTGCTCAAATCCGCGCCTGTGAGGTTGGCATCGCGAAAATTTATTTCACTCAAGTTCATGCCGCTTAGATTAGCGCCGGAGAGGTCGGCGCCTTGGAAATTGCAGCCACGCAACTTAAAGTTGCGCATGTTGAACCTGCACAGATTGCGATTCCTAAAATCCTTCGTCGTTTTAAGAATATTTCTAATCTGCTCCGTAGTCATCCGCGGTTTGCGCACGGGTATGGGTATGTGGTGGTCTCGCGAATTCTGGATCATATTCTCCGCTATCTATAATAATGCGATTCTAAAAGACTATCGGCATATGCAGGCAATAACTTATACACATGACAAAGGACGAGATAACTCTCGTCCTTTGTTGCTTTTATAGGTTTTGCCGGCTTAGAACCGGGTGTTGGCTATTTCGAGCTCGTAGAGCCGGCGCCGAGAACCGCCTGGGCGGCTGCTAGGCGTGCGAGCGGAACCCTGTACGGCGAGCAGCTTACATACGACAGGCCGATTTCATGGAACTTTTTGACTGAATCAGGGTCACCGCCGTGCTCGCCGCAGACACCGAGCTTGAGGTCTGGTTTGGTGGCACGACCCTTATCGCAGCCCATCTTGACCAGCGCGGCGACACCATCATCGATTGTTTCAAACGGATTTCTCGGCAATATCTTTCTCTCCAAATAGCGTGGAAGAAACTTCGCTTCGATATCGTCGCGGCTGAAACCAAACGCCATCTGCGTCAAATCGTTTGTCCCGAATGAGAAGAAGTCGGCAACGGTCGCAATCTCATCGGCCGTAACGGCGGCGCGTGGTATCTCAATCATCGTTCCGATCTTGTATTCGACATCGACACCGCTGGCGGCAATGACTTCCGCGACTACCTCTTCGCTCTCTTTGCGCAGGATGTCGAGTTCGTTGACGTGCGCCACAAGCGGTATCATTATCTCGACCCTCGGGTCACCGCCCTCTTTTTTCAGCCGGCAGGCAGCCTCCATAATCGCGCGTACCTGCATCTTATATATCTCGGGGTGCGTGATGCCCAGACGGCAGCCACGCAAACCCAGCATCGGGTTCATCTCAGCCATTCTCTCGACCGCGTCGAGAAGCTCGCTTTTAGGGGCGAGTTCGGCGTCTGTTGCCCCACTCATCTCCATCTTGGTGATTTCGACCTTCAAGTCGATTTGTCGCGGCAAGAACTCGTGGAGCGGCGGGTCGAGCAATCTTATGGTCACCGGCAGGCCATCCATCGCTTTGAAAATGCCGAGAAAGTCATCTCTCTGCACCTTCAGTAGTTTGGCGAGAGCGTCTTTTTCCTCATCCGCGTTCTTAGCCAAAATCATCTGCTGGACGATGGGTAAACGGTCCCCGAGAAACATGTGCTCGGTGCGCGCCAGGCCGATACCTTCAGCACCGAATTGGCGCCCCTTTTCAGAGTCTTCCGGTGTATCCGCGTTAGTACGAACCCCGAGGGTTCTTATCTCATCCGCCCAGCCCAGAATGAGCTCGAATTCCTTGGTCGGTTTCGGAGGCACTAGCTCTACCGCACCGACGACCACGCTTCCGGTAGTCCCATCGATAGATATTATATCGCCCTCTTTTACCTCAATACCGTTGACGGTGAATACCTTGTTCTTGGAATCTATTTTAATAGCGTCGGCACCGCATACACATGGTTTGCCCATACCGCGGGCGACGACCGCCGCGTGGCTGGTCTTGCCGCCGTGGCTGGTGAGAATACCCTGCGCGGCGACCATGCCGTGAAGATCATCGGGGGTTGTCTCCCAGCGTGTGAGAATGACTTTCTCGCCGTTTTGTCCCCTCTCTTCCGCAGTGTCGGCGTCGAAGACGACTTTGCCGACCGCCGCGCCCGGTGAAGCGTTAAGCCCTTTCGTCAAGACCTTGATTTTGGCTTTCGGGTCGAACTGCGGGTGCAGCAGCTGGTCTAGTTGCTCGGGGTCGATTCTCTGGACGGCCTCTCTCTTGGTGATAAGACCCTCTTCGACCATCTCAGCGGCTATTCTCAAGGCTGCCGCCGCGGTTCTCTTGCCGATCCTGGTCTGGAGCATCCAGAGTTTGCCCTGCTCGATTGTAAACTCTATATCGCACATATCCCGATAGTGCTTCTCGAGTATGTCCATGTTCTTAAAGAGCTCGTCGGCGAGCGCCGGCATTTCCACCTTAAGGTTGAGGAGCGGCTCGGTGACTCTTATCCCCGCTACGACATCCTCGCCCTGCGCATTGATCAAATAGTCGCCATATGGCACATCCTCGCCGGTTGCGGGGTCGCGCGTAAAAGTGACGCCGGTCGCCGAGTCGTCACCTTTGTTTCCAAAGACCATCGTCTGGATGTTGACTGCGGTCCCAAGGTCATCCGGTATTTTATATAGCTTGCGGTAATCAACGGCTCTCTTATTGCCCCAGCTCTTAAAGACAGCCTCGATTGACAGGATGAGTTGCTCTTTTGGGTCTGTCGGGAATTCGCGGCCAGAATGTTCGCGGACAATCTCCTTGAACATCCGGACGAGATCTTTTAGGTCGTTCGCGGTCAAATCGGTATCGAGTTTGACATCTTTCTTTTCTTTTAGTTCGTTTATCGCATCCTCGAAGAGCCCGCCCTCGATGCGCAGGACCACCTTGCCGAACATCTGGATGAAGCGACGATAAGAGTCATAAGCAAAGCGCTCGTCGCCGGTCTGCTTGGTCAATCCTTTGATAGCCTCATCGTTCATACCCAGGTTTAGAACCGTATCCATCATGCCGGGCATAGAAAACGCGGCTCCGGAGCGAACAGAGACCAATAACGGGTCATCCGGGTCTCCAAGCTTCTTACCCATCTTCCGCTCAAGTGCTTCGTGGTGCGTATCGATTTCTTGCCGAAGCCCGTCGGGAAATGCTCCGGTCTGGTAGTATTCGTTGCATGCTCCGGTGCTTATCGTAAAGCCCGGAGGAACCGGCAGATCAATCCTCGTCATCTCGGCGAGGTTTGCGCCCTTCCCGCCGAGAATGTACTTCATCTCAGCCGTGCCTTCGTTAAAATCGTAGACATACTTTTTGCTACCTGGCATTATATTCCCCCCAAAATAATCATCGTCTATTTATAAACTGGAACAATCGTCCAGCAAAACTCACCATCACGTGCATATCAAACAGCCGGCCGCATCAGGGCAG
>MELI01000091.1:6326-6596 GCA_001767575.1 Candidatus Aquicultor primus | reverse complement strand
GCTTGCTCGACATCGCTGTCTATCTTAAGAGCACTCACATAGAGCGCCTTCTCGGCATCTTCAATAAAAAGGTTATCGTCTACTGCCGTGCCCAGTTCAACCCTTCCGAGGTTTTTACACCTGATAAAAGCTACGAGGACATCTTCAAGCTCATCCGATTTATGCTTGCTTTGAAGTGCTTGAGCGCGCCTCATGATATCGACGATGTCGTCGATGGAACCGCTGGTGACTGCTTCGACTATATCAGGCGATAGCTCGCGCCCTTGTAAA
>MELI01000091.1:4855-6228 GCA_001767575.1 Candidatus Aquicultor primus | reverse complement strand
TTCTATCAGAGAGTCCATCGATATATCCAAGTCGTTCTCGAGAATTATAGACACGATTCCGTGCGCTTGTCTGCGAAGCGCATATGGGTCTTCGGATCCGGTCGGGATAAGGCCGGCTGCTAAAATGCCCGCGATCGCATCGAGTTTGTCGGAAATGCTCACTACCTGCCCGCTGACCGTTGCCGGCAGGCTGTCGCCGGCCGAACGCGGCAGGTAGTGCTCGAAAATGGCTGTCGCCACCGCCGGCGGTTCACCGGAGACGTGGGCGTAATCGCGCCCCATCGCCCCCTGGAGCGTCGGAAACTCGCCGACCATCTCGGTTACGAGGTCGGCCTTACACAGGTACGCCGCGCGCACCGCATAGCCCATCTCATCCGGCGCCAGGGCCAACGACTTAGCTATAGCCTCGGCGAGCCTTACGACACGCTGGGTCTTCTGATAGACGGTTCCGAGCTTGACCTGAAAAACGACACCGTTCAACTTCTCGACATAGCTTTCGAGCGGGTTGGCGCTATCCGACTCGAAGAAGTACTTGGCGTCGGAGAGGCGGGCCCGAATGACGCGCTCGTGGCCTTTTTGTATTATGTCAGTGAACTTGGGGTCACCGTTGTGTATAACTATGAAGTTGGGGAGCAGCGCTCCGTCCGCATCCTCAACCGGAAAATACCGTTGATGCGACTCCATCGCCGTTACTAAAACGTCGCGAGGGAGGCTGACGAAATCGCTCGCAAAGGTTCCCACGACAGCGTGGGGGAACTCGACAAGCTCGACGACCTCGTCGAAGGTATGCTGGTGGATAACTGCCCGGCCGCCGATCGTCCGCACGGCACCCTCTATCTCCTCGCGGACGAGGAGTGCGCGCTTTTCCTGGTCGACTATGACAAAGTTTTTGAAGAGCATCTCGAAATAATCACAGGGCGCCTCGACTGTTACCGGGTTCTCGGCACGCCGGCGATGCCCCATACTTAGTTTGCCGGCCGTGATACCCGCTACATCGAATTCTATGGCCTGCGAGCCGAAGAGCGCCAGTATCCAGCGAATAGGCCGGACAAATTTCATGTCGCCATGTCCCCAGCGCATCGCTTTAGGAAACGATAGCGACTTGATAAGCTCGGGCAGGATTTCACGGAATATCTCAACCGCGTTGCGGCCTTCCTCCTCTTTGACGGCGAAAACATATTCCCCGCCCTCGATTGATTTTACGGTCAGCGACTCGACGTCGACGCCTTGTGACTTTGCAAAACCTAGGGCGGCGTTGGTGGGCCGGCCGTCATCGGCAAAGGCCGCCTTCTTCGCGGGGCCCTTTACCTCGATAGTGACCGTCTGCTGTTTTTCGTCGAGGCCGACAGCCATTATGGCGAGTCTGCGCGGTG
>MELI01000091.1:4706-4848 GCA_001767575.1 Candidatus Aquicultor primus | reverse complement strand
GGCATTCATGGTATCAAAATTTAGACGGTGCCGTTTGAGCAGCGCCTCGGCCTTCTCTTTAAGCTGGTCTTTTCCGATAACGACAGCTGCGGCCGGTATCTCTTCGGTGCCGATTTCCAAAAGCAGGTCGTGCTTACTCACT
>MELI01000091.1:928-4696 GCA_001767575.1 Candidatus Aquicultor primus | reverse complement strand
GCCTCTTTCAAGAGCGGAAAACCCTGCGCTTCTCTTTGCTCATAATATGCATGCGCGACCAAACGAGCCAGGTCGCGAACCCTTCCTATAAACCTGGTTCGCTCGGTAACACTGAGCGCGCCGCGCGCATCAAGCAGGTTGAATGCATGCGAGCACTTCAACACATACTCGTAAGCCGGAAAGACCAGGTCATTATCGAGAATATGTTTCGCCTCCGCCTCGTAGGTATCGAAGAGCGTAAAGAGCATCGCCACGTTGGCGACGTCAAAATTGTAAGTAGAGCCCTGAACCTCGTTTTCATGGTGGACTTCGCCATAGGAGATGCCGTCGACCCACTCGAGGTCGTAGACGCTTTCTTTTTCTTGAATATACATGGCGAGGCGCTCGAGCCCGTAAGTTATCTCCGCGCAGACCGGCCTCACATCGATGCCGCCTACCTGCTGGAAATAGGTGAATTGCGTGACTTCCATTCCGTCGAGCCAGACCTCCCAGCCTAGCCCCCAGGCGCCGAGCGTCGGCGACTCCCAATCATCCTCGACAAAGCGAATATCGTGCTTGGAGAGGTCGAACCCGAGGCGCTCGAGAC
This sequence comes from Candidatus Aquicultor primus, assembly GCA_001767575.1. Lineage (GTDB taxonomy): Bacteria > Actinomycetota > Aquicultoria > Aquicultorales > Aquicultoraceae > Aquicultor > Aquicultor primus. Next base: position 4,110 of record MELI01000091.1, on the reverse strand, counting down.
TCCTAAGGTATACGTCCTGAACGTCATCGGGTGACGGCTTCAAGACAACTTGGTATTGGTAATAGTGCTGGAGCCGGTTGGGGTTTTCGCCATAGCGCCCGTCGGTCGGCCTCCGTGAGGGCTGCACGTAGGCTACGTTCCACGGCTCGGGTCCGAGCGAGCGTAAAAAAGTCGCCGGATGAAAAGTCCCGGCTCCCACTTCGATATCATAAGGCTGGACGATCAAGCAGCCATATTCAGCCCAAAAAGACTGAAGCGTCAACATTAATTTCTGGAAATTCACTAACCCAACCTCTCCTTGTCTGCTACCTCATATTTGATGGCTCACGCGCGGATTTTGCGCTGTGGCAAGCTGCACGAGCTATTAAATATCAGGTAACAATTGGCCGACGACTAGAGTGCGATTAATGACTGCAAATGTATCTGTGTTTGAAAAAGTTAAACTCATACGCGTGCCGGACAGAGCATCCCTCACGCGCATAACCTACAAAGACTAGTATTTTCGGGCACATCCCTCACCTATTGTAACAACAACACTATGCAAGCGCTATACTTTTTACTCCTCGACAAGTGTGCTCCGCCGTCTCATGCCTGCTGCTCACACCTCATCCCCGAAAGCTAGTTGTACGTAAAATGACCCAAGTAATCCCTGCTCTTGAGCTTCGACTCGATATAGTAGTTGACGTAATCCCTAACTATGAGATAGAGGTCGTCTTCCAAGCGCGCGATAACATCGAGGGCGACGATATCGCTCAGCGGCAACCTCATCAACCTTATAAACGTTTCTATTGTCGCCGAGCTGACTGCGGCACTGTTTCTGTCGGCGATAGAGCACTCCTCGCACATGACGCCGCCCCACTCAAAGCTGAAACGCACCTTGACGCCCGTTTTCTTCTCACATATGACGCAGCGCTCGAGTTTAGGCATGTACCCCGAGATAGCCATGAGTTTTATATCGAACGCGATGAGGAGCAGCCGGAAGTTCTTTCGTGTCTTAGAGATAACATCAAGGCTTCTTAGCAGCAGGTTATAGAGCGAGACATCGCGCTCCCCTTCGACCGAGACTTTATTGGCGAGGTCGAGCATGGCCGAGCCGTAGGTGATACGATCGAAGTTGTCGCGAATCTCCGACAGTGAGTCGATGATTTCGGCCTGCGTGACAATGTCGAGATTTCTTCCTTTATAAAGAACCAGTTCGACATTGGTGAACGGCTCGAGCCGGCTGCCGAACTTGCTCTTGGTTTTGCGCACACCCTTGGCAACGGCCCTAACCTTGCCGTGGTTTGCCGTAAGAATCGTAACGATGCGGTCGGCCTCGCCTAGTTTATGGGTTCTTAAAACGATGCCGCGCGTTTTATATAAAGACATTCGTCCCCCGATAGCACAGATATTTCACGTTTGTTGGCCGTATCAGCTTAAAATGACGTTAAAAATATTGTAAAGCAAACACAACGATTTTAAAAAGACAAGAGAGGGAACGTTCTTGCATCCCTAACGCTCCAAGCAGAACGCAGCGCAACATGCCGGGTTGCCGGTTTAACCCGAAACGAGGCGGTCTGCCCACGCCCGCACCCCTACATTGTAGCGCATTTACCTCAATAATGTAACTTATTAAAGCATTATCTAATTAAACGATTGCTTACTTTTTGCGTGGATAGACCGTTCCGTGAGTAAAGCGCTAAAGCTTCGCGTGGCGACAGTCATCTCGGGAAATCAACTAACCTTTAGCCCACAGAACATGGCTTTCCCCTCTGATTGTATGATGGTTTCTAATTTAAGATTAGCATAATTCCTTGCCTTTACTCATTATTTATGTAGATTTCAAATGATGATATAATGGATATTAGGATTTTTCTGATATTTAAGCGCGCATTTTGGATAGCTGCCCATCACCAAACGGCACGGGTAGAAGAATGAGGGGCTGTATGTGCGCCTCCCTTGCGGAGGCGCAGCATGTAAGGGGGTGCGAAGCCATTGTGAACCCTAACCTGGATAGCAGGAAGAACATCATCCAGCTTAAGCAATTGAAATCCCTCTACAGCGTCATTGAGTCCATATCCTCCAAGCTACATTTCGAGAATGTTCTTGAGTCCGTACCCCAAGCAGTAAAAGCAATCACCGGCAGCACTGAAATGGCAGTCGCATTAGTACACAAAACGGCTGATGGGTTTGAAATCGACCGTGAGACTATGCGTCATACCTGCTCGCATCCATCCGATATAGTAAGCAAAGCGGACCGATGGCGAGTTGCGATAACTGCGATTAAGACCAACAAGCCGATTATAGCCCTGGCCTCGGGCGAACTGGTCCCTTACGACCAGACGAGCGACCACCCGATAGAGGATATCGTATTTGCCATCGTTCCCTTAACGGCCCAGAATAAAAGCATCGGGTTTATATCGGTTATAGCACCGGAACGCAAGCGATTTGACCATAAAGACATAGTCTTGCTCACCATACTCGCCAGCCACATCGTCATCGCCATCGAGAACGCCAGACTGCATTTGAGAGTACAAGAACTGTCTCTCGCTAAAGAGCGGTGCAGAATCGCAAAAGAAATTCTCGCAGTTGTTATGCAGAGTGACATGTACGACAATATCTTGCCCGTGTTTACAGGGCGTCGAGGCGAAGAGTTAACAAACAAAGAACGAGAGGTTCTCACTTTGATGGCAAAGGGTTATACAAACGAGGAGATAGCCAAAGAGCTTTGGATTGGATTAAAGACGGTCAAAACGCATGTCAGCAGCATTATTAGAAAATTGGAGCAGAAAAACAGAGTTCAAGCGATCGTCTGCGCACTTCAGCGAGGATTAATCGAATTTACCCCCGAATGATAATTCGAGCCGTATGGCGTCCCTCCCTCCCCCCAATAACCCAGCTTATCGTTGAGCGACCAGAAATCGGTCTATTGGTCCCAATTTATAGCCTATTGGCCGATTGATTAACACTAAAGCAATTGATATATATTTAAGCTACGGAAAACAAACTTTTGCCTCTGTCGATTCAACATCAATTCTATGTCGATTCCAGCCAAATTGTAGACCCAAACTTCGTCTTATCCAAACCACATGACAAGTGGCGGTCTCACTCAACGGAGAGGAGTGCCAACACAATTTCTTATCCTAAGGCAAACCATAAACCAAATAATGATGCAGCATAAACTGGACCAGGGTCAGTAGTTC
>MELI01000091.1:546-916 GCA_001767575.1 Candidatus Aquicultor primus | reverse complement strand
AAGACAAAAGCAATCATCAATACAATAGGGTGGCGAAGACCTCCGGCCCACAACCTGGTCGCTTGGAGCGGAGTAAGCCAATAGCGAAACCGACCCTTAGTGGTCGGTGTTTTTGTTTCAGTAAGCATTCCACATCGTGCTTAATTTTTCATAAAACAGCAAGAGCGAGGAGGAAGGGTCATGAGGCTAAACAGTATTAGTACGGGGGTGTTAAGGGAGAATCCTGGCCTGCGTTTATCATCCCTTTGGCGTGCGAACCTTAGACTGAAAATGATCTATACGGTTGTGAAGACCGCAGGGTGGGGTGGGGGAACCGTATTCGGGCTGAAACGGAGAGCCGTTCTCGTCATGGCCATTCTAGTTTTGGTAT
>MELI01000091.1:184-539 GCA_001767575.1 Candidatus Aquicultor primus | reverse complement strand
GTTGAGTGGTTCTACCGGATCGGCGACGATTCCGATAGAGGAAATTGCCTATCCAGAAGCAAGTGAGCAGCCGCTTGTAGATGGTTTATTTACTACTCCAGGTGAGTATTCAGCAGCAACTAGTGTAACCGATGCTCTCGGTGCGGGGACGTTCTATTTCGAGCACACCCATAACTGGGCTCCACCTGGTAAGTCGATTAATTATCCGGACACAACTACCCTGTTCCAGCCTCATGATATCTGGGCATACGATGGCTTAGATGATTTCGATTTGAACACTTTTACGATTTCTCGCGGAGACATCAAGATAGTTACTTACGTTTTCCTACAAGGAGATGAACCCGACGATACCTGG
>MELI01000091.1:0-147 GCA_001767575.1 Candidatus Aquicultor primus | reverse complement strand
TTGATGCAAATGGCAACATCAATGACGACGGAGGCTTTTTGGTAAGGGTAAACGACAATCCAGCAACGGATAGACTTTGGCGACCCGAATATCCAGAGCCAGGGGATTCCGGATGGGATTTTGCCGACTATTATGGTGTATTCGCCA
>MELI01000090.1:12272-15022 GCA_001767575.1 Candidatus Aquicultor primus | reverse complement strand
GCGCGTCGTGTTGCTTGGGTTGCGCAAGAGTCCGATTACCAGGTGCAGGCGGTTTTGCAGCAGGCCCGGGTTTTGTTCGCCGATTCTCCGCACCGACCAGAGCAGTCCCTTCCACAATCTCGCGTCGTGGATAAAGGAGAAGAGTTTGGGTATCTGGTTTTCGAGCTGGTAGGAGCGTGCCGCTATAATGGCGCCTACCGCTTCCAGGGAGCTCCACGCATTGCCGCCGGAGCGGTCTTCGAGATTCAATGTCAGGCGGCTGATGATGGTTTGGAGTTTCTCGACGCTTAAAATATAGGGGTCTTTGGCGATGGCGCCGAAGCCCTCGACGGCGCGCCAGCGCAGCAATTCGTCTTCGTTATAGAGGAACGAGGTCAGCTGCCTCACCGTGCTCTTTTCTCTCGATGCCAGCTCGACCAGCTTATCCGGCTCGTTATCGGTTAAAATAGTTCTTATCTCATCCTTAACGGACAAATGTCATTCTCCTTCCGGTAACTCGTCTTCTTACTATAGCCTACCAGCGGTTATGAATCAATGAGATTAGCGGCATCTAAGCGTGCAAGAGTTCCCTGAGAGACGATTTTGCAAGTTCGCCGACGGTGGTGTGGACCAACTCTCCGGTTTCGTAGATTGCCAGCGCGCCGGCGTCACCAGTCAGCTTTTCGAGAGCCGGGCGAGCTTCGACGGCGCGCATCGCGCCCAGTGCCCATGCCGCGTGGCCGCGGAGCGTCGCATCGGCGCTGTCCAACAATTCCATCACCTTCGGTATCGAGTCGGCTATCAGATCGGGCCGTTTTTCGGCGATTTTTCGCGCCGACCAGAGGACGCCCCGGCTCAAGACAGGGTCTTCGATAAAAGAGAGCGCTATCGGCGCCAGGTCGGGATAGACACTGATGCGAGACGAGACGACCGCACCGAGCGCTTCGGGCGCCGGCCAGGCCGTCGCTCCGGACTCTTCCATCAGCGACCATATCAAGCGGCGCGGGATATTGCGGCCCGAGTCGGAGTTATCCGAGCCCTGCCGGCCGGCAACCGCGCCAAGAGCCTCCGCCGCGCGCCAGTGCAGGAGGTCGTCGGTCGAGTATAAAAAAGATAAGAGATAGCGCACGACACGCTGCTTGTCTTTAGCTATCTCCGCCAGTGTTTCGAACTCCTTATTCTCAAGAAGGGTCTTTACCTCATCCTTTAATGACACATCTTCGCCTTTCTTTGCAACCGGTATTTCCCGGGCATCCGCAATGCGGGTGACACACAAGTAATTATGCCATGATTGTCCCGCATCTAAAAACGCAACTGTCCTTGGCAGCGGTAGGGGTAAATCCAACCGCTCTTAGTTTTTCCCCTTACTTGCAATTTTTTACACGGTAGAAAATGGCGTTATTAACGCGCGTTTCTGTCGCAAGTCCTTAGGCGAGATAGCCGCTGAGCTGAGCAGGTAAAGCGCAGTGCAGAGACGGAAACGCTTGTTCTTAATACTGTTTCGATAAAGCGCTCAATCTCTATGCGGGTTTGATTCACGATGGAAGCGGAAAGATAGAGACCGAAGGGTATTTATCAACAGAAAGGAGGCGGACGCGATGACGGCGATGCCACTTCGTAAGGAGTTCGATGAGCTTAAGACTAAAGCTCACGAGATAGAGCAGAAGATGCACTCGCTTCCGCAGCGGGTTAATACCGCTGAGGAATTGCGCTTAAGAGAAGAGCTCATCGACCTCACGTTGAGGATGGACCAGCTAAAGGATGAGCTTGAGGAAAAGCCCGAAGTAGAATACTAGGAAGCGACGTTTATAAATCTACGCACGAGACTGCCGCAGCTTATAAGTATGGCGCGGCAGTCTTGTTTTTTCGCGACCGGAGGAGGTCCGCGTCTATGCGGGAGCGCCTATATGGGCCCGTCTGTCGCGCAACGGACGTGCGGTCTCCGGAACCGCGATTTTATGATGCTCCACAGAGCCGGTTTGCCGGGTTGGGGTTTTAGAAGAAGCCACCGGCGGGTATATAAGGACACAAGCAGCAGTTGCTTAGAAGCTGTCGAAGCACACAAATCGAGGAGGTGTAATAATGGCTGAGAACGCAGTTTTCGAGGATGCCGGGGCTCTGGTCAAAAGGGCGCATGAAATCGAGGATATGATGCATAGTTATGTAACGGCCTGTACCGGACCTGAAATAGATGCCCTCAGGGAAGAGCTTATCGAAGTGACCTCAAAACTCGATGAGGTCAAGAGCAAGATGGGCGATAAGATAGACTTAAAATACTAACGGACACGACCATAAACGAAATCTAAATCGCGCGAAGCAGGTGGGGCGGCGAAGCCTCCCCACCTGCATTCATGCGCCTACACTACGACCAAGCGCATGTTAATTCACGAAAGGCCGATTCCAAGTACAACGTCATAGGCAATCTGCGAATCATAGCATATAAAGCAGGCTCATGTAGTGCGTGGCCTGCGTGTACTAGATAGAATATCAGAGTCGTCGCTGTGGGATCTTATGGCATATAACTAGAATATTATGTAAACTTATCTTAAGGGCTTCCCCTAGCAAGGGCGCTACTTTTTGAGCGCGTCTATCGCGGCTTCGGCTCGCGCAAGAACGCGTCGGGAGGCGAACGAAGTGAACGCGCAGGAATTGCTCGACGAATATGCCGAGCTGGAGAAAAAAGCAAAAGAACTCAAAGGAGAGCTACGCTGCCGGCACGATTGCGGCGGGCTTTGTGTGACACAGGAGGTATGGCAGGCCAAAGAAGCGCT
>MELI01000090.1:643-12248 GCA_001767575.1 Candidatus Aquicultor primus | reverse complement strand
TGAGATAAATGAGCTTCTTGGAAGGGATAAGCAGCCGGCTTACCACTATTAGAAGACAACAGCGCATGCTGGTCATAGCAACAAAAAAGAGAGCTTTTTCAGGATGGGAGGCAGAGCTTCCCATCCTTTTATATTAAACAGCACCAGGTTATGTTATGATTCGGACAGCAAACGCGCGAAAAACAAGGAGAGCTCCGAATGTATCGAATCCGAATCGACGAGATTATCAACCAGCTTCACGATTCGATCCAAGCCAGCTTGAAAGAGGCGGTACATGAAGTTCTTCCCGAGGCGAAATTCGATGAGCGCCGGTTATTCGATGCGTTTAAACACTCGGTCGCGCGACGGTGCCGCCGCTGGGAGCGCGTATCGGATAGGTATGTAGACCTTGATTGACTCGACGTCGAACGCTCGTACATTGCATTAACCTCAAACACCCATATGGCAAGCTATACGCTGGCAAGAACAGCAAGCTATGCTCCCTGTCCCGAAGAAACTCAGAACCTGCCTCTTATAATGATTAACAATGTATGCTTGCTATAATTATTAGTATATATAATAGTGGGCTAGAAATGATCGCACGCCGGACAAGTTAGCTAACTGCGTGCTTTCCCTTCCCTCTTTCTGAATGCGCAGAGCTTAAGTTCTATCCTTGCGCTTTCACTTGGCTGGATCTTGCTGCACTTTGAGTGGGTAGTTGCGGCTTGGTCCCAAGCCCAAACGCGCTTCTTCGAATCGACTCATAGATAAACATTAGAATTCATATTGACAATACTAATCATTAGCAATTAAAATATATATAATTATCGCGTGAAAGATTGAGAGCATATTATGGAATTGACGCAAAAATCATCTCAACTCCAAAGAAAAGGTCAATCAAGATATTTAGCGCTTTTTAAGGCCGCGATGAGCGTCTTTTTAATAGGGGCGTTACTCGCCAAATCCGACCTCGACAAATACGCTGAGCTTATCAGAAACTCATCACCGCTCTATTTGGGCCTCGCACTCCTGATCACGGTCGTATCCATTATCCTCAGCGCGTACAAATGGCAGCTTCTCGTTATTGCGCAGGGCTTTACGGTACCGCTGCGGCGGCTCATATCATCCTATTTCGTCGGACTCTTCTTCAACAACTTCATGCCCACCAGCATCGGCGGTGACGTCGTGCGGGTCTTGGATTTGCGCAAGATGACTTCGAGCGGGCCTGCAGCAGCAGCCTCGGTCGTGGCGGAGCGGGTGCTCGCGGCTTTTACGCTGGGATTGATTGTTTTGTGCGGCGTCGCGTTCGGCACCGGGGTGACGGCTCGATTTAGCGTAGCCATTCTTGTATTTGTCGGCATCTGCGCGCTGGCACTGCTTGGCATATTATATGCGCATAAGCTGGCTCCGCTCCTAGCCCGGTATGAGGCTTCGATTGCCGGCAAGCTCAAAGAGACAGCCGAATCAATCCGCTCCTCAGTCGAGAACAAGAACACCCTGGTAAAGGTCTTGTTCTACTCCTTCATCTTCCAGCTCATGGTCATCGCCATAAATATCTTCATCATCAAGGCGCTCGGCCTTCACGTGCCGATAGCGTTCGTCTTCCTGTTTATCCCGATTATATTCGCGATTACGATGTTGCCTATCTCGATGAACGGGCTAGGCTTGCGCGAGGCGACTTATGCGTATTTCTTTACCCAGGCCGGCCTCTCGACCGAGGAGTCGGTGACCATCTCGCTCTTTTTCTTCCTCATCGTCACCCTGGTGAGCCTGATAGGGGGTGTCATCTTTGCTCTTCGGAAGTAGGGACAAGTTTCGCGCAACGCCCGTGAAGGATTTGCGCTCGACTGTGGATGGGCGGTTGGCGGTGCCAAGGACCGCTTCTTGCGACAAAGATGATATGTCGATGGGCGTCTGCACGCCAAGCGAGCTGGCAGGTGAGCGAGCGCGAGCATATTTCGACAGCGGCTATAATTGTGCACAGGCGGTTTTGTTGGCTTCGGCAGAGGTTATGAATGTCGATATCTCGCCGGACACCGTCAAGGGGATGGCATCGTTTGCCGGCGGCATCGGTTATGCCGGATGCACCTGTGGCGCGCTGGTGGGGGCTTCCGTTTTTACCGGCATACTCATGGCGGACGAGAAGCGGCCGCGAAAAAACAAGAAGGCAACCGACGCGAGCGGCAGGTTCCACGATTTGTTTAAAGAACACTACAAGACGACCTGTTGCCGGGCCTTGCGCAAAGGGCGCGATTTTAAAGATAAGGAGACCCGCTCCAGATGCAGGGGGATTACCGCCAATACCGCGCAGCTGCTAATAGATATAGTCGATACCGCAAAAGCGGCCGCGAAACAGGGTCGTGCGTTTAGATGACAAACGTCTCTGTTGTACCATATTGGATCAAACACAATGTTAAGCCAGTGCCAAACTAACGGGGAAGTCCATGATAACGATCATCGTACCCGTGCTCGACGAAGCGGCGGCGCTTCCCGGTTTTTTAGGTCAATTCAAGGCAATGCCTGACGATTTCGAGCTTATCTTGAGCGACGGGGGGAGCACGGACGGGACCGTTGATATCGCTGAGCGCCAAGGTTTGTCGAATCAGAGCGTCGTGTACTCGAGGCGCGGGCGAGCATGCCAGATGAACGCCGGTGCGGCGGCCGCTAAGCCGGCAGCTTCAGACGGCGTCTTGCTCTTTTTACATGCCGACACCTATCTGCCGGAAGGGGCCTTGCGCGCGATTGAGACGGCCATGCGTGACGAAGCACTAGCCGGGGGGCGGTTCAGGCTCAAGCTGGACAATCCCGCGCTGCCGTACCGCATCATCGGGGCGATGATTACTTTGCGCGACGGCCTCTTCGGGGGATTCACCGGCGACCAGGCGATTTTTGTACGTGCGAGCGCCTTCGAGGCGCTCGGCGGCTTTGCCGATATCGAGCTTTGCGAAGACATCGATTTCGCGCGCCGCTTAAGGAAGGTCGGCCGCGCGATACGGCTGCCGTTGTATGTGACCACCGGGGCGAGGCGCTGGGAGAAAAGCGGGCTCGTTATGACTATTTTACTCATGTGGATGATTCGGACGCTGTTTTACGCAGGGGTGTCGCCTACGCGGCTGGCGCGGCTCTATGCGGATGTGCGATAGCAAGGAGGGTTTTTAGTTGAGCATATCTACTCAAGACCTATCGGTGATTCAACTCGACAGGAAAAGAATCGATATTCTGCAAGTCAATCTCGGGATGCGCTGCAACCAGGCGTGCATCCATTGCCATCATAACGCCGGACCGGGCCGCTCCGAGTTGATGTCGGCTGAGTCCTGCAAGAAGACGCTCTCGTTTTTCGAGTCGAACGACATTTCGACGATTGAGCTTACCGGAGGGGCGCCCGAGCTTAATCCGAACTTTAAAGATATGGTCAGGCGTGTGCGCGCAATGGACAGGCATGCGGTGGTCCGCTCCAACCTGACCGTTTTGTTCGAAGATGGTCTTGAGGGGCTGCCCCAATTTCTCGCCGAGAACCGGGTCGAGCTGGTCTGCTCGCTCCCCTGCTATCTCGAGGCAAACGTCAATTCGCAGCGGGGCGAAGGTGTTTACAAGAAGAGCATCGCCGCGCTAAAGATGCTAAACGGCTTGGGTTACGGGCAAGAGGGCTCGGGCCTCCCGCTCTATCTCGTCTATAATCCCGGCGGCGCGTTTCTCCCCGGCGACCAGGCGGCGCTCGAAGCCGACTACCGCTCAAAACTCAACGATATGCACGGCGTCACTTTCAGCCACCTCTACACGATAACCAACATGCCGATAGGTAAATTCGCAAAACAGCTCAAGGCGGACGGCGCTTTCGACGGATACATGAGCCTGCTTAAAGAGAGTGTAAGTCCTCGCCTGCTCGACAATGTCATGTGCCGGCAGCTCATCAGCGTCGGCTGGGATGGGCGGGGCTTTGATTGCGACTTCAACCAGGCGCTGAACCTGCCGGCTGCCGGCGGGGAGAAGAAATTGTGGGAGCACTCGCTCGATGAAATAGTAAACGCGCCGGTAACGCTCGGCGAGCATTGCTATGGCTGTGTCGCCGGCAGGGGCAGCAGCTGCAATGGACTTCTAAACTAAGGGCGCGTTTTATATGATTGGGATTATCACCGGCTCGGGGCTCTACGATTTGCCCGGGCTCGAAAAGGCTGAGACAAGAATTGTGGAGACGCCTTACGGCAAGGCCGACGTCGTCGTCGGCGTATTAGACGGGCGCGATGTCACGTTTATCGCGCGACACGGCGCCAATCACGATTACCTGCCGAATTTAATCAACCATCGCGCCAACATATATGCCTTGCAAGGGGTTGGGGTGCGCGCCATAGTCGCCACCTCGGTGATGGGCGTTGTCGACGGCTCGCTCGAATTGGCGCAGGTGCTTCTCTTCGATGACCTCTATTTTCCCGACAACCGCCTGCCCGGCGGCGAAATCTGCACATTCTTCACCGAAGAGGGGCAGCCGCGTCGCGGCCACTACATGTTCGGTTCGCCGTTTTCAGCGGCGATGAGTTCTATTGCTGTGCAGGCAGCAAGTGGTATCGACGTAAGCGTGGTCGAAGGCGGCATATATGGACACGTCAACGGCCCACGTTTTAACTCAAAGGCGGAGATACGCCAGCTCCAGGTAGCGTGCGTGACGGCGATTAGCCAGACCTGCGGGCCGGAGGCGGTACTCGCCGGCGAACTCGAAATTCCCTATCTGCTCGCCGGCTTCGGCATCGACTACGCCAACGGAGTAAACCGCGAGCCGACGCCAATCGAGAACTTGGACCGCAACCTCAATCTTGCCGCAAAGGTCATACCGGAGCTGATAAGAGGTATCGTCGCTCTCGTCGATCCCGAGGATATCCCCTTTGAGGGCTTTGTCTACCGGTTCGAGTAGCCCGGCGGCCGAGCGGTCGAATAGCATGCAAGGTATCGTTTGATATTAAAACCGGTGGTATACTGACAACATAGACCCTGGGAGGTGGATGTTGTGGAGAGCAGTAACGTCGGTCCTTTGCCGCGCATCATCGCTGTATTGATAGACGGGTTTCTCGTCGTGCTCTTACTCAACGTCACTGTCCTTAAGCCCAATACGTTCCCGGGCGTCATCGATATCAGGACGTTCATCATCACCGCAGCATTCATCGTATACGAAGCGTTGATGGTCTTTAAGCTGGGCACGACGGTCGGCAAGCGCATCATGGGCATTACTGTAATCGACTACTTGACCCAGGGCAAACCAACCATGAAGCAGTGTTTTTTTCGCCCGTGGGTGAAGCTGTTCTTCGGGATAGGCATTATAAGTAACACCTTCGTAGCGTTTATGGGAATTCTCTTCTCGTTGCTTAATCTCTACAAACTTTCGACCGACAAAGAGCACCGCGCCATACATGACGTCATTGCCGGTACGCTGGCCGTCAAGGCTAAACCGCAGTAGGTCCCGCTTAGAAAATGAACGATGTCGAGACGCAGGAGTGAAAAAAGATGTTGATGACGACGCAGGATGAATTGACCGGATACGAGATAACCGAAACGCTCGGTATCGTGCGCGGCAATACGGTTCGCGCACGACATATCGGTCAGGATATACTGGCCGGTCTTCGAAACGTGATAGGCGGGGAGATCCATGAATATACAAAGCTGCTGGCCGAGTCGCGCGAGCAGGCCGTCGACCGCATGATAGCCGAGGCGAAGGGCATGGGAGCCGATGGCATCGTATGCGTGCGCTTTATGACTTCATCGATAGCACAGGCGGCAGCCGAACTCTTCGTCTACGGAACTGCGGTCAAGCTAAGCAAGAAATAGCAGGACGGACAGATAGTCTTGGGTGCGAGCCAAAGCCAAAGTGGCCGATAGTCGAAATATGTTTCAGAAGAACAAAAAGAGCCGGAATCGTCCACATGATTCCGGCTCTTAAGTAGCCTATGGCACAACTATTTTTCCGAACCGCCACCTGTCATATCGAGAAACGGCTTCAGCAGCTCTATCGGGAGCGGGAAGATAATAGTAGAGTTCTTATCTGCCGCTATCTCGGTCAAGCTCTGCAAGAACCTCAGCTGTATCGCGGTCGGATGCCTGCCGATGACTTCGGCGGCCTGCGCCAGCTTCTCAGATGCCTGGAACTCGCCCTCGGCGGTGATTATCTTGCCGCGCCGCTCGCGCTCGGCCTCGGCTTGGCGCGCCATCGCCCGCTGCATTCCCTGCGGCATGTCGACCGCTTTGACCTCGACGTCCGAGACCTTGATGCCCCACGGGTCGGTCGCCCCATCGATAATCTCGCGCAGCCGCTTATTAATCTCCTCGCGGCGTGCCAGCAAGTCATCGAGTTCGGCCTGCCCGAGGACGCTTCGCAGGGTCGTCTGGGCGATTTGTGAGGTGGCGAAGATGTAGTCGCTTACCTCTACGACCGCTTTTACCGGGTCGAGGACGCGAAAGTAGATGACCGCATCGACGCGCACTGGCACGTTGTCGCGGGTAATGACATCCTGTGGCGGGACATCCATCGTAACGGTTCGCAAGTCGATCTTTATCATCTTGTCGATAATCGGGATGATAAAGAAGAGGCCGGGGCCCTTGGCGCCGACGACCCGACCGAGGCGGAATATGACGCCCCGCTCATACTCTTGGACTATCCTGACTGCCGCCGAGATTATCAGGATGACAATAACGGCTAATGGGATAAGCGACCCCAGAAGCTCTGCGATTCCTGGCATAGGCAAACTCCTCCTTCATGTCTACGTAATCTCCATATTTTTCGCCTCACTATGGCGTTTTACCTTTAAATGTAAGCCCTGCAGGTTGACTATTTCGACCTCTTCGCCGACATTGATTTCGCCTTCGATGCTCTCGGCGGACCAGCGCTCGCCGTGGACGAAGACCTCGCCCCTCGGGGTGAGCGCCGTGAGAACCTCGCCGACGAGCCCGATCATCCCTTCGGCACCGGTGCTGGGCGCCTGTTTCTGCGCGCGCAACGCCATCCGCACCGCGATGAGGATGAAGCCGGCGGTCACCCCGACTGTTGGCAAGATTATATACGGGGACACCCGAAGTCCCGGGAGCGGTGATTCGAAGAGAATGAACGAACCGACGGTCATAGCGATTATGCCGCCGGCGCCGAGCACCCCGAATCCGGGATTGAACGCCTCCCCGATTAACAGAGCGACCCCGAGGACGATAAGGACCAACCCCGCGTAGTTGACGGGGAGAACTTGTATCGAGTAGAGCCCGAGGACTATAAAGATGGCGCCGCCGACGCCGGAGAGACCGAAGCCCGGGTTGGCAAATTCGTAGATAAGGCCGTAAAAGCCGAGGATAAGCAGGAGATAGGCGACGTTAGGGTTGGCCAGCGTGTGAAGCATCCGTTGCCTGAACGACATCGGGTTTTCGACTACCTCGGCGTCTTTCGTCTTTAAGGTTGTGCGCCCCGCCGCAGTTTTCACGGAGGTGCCGTCGATGGTGTCGAGCAGTGAATCGACGCTTGGCGAAACGTGGTCGATGACGTTGAGTTCGAGCGCTTTTTCGGATGTGATGGAAACGCTTTTTCGGACCGCGTCTTCGGTCCAGTCCTGGTTGCGCCCGGTCTCTTTGGCGATGCCGCGAATATAGGCCACCGCGTCATTCTCAGCCTTTCTTGCCACATCATCGGGCATATCGCCGGCGATGTTAACCGGGTGCGCCGCGCCGATGTTGGTACCGGGAGCCATGGCTGCCACATGCGCGGCCATGGTGATAAAAGTGCCGGCGGATGCCGCCCGAGACCCCGTCGGAGCCACGTAGACGATTACCGGAACCTCGCTCGCAAAGATGTCTTTAATAATCGAGCGCATCGACGAGTCGAGCCCGCCCGGTGTATCCATGCGTATGAGCAGCGCCGTGGCCTGTTCGCGCTTGGCCGTAGCTATCGAGGTGTTTATGTATTCGGCGACGGCCGGGTCGATGATGCCTTCGACATCGGCGAGAATCACCTGATTGCCGTTTTGAGCCGGCGCGCCCAGCGCAAAGAGGGCGACTATGACAAGCGCCAGGCTCACCAGTTTTACCGCCCAGCGCCCCGATTCGGCGATGCGCGACATAGTGAGCGTACTTTTTGTTCTGTGTTTTTGTATTTTAGCTGCCTGCACTTGGGAATCTCGTATACGCTTGCGTGTCATCGACCCTCGTTTCGCATAAATAGAAGCCAAGCCCGATGCCCGGATGTGGCTTAGGGCAGTATATGCACTTGTTATAGTACCCAACTCTTCCCATATGCTAACAATTATACTATAGTACGATAATGGAATGGACTAACAGCGCTTGTTCATATAACGGTCTTATCTATGACTGCAATAGTAAATGCGAGGGGGTCGTCGCAAGCTTCGAGAAATGGATTAGCTCAACTTCAGCAGGCTCAGGCCCACCGCCTGGTCGAACTCGCGCACTGCGTCGATGCCTTTTAGCTCTATCATCACCGCTTCCAGCACCAGGAATGCCTCGGAATCCTCCCGCAGGCAGCCGACTTTGACCTCGTCGCGCTTGCCGAAGGCGCCGTGAAGATGTATCTTGGGCTCGTCGCCCTCCCAGAAGATGGTCCCGATACCGAGGACTTCGTTGCTCTCTTTGACTTCGCGCCAGATCGGGACCGGTGGCAGCTCATCCTTTTCGGGCCCGACTACCATCCGTCCTTTTTGCATCCCTCCGACCAGGTAGACGACTGCGGCTCTCATATTCTCTTTTCTGGCTATCTCCCTGAGGTTGCCGAGGACTTCCTCATGCCCGTTGAAGCGGGCCACTACGACCCTGCCGATTTCTCCGACCCGGTAATCCATATGCTCTCCTTACCCGACAAGAATATTTTTGAATAGGCTAGCATGTTTTGCGCGGACTTGCATGTGTTTAACGATTACCTGTAGGGCTGTTGAGCGCTTCCCGACCATGCGTCAGTAGCTAAATTTGTCGATATGTATCCGAAGATTGTTCACAGAAGGCTAATGTTGTAGTATCATGTAGAATTATTAGCCAAGCGCTAGGCTTGAAGATGGAGTCGCGCTGCATCATTTGGGTTTAAGACGAAACGAAGGGATTTATCGTGAGCACATCTATACTATTTATCATGACCTTAGTCATCGGTATTTTCATGATTCTACCGTTTTGGATGATTTTCTCCAAAGCCGGCTATCCAGGGGCGCTTAGCCTGACGATGCTCATACCTTTCGTAGGTTTTTTGGTCCTCCGTTACCTGGCCTTTACCGAGTGGCCGATTCACAAAAAGATGAAAGAGGCGGGCGTAATAATTAAATAATAAGCACAATAGCTATGACGTTGCGTGTATCGAACGGTGTTGTGAAATGTCTGATATGATTATTTAACGCTAGCGTGGGAGGGTGTTTTATGGAAGCGTTTGCAAATCTTTTTCGGGTGATATTCAGCCCGACGGCGGCGTTTGAGCGTATCAAAGAGAAACCGGCCTGGTGGGTTCCGGCAATTGTCTTTATCTTGGCTGCAATGCTTTATGCGTACATCAGCGCGCCGCTGGCCACGGAGTTTGCCCAGCAGGAGATGATGCGCCAATCGAGCCAGATGTCGCCGGAGCAGCTCGAACAGGCGCAGCAAATGCTAAACTCGCCTATCGCCAAGGTCATAACCATGGTCTCGACGCTGATTGCGGCGATTGTCTCGATTCTCATACAGGTCGGGCTCCTTCATCTCGTCTCTTCGATGCTCGGCGGTTCCGCGCGCTTTGCGGTTGGGCTCGCGGCAATCGCATATGCGAATATGCCGATAGTAGTGCAGCAGCTCGTGTTTTCGATAAATACAGTTTTTAGTAAGACGCTTGTAATGCCCGGCTTTACCGCGATGCTCCCGCGCGACCAGGCGACCAGCATCCTAGGCACTTTTTTGGGGAGAATCGATATCTTCGCGATTTGGTCGTTTGCGCTCGTTGCCGTCGCGTTATCGATTGTTTACAAGCTATCGAAGGGCAAGGCGGCGGCGGTCGTCATCGGCTACTGGACGGCTGGGACCATAGTCGCGGTTGCCGCTAGTGCGATAGGCAGGGCTGTCGGCGGTGCGTAGCCATTTCATCCGCAAGTCCATCTTCTAGCCGCGATTTTTAGGCAAAAACACGCGATCTAATAGCTTATCTTGTTGTCATTTACAAGCATATTAGCGATAAAGCTATAAACGATTTCTTTAAACTACGCCTATCGAGCGAGCAAGCGATAGCGAATGTTTAAGGATTTTTGCTTGATTATTTCTGAGCGTTGTCACAAAGATGCTGCTCGCAGTGTTACTATATATGGGTGAAAGATTAGACGCGTGAGATTTTGGGCGGGATTTGGAACGTTTTCCGGCCTGGGCAGGAAGGGAATAATGGTGTAATGGCAAGGCTAAGATTAAATCGCAAAATCATATTCGCGGTGCTCGGACTAATCGTTATTGCCGCAATCGCCTGGTGGCAGATATCGCTGTCGCGTAGCGGTGTGACTATCGAGACTTCGACAGTTACCAAGGACGATATAGAGATTTTTGTTTCGGCGCCGGCTAAGGTGACGCTGCCGAGCCGCGCCGACTTGAGCTTTAAGACCGGCGGAAAAATCGCCGCGCTTAGAGTCAAGAAGGGCGATACGGTCGTCTCCGGCCAGGTTCTGGCCGAGTTGGATTTGACCTCCATCAACCCGCAGATACGACAAGCGGAAGCCGGCCTCAAAATCGCGCAAGCAAGCTTGAGCAAGCTGCGCTCCGGGCGCAGTAAAGGCGAGATAGGGGTCGCGGAAGCCTCTGTCAGCCAAGCCAGTACCGCTATTGCGAACGCGCGCCGCAGTCTTAAAACCGCCAACAAGATAGTGGAGCAGAGCAAGAAAAGATCCGCGTTTAATGTCAGCAGCGCTGAAGAGAGTGTCTATATCGCGAGCAAGCAGTTGACCAAAGCACAGGCCGGCGTACGCATGGAAGAAAAGACCCTGGCTTCTTCGCAGCTGAACCAGGCACTCCAAGGATTGAAGAACGCCCAGGAAAGCAAGGATAAGGTCGACAGCCTTAATGCCGCGACTTTAGCCGAGGCGGCTCAGGCTGTTACGTCGACGTTGAATATTTGGCAAGAGAACACGGCGACCATCGAAAACCTGCAATTGAAGGCGGCATACGATGGGGCTGTAAGGGCATACGATAGGGTGCAGGTGCAAAACGCGCAAGCCAACCAGGCTGCGCAAGCGCAGATAAACGCGGCCGAAAAAGCGTACGATACGGCATATTCCCAATACGACCTAGCGACATCCGGTTCTCGAACTGAAGACCTCCAAATAATCTCGAGCCAGCTTCGTCAAGCCGAAATCGCACTCCAAATAGCCCAGATGGGTAAAGACGACGCCAGTCTCGAAGCCCAAATAGATGCCGCACAGGGTCAGCTCGATACGGCCATAAAGAGCAGCCAGGTTGCAATAGCACAGCTCCAGCTGCAAAAAGAGGGCGCACGCGCAGCGGATGTTTCGGCGGCGCAGGGTCAGATAGAGCAAGCCCAGGCCGCGCTGACCGGCGCGGAAGCCATAGCTGAAGACGCCGTGTTAAGAGCGCCGTTTTCGGGGCAGATCGCTGCGGTAAACGGTAAAGCGGGAGAGATAGCGGGGCTCAGCGCGTCGGCAGC
>MELI01000090.1:286-616 GCA_001767575.1 Candidatus Aquicultor primus | reverse complement strand
AATCACTCTTATAAATTTCGATAGGTTAGAACTATCAGCAGACGTTGATGAGACAGAAATCGGCAAGGTCAAGACCGGTCAATCGGTACGCATTCTTCTCGATGCCTACGAGAACAAAGTCTTCGAAGGCAAGCTCACCAATATATCGATAATATCGTCGAAAAATGCTACCGGTGGGACCATATTTACCGTGACGATAGTCGCTAACCCGGTGAAAGAGCTGTTCCGCGAAGGCATGGGGGGCGACGTGGATATAATTGCTCAGAGTAAAAAGAATGTCGTAACCATTCCGTTTGACGCGATCAAGCTTGACGGAAAGAAGGCCAGTGT
>MELI01000090.1:0-274 GCA_001767575.1 Candidatus Aquicultor primus | reverse complement strand
GAATGGGATTGCCAAGAAGCGCGATGTTGAGTTGGGCCTGACATCGGATGTCGCCTACGAGGTGGTCGAGGGATTAAAAGAGGGCGATGTCGTGGCGGTCGGAAAGACTGACCTGATAGATGGCGACCAAGTCAAAGTCAACGACGGTGGACGGATCGGGCAATGACGATAGAGGTAAAAGACCTTTATAAGATATATTCTCTCGAAGGCGTTGAGATACATGCGGTCAATGGTATCACGATTAAGATAGAGGACGGCGAATTCGTCTCGATTA
>MELI01000089.1:15372-17712 GCA_001767575.1 Candidatus Aquicultor primus | reverse complement strand
ACAAAACCGAGCTGGAGCTTCTGGAGCAGAGCGAGGTCGTGGACGGTTCTAAATCCGACGACAAGACGATAAGTGAGCGGCTGCAAAAGCGCACCGCTGAGCGAGATGCCGCGCATAAGCGGATGGAGGATGAGCTGGCGCAGATAGCGGGCGAGCGCGACGGCTGGAAGGCCAAACGCGAGCCGGTCTACACCGCGCTCAGCGAAGACGCGCGCCGTCTATATGATAAAGTAAGACTGAAGCACCGGGTTGCCGTGACGATCCTGGAGGGCGAGATTTGCCAGGGGTGCCGGGTCGATTTGCCGAGCACCGAAGCGGACCATATACACGAATCAACCAAGCTCGAGCGCTGCTCAAACTGCGGCAGAATTTTTGTGAAACTTACGGAATGATAGATATGGTGAGCACAAACACAGCGAAACTCATACTCCATACCGACGGCGCGGCCAGGGGCAATCCAGGGCCGGCGGGCGCGGGCGGCGAGATTCGAAACGACGACGGCAAACTTCTCGCCGAAGTCTTCGAGTATCTCGGTGAGGCGACGAACAACGTCGCCGAGTATAAAGCTCTGATTCTTACGCTTGAGCGCGCCCTGCTCTTTAATCCACAGGAAATCGAGGTTCGCGCCGACAGCGAGCTCCTCGTCAAACAGCTTCGCGGTGAATACAAGGTTAAAAACGAGGGCTTAAAACCGCTCTATGCGCGCATAAAAGTACTAGCCGCCAATCTCAAGAAGTTCGAGGTCAGACATGTCTACCGCAGCGAGAATGCGCACGCGGACGAGCTTGCGAACATGGCCATCGACGCGTATCAAAGCGGCGAACCGACATTCGGAAGCGGACCGGGGAGCGACTCGGGTACGCCGCGCGCGCCAGACCAAGACGGTTTCGATCAAGAAAGTCTCTTCTAGTTTAAGGTTCCGGTGGGGGGAAGTAGAACGCAAAAAAAGACAAAATAAAGAACCCCAAGGAACCTTGCTTGAGATTATTCCTTACTTGTGAGTTTCCCGTTTCGTTCTTCTCGGCAGACAATTACTCGTTCTGGTCTCACGACCATAATCTTTCGTCTCTTGCCTCGAAGCCGCTTCTGGTACGCCCACTTTCTTGAATGGCTCGCGTTCAGCCCCTTGGGGTCTATTCCAAGAATAGCAAATGCGTTTGAAGTTGTCAACAATATTTTAGAAGATTTTTAAATATTTAGGGCTCGGTGCTATCTGTAATAAATTGCAACTAGCCATAAGCAAAAGGTATAATCATTTACGAACAAATGAGAGGTGGAAACAGCACTATGGTATATAAAGACCTGAGAGATTTCATAAAGTATCTTGAGAGTAAGGGGCAGCTCAAGCGGGTGAAGACCGCAGTAGACCCCGACCTCGAGATCACCGAGATAACCGACCGCATCAGCAAGGCATATGGACCGGCCATCCTGTTTGAAAACCCCAAAGGCTCCAGTATGCCTGTTTTGATGAACGCGTTCGGCTCTTACGAGCGCATGAGCTGGGCTCTTGGCGTAAACAAGCTCGACGAAGTCCCGCAGAAACTCGCCGAGCTTTTGCCCGATGGCGAGCCGGGCAACTTCTGGCAAAAAATGTCGACGCTCTTCAAGCTTAAAAATATCGCCGACTACAAACCGAAAGAGGTTAAAAACGCGCCTTGTCAGGAAGTGGTCCTGACCGAGAATTTCTCCCTCAACGATATGCCGGTTCTCAAGTGTTGGCCGCAAGACGGCGGCAAGTTCATCACGCTCCCGCTGGTCATCACGAAAGACCCCGATAGCGGCAGGCAAAACCTGGGCATGTACCGGATGCAGGTTTTCGACGACACGACGACCGGGATGCACTGGCACGAGCACCACGACGGCGCGCAGTATTATCGCAAGCGCCAGCGACAAGGCCGGCCGATCGAGGTGGCGGTTGCGCTCGGGGGCGACCCGGCGACGATATATTCGGCGACCGCACCGCTCCCGCCACAGCTCGAGGAGTTGTTCTTCGCCGGGATACTCCGCCGACAAGCTGTCGAAGTCGTAAAAGCGAAGACCGTCGATTTGATGGTCCCGGCGCACGCCGAGATTATCCTCGAAGGCTATGTCGACCACAAGGAGACGCGCTGGGAAGGTCCCTTCGGCGACCACACGGGCTACTACTCGCTCGCCGATTATTATCCGGTCTTCCACGTAAAGTGCATTACCATGCGCAAGGACCCCATCTATCCGGCGACCATCGTCGGCAAGCCTCCGATGGAAGATTGCTACATGGGCAAGGCTACCGAGCGCATATTCCTGCCGATGCTCAAGACGGCGCTGCCCGAGATAGTCGACCTCAACCTGCCGCTGGAAGGT
>MELI01000089.1:11905-15325 GCA_001767575.1 Candidatus Aquicultor primus | reverse complement strand
ACATGCGTTCAAAGCGATGAGCGCGATATGGGGACTCGGGCAGATGATGTTCACCAAGATGATAATCGTCGTCGACGAGCACGTCGATGCGCAGAATATGTCGGAAGTCTTGTGGAAGGTATTTAACAATGTCGACCCGGCTCGTGATATTATGATTGTGAAAGGCCCCCTCGACGCGCTTGACCACTCATCGAACACGCCGAGGTTCGGGTCGAAGATGGGTATCGACGCGACCAAAAAGTGGCCCGAAGAGGGGCACACCCGCGAGTGGCCGGACGACATCGTGATGGACGAAGCCACCCGCAAGATGGTAGACGAAAAATGGAAGGAATACGGTCTTGGGTAAGCTTAAGGTAATCCTTGAGATGATCAAGTTCGAGCATACTATCTTCGCCCTGCCCTTCGCCTACATGGGCATGGTGCTCGCAGCGAACGGGCTTCCGCGCATCGCGGAGATATTCTGGATTACCGTTGCGATGGTCGGAGCGCGCAGTTTTGCGATGGCGATAAACCGCTATATCGACAGAGAGATAGACGCGCGCAACCCGCGCACCGAGGATCGCGCGATACCAGCCGGCAAGCTAAACAATAACTACGTGCTGATGTTTAGCGCCATAAGCCTGGCTATTTTTTTTGTAGCTACTTACCAGCTCGCGCCGCTGGCCCGCCTGGTCTGGCCGGCAATTGTCTTTCCCTTCCTGATCTATTCATACACGAAGCGGTTTACCTGGCTGAGTCATGTTGTATTAGGCGTTAGCCTCGGTCTTGCGCCTATCGCGGCGTGGATAGCGATAACCAACGGCCTTAGCTGGCCGGTCGTAGCATTGGGGGCGGCGGTGACGTTGTGGGTGGCCGGTTTCGATATCATCTACGCGTGCCAGGACATCGACTTCGACCGCAAGGATAAGCTCTTCTCGATTCCGGCGGTCTTCGGTGTCCAGAAGGCTCTCCTGGTGACCAGGACTTTTCATGTGTTGACGGTGGGACTGCTCTTTACCGTGGGCGTGGCGTTCAACTTGGGCGTGGTCTACTATATAGGCGTAGCGATAACGGCGTTGCTCTTGGCATACGAAAACCGGATGGTCAAAGCGGACGACCTATCCAAGGTTAATATGGCCTTTTTCACGATAAACGGCTTTATAAGCCTGCAGATTTTCGCTTTTACCGGCCTCGACTTCGCCGCGCGATATTTGATTAAGGGGATGGCGTAGTTTGGAGCATGTCGTTGCCATAACCGGGGCTAGCGGTGCTGTCTACGGGGTTCGCCTCGTAGAGATACTCATCGAACGCGGCCACGAGGTATCACTCATAATCTCCGAGCCTGGAAAATTGGTCCTCGCCCACGAGCTCGATTACCATTTCGACGATGAGCAGGTGGTCTCCGTCTTTGCGGAGAAGCTCGGTATTCCCGAGGCCGAGAACCTACTTAGATATTATAGCAACGACGATTTTATGGCGCCGGTTTGCAGCGGCTCGCACCGCACCGCCGGCATGGTCATAATACCGTGCAGCATGGCGACGCTCGGCGCGGTAGCAAATGGGCTCTCATCCAACCTTATCGAGCGTACCGCCGATGTCATGCTCAAGGAGTCGCGGCGCTTAATACTGGTGCCGAGGGAGACCCCGTTTAGCAGGATACATCTGAAGAACCTTCTTGCCGCCGAAGAGGCGGGAGCCAAGATAGTGCCGCCGATGCCGGCTTTCTACCACAAACCCGCGACCGTCAGCGACATGGTCGATTTCGTCGTCGGCAAAGTCCTCGACCAGCTCGAGGTCGAGCACGAGCTTTTTAAGAGGTGGGAGTAGGCTCGTCGAGCCGGAATAATTAATCACAAAGCTTGAACCAACTTGGAGGTAAGCATGTCGATAGTGAGCACGGACATTAACATAAAGGAAATCGAAGAAAAGGTATTCTCCGGCGAGCGGCTCTCGCGCGAAGACGGCATCGCACTATATGCTTGCAACGATATCCTAGCCCTGGGGCGGCTTGCGCGCAACGTTAAGGAGAAGAAGACCGGCAATTACGCCTACTTCAACGTCAATCGCCACATCAACCTGACGAACGTGTGCGTTTCGCGTTGCAAGTTTTGCGCGTTCAGCGCCGACAAGGGTGACGCTCACGCCTACACGATGACGCTAGATGAGGCGCTCGGGCGCGCGCTGGAGGCACCGGCTCTCGGTGCTACCGAGCTTCATATCGTCAGCGGGCTCCACCCCGACCTTCCCTTCGACTACTATCTCGAAGTAATCAGCGAGTGCAGGAAAGCCCTGCCCGATATACATATCCAGGCCTTTACGGCGGTGGAAATCGACTACTTCGCCCAGATAACGGGCCTTAGCATCCGCGAAGTGCTCCAGAAGCTAAAAGACGCTGGCCTGGGCTCGATGCCCGGTGGGGGAGCGGAGATATTCAGCGGCCGCGTGCGCGGGCTTACCTGCGAGAAGAAGGCGAGCGGCGAGGAGTGGCTCGAGGTCATGCGAACCGCCCACGGGCTCGGCCTGAAATCGAACGCGACGATGCTCTACGGACATGTCGAGACGCTGGAAGAGCGCATCGACCACCTCATAGAACTGCGTGGGCTCCAGGACGAGACGGGCGGGTTCCAGAGCTTTATCCCGCTTCCATTTCACCCGGACAACACCAAGCTTACCGGCATCAGCAGGACGACCGCGTTCGATGAGATAAAGACCTTTGCGGTCGCGCGCCTCATGCTCGACAATTTCGACCACGTTAAAGCGTTCTGGATAATGGTCGGCTTGAAGCTGGCGCAGCTCTCGCTCGACTTTGGCGTCGACGACCTGGACGGCACGGTCGTAGAGGAGAAGATAACCAAATCCGCCGGCGCGCAGACGGGCGAGTCGATTGAAAAAGACGAGCTTATCAATCTCATTAAAGACGCCGGGCGCACGCCGGTTGAGCGCGATACGCTCTACAACGTTCTGAAGGTCTACGAGGATTAGCGCGAACATAGACTACAGCTGGAATCGGCACTCCTATGGAAAGCGCCAAACATACCTGGAGGAATCGTAATTGCTTAGACCACGCGTCGGCCATATCCAGTTTATAAACTGCCTGCCGCTCTACTATGGCCTCGTGCAAAATAACGTGTTGCTCGATGTCGAACTCGTCAAGGGCACGCCGACCGAGCTCAATAAATGGTTACTCGAAGGCAAGCTGGATATCAGCCCGATATCCTCTATCGAGTACTGCCGCAATTATAAAGACCTGATGCTCATGCCGAACCTGGCGGTCGCCGCCGACGGCGAGGTGAAGAGCATCCTCTTCATAAGCAAGGTCCCCATCGAGGAGATGGATGGTCGCCTGGTAGCGCTGAGCAATACTTCGGCGACCTCGCAGGCACTCACGCGCATCATCCTTCGGGATAAATACGGCTTGGCGCCGAAGTATTTTTCATGCCC
>MELI01000089.1:11607-11831 GCA_001767575.1 Candidatus Aquicultor primus | reverse complement strand
ACGAGCCGCCCCAAGACCTCTACCTATACGACCTCGGCAAAGAATGGAAAGAGCTGACTGGCAGGCGGATGGTCTTCGCGGTATGGGCGGTGCGGCGCATCTTCGCCGCCGAAAATCCCGACCTGGTCAAAGAGATTTACCAGGGGTTTATGAAATCGATGGCATACAGCATCGACAAAGTAGACGAGATAGCGGTCGCGGTGTCGCGCTGGGAGAATTTCGAA
>MELI01000089.1:3625-11570 GCA_001767575.1 Candidatus Aquicultor primus | reverse complement strand
TCGACCTCGACGCCCCATACCAGGAAGATCTGCTCGCTTACGCCACGCGTGCATATGAACTCGGCTTCATCCAGGAGATACCGAAGCTCGAGTTCGTGGAGGTATAATGGACCAGCAATCGATACTCGACGAGGTGTCCGCGGGGCGCCGCTTGACCGAAGACGAAGCGTTATACTTGCTCAACGAGGGGGATTTGCTCGCGGTCGGTGCCGCCGCCGACGGGGCGCGGGCGCGGCTCTTCGGAGACATCGTCACCTTTATCATCGACCGCAACATCAACTACTCGAACGTCTGCACCAGCAAGTGCAAGTTCTGCGCGTTCTACCGAGATAAAGACGACCCCGAAGCCTACCTCTTGAGCAAAGATGCGATATTCAAGAAAATCGAAGAGACGATAGCGCTTGAGGGCACCCAGATAATGATGCAGGGCGGGCTCCACCCCGACCTTGCCATCGACTACTTCGAAGACCTTTTTCGCAGCATAAAGCAGCGCTTCGATATAGTAGTCCACTCGCTCGGCGCGCCCGAGGTCGCCTATATCGCAGATATATCCGGCATCAGCGTAGACGATGCACTGCGGCGCTTGAGAGACGCCGGCCTCGATTCGCTGCCCGGTGCCGGTGCCGAGATACTAGTCGACCACTACCGCAACGCGGTCAGCCCCAACAAGGTCTCGGCCGGGCGCTGGCTCGATGTCATGCGAAAAGCGCACCAGAACGGCATCGAGAGCACGGCGACGATGATGATGGGCGGCCCCGAAGCCGTAGAGGACCGCATAGAGCACATGAGCAAGATCCGCAACCTGCAAGATGAGACCGACGGCTTCCGCGCGTTTATCGCGTGGACCTACCAGCCGGGGATGACCGAACTCGGCGGCAGCGTGGTCTCATCGCGCCATTACCTGAAAACACTGGCGGTCGCCCGCCTCTTCTTAGATAATATTAAGCACATCCAGGGTTCATGGGTGACCCAGGGCACGGACATCGGGCAGCTCAGCCTCTCGTTCGGCGCCGACGATCTCGGGAGCATAATGATAGAGGAGAACGTGGTACGCGCGACCGGCCTGGCCTACAAGATGACGAAAGAAGAGATGGTGCGCCTCATAAAAGCGACCGGCAAACAGGCGGCACGCCGCAACACCGTATACGAAATCGTTGAAAGGTTCGATTGAAGTCCCTTGTAAAGGAAGAGGACTGGAAAAGGATGGACAATACGCTTATGTCGACACAGATTCCGGCAGCGGGGTTCGCCATCATCGGCGGCTCGAGCACATTTTCGATAAAGTTTCCTGCGGCGCTCGGTGAGCCCGATATCGCGGTCTTGGAAGAAGGACTCGTCTTCGAGACTCCTTTCGGGGCAAGCCCACCGCTTACGCTCTTCAAGCTCGGGGATAAATCGGTGCTCACCTGCAAGATGCACGGTTGGCGCCGCTCCGCGACGCGAGCGGCCGCGTCGCGTCAGATATTTTGGGTCTTTCGCGAAGCGGGCGTGGGGCGCATTCTGGTCGAAGGCGGCGTCGGCGCCATCAACCACCTGCTCAACCCGCGCGACATCGTTTTGCCCACCGATTATATAGATAACTCGATGAGAAAAGCTGTCAACATCGGTTCCGATTACCTCCTGGTCATGCGAAAAGCTATATGCCCCGAGCTCCACGCGAACTTAGCCGCTGCCGCCACCAAACACGCCCCGGGCAGGATTTTCGAGCGCGGCATCTACGCGAACACCGATGGGCGCCACTTCGAGAGCCCGGCGGAGGTCGCAGTTCTGAAACAGTGGGGAGCCGATGTCGTCGGGCAGAGCATCTGTCCCGAGGTCTATTTGGCGCGCGAGATAGGAGCCTGTTACGCAGGCATGTATCTGGTGGTAAACTACGCTGAAGGGGTCGTTCAAGATTGGACGCACGAGGAGCTATCGGACATCTTTTACGGTGAGTCGGAGATGGTAGGCAAGAGCTTGCTAGACGCCCTTCGCTCCACAGACGCGACGGCGGTTTGCGAGTGCGCAAGCTTGCGCAAACACACCCTCTTAAAGGAAGATTAGCCAAAGAATTATTGCCGCGAGGCGCGCGAAATCATGGCGCAGCGGGCGCAAGTGGGCTATGCTTAAGCTATGATTTACACAGCTGATTTGGTTCTCCCTATCACCGGCTCGCCCGTCGAGCATGGGGCGATTCTGGTCAAGGACGGTCGCATTATCACCGTCGGCGAACGCGCAAGCGTACTTAGAAAAAATCCCCGGGAAGAATTCCTTGATTTTGGAGACGCTCTTCTCATGCCCGGCTTGGTCAACCTCCACGGTCATTTCGAGTGCGCCGCCTTTGATTTTCTCGCCTCCGAGCCCACGTCGTTTTCGCAGTGGCTCGGCGGAATAATCCAGGCGGGGCGCGGTATGGAAAGAGACGACTGGTTGAGGGCGGCCCGAAAAGGGGTAGCCGACAGCCTCGCGGCGGGGATTACCTGCTCGGCCGATATAACACGCTCGGGAGCGGGCCTGCAAGCCGCTTACGAGGCCGGTATGCCGGCCCTTATATACCTCGAGGTCGTCGCAGTGGACGCCTCCAACCTGATGGAGACCGTCGTCGACCTGCTTGAGCGGCTTAAAAGTTCGGAGCCGGTCGCCCAAGCCGGAGTGCAAAGACTCGGTGTCTCGCCACATTCCGCATATACGCTGACCGAAGCGGCGCTCAAAGCATGCGCCGACATCGCGCGGCAATACACCTTGCCGCTCAGCATACACCTGGCGGAAACCGCCGACGAGGTCGAACTCGTGCGAGGCGGCTCGGGCGCGCTTGCGCGGGCGATTAGTGACCGGTTGGCGCTCGAAGTGATAGCCGCCGGCGGTTCCGGAAGTACACCGGCCGAATTTCTGGATGGGCTGGGTCTGATAAACAGTGCGCTCATCGCCGCGCACGGGGTGTGGCTGAGCGAGGACGATATTATCCTGATGCGGCAAAAAGGCGCAGCCGTCGCCGTTTGCCCGACCTCCAACGAGTTGCTAAATGTGGGCGAGGCGCCTATCGGAAGCTTTGTGGAGCGCGGATTAAGCTTCGGCATCGGAACCGACAGCATCGCGAGCAACCCCACCCTCGACCTCTTTGTAGAAGCCGGAAAGGTGCGTGCGATTTATAAGAAGCAGGGCGGGGCGCGAAGCAAGCTTAGGTCGCAGATGCTGGTCGAGAAGTTGACTATCGAGGCGGCGCGCATTCTCGGGTTCGACGATGACCTCGGGAGCATCGAAGCGGGGAAGCGCGCTGATTTTATAGCCATCGATACGTCCGCGAAGCGTCACGCAAACCCATACGACTATCTTCTGGAGAGCGTCACTAAGGCTGATATTACCCACACTATTTTGGGCGGAGAAATCGTATATGAGAATCGGTAAAATCAAGATGGCGGTCAAAGCGGCGATACTCTTAATCGCACTGTTTATATGGGCTGCGGCGGCGGGTTGTGTAGACCTGCCGGGCGGGAACGGCTCCAAATTAAGCGACGAAATCAAAGAAGTCATCATGGCCGGCAACGGCGAGAAAGCCGCCTTGGAGACACAGCCAAAGTCATATGCCGGCAGGGGAGAACCACAACCGGTCGACCCGGCAAGCTTGACCGTCCAGGCACCTGACTCCTACCAATTCGACCCGGCAACGGCCGGTGACAACGACCTGGTCATTGCCGATATGATATACAACGTAAAAGTGTCGGGGGAGAGTTCGGGCTCGCTCAAGCGGATGCTGGGAGCGGGCGGCCCCGGCGTGGTCGTCACTACGCTCATTCCAAAAACAATAGAGCACAAGCAGCACGTATTGGGGATGGATTTCTCCATCGACCCCTCAAGAATATATGACGTCGGTGATAATCGTTACGCCGAATTCACAGTCGAAGACCCCAAAGCGGACTTCGATATCAGGATTCGCGTCACGCTTAAGCTCTTCAGGTATGACCTATCGACTGCGCGAGACTCCGGTCTGACCGCGCCGCTAAGCGAAGCCGAGCGCGCCGCCTATACCAAAGGCGAGCAGTTCATCGAGATAGACCATCCCTCGATCCAGCGGGCCGCCGAACAAATCAACGGGGTCGATGATGTCGAGACCGTCAAGAAAATCCACGAATTCGTGGTCCAAAACCTCTCTTATGATAAGTCGAAAGCGGAAAAAGAGCTGTCTCAAACGTATGGCGCCGCCCGTGCCCTCGAGATTAAAAGCGGCGTTTGCGTGGAGTATGCCGACCTCTTTATCGCGTTGTGCCGGGCTAAAGGGATTCCGGCTAAGTATATTGGCGGCATTCCCACCGAAGGTGAAAGTCTCGGCAAAGGACATGCTTGGGTCGAGGTCTACTTGGCGAATTACGGCTGGGTTCCGACCGACCCCACCTGGGGAGATACGGGCGCCGTTACCTTCGAAAAACTGCGACCTTCCTATATCTATTTGACCGATGTTCGCCACGATGAGGTAATAAACCAGTCCGACATCTTCACGTGTCGGTATGTCGGGCTCAAGGTCGATGTGGAGCATTCGCTCGCAATCGATTCGGCCCGGTCAAAGTATATCGCCCAAGTGCGCGAGGAGGTCGACCGGGGTAAAGGCGAACTCGACCTGTTGAGCAAAGGCATCGACTCCTCGGCGGCGGCCGTCGAAGCGTCCCAGGCTGAACTCGACCGCTTCAGCCGGCAGATAACGGACGCGCGCCGCAATCTCGACGCACGCACTTTTTCGAGCCAGGCCGATTACGAGCGCTCCGTCCAGTCGCACAACGCCTTGGTGGTTCTTTATAATGAAAAGATTGTCGCCCATAACGCGAAGGTCGCTACGCACCAGGCTGAGGTGAACCGCTACGAAGCAAAGCGCACCGAAGTCAACGCGTCGGTCAATAATTACAACAATATCAAGTAACAGCGCCGGCATATGGACGACGCTGCACTCCGCGGACCAGGTTTCTCCGTCTGAAGCCTGTCTCTACCTGGCATCGGTTTAGATGTTTTCAGCGCGTCGAACACGGGTAGAATCACTCTACAACCAGGCAATATTAGTGGAGTGGGAGGTATCTTTTGATATGGAAAACATAGATCCTGTAATCGACGTGGAGCGCGCTTTGGCTTCGGATACGCGGATTGACCATACGAAAGTAGGTGTAAGCGCCGGCATCGGAGGCATCATCATCATCGACGGTCAGGTCGACACCTACAACGAGAAGGCGGTTGCCGAGGATATCGCCGGCAGGGTGCGGGGTGTAAAAGATGTCATCAACAACATCACGGTCATCCCGGCGATTACCAAGAGCGACGCGGATATCGCCGAAGATGTTAGAAGGAATCTCGAGCTCGATACGTGGGTCGAAGACAAACACATCAGCGCCGAGACCGTCGACGGCGTCGTCTTTTTGCGCGGCACGATACGTTCGATGGTCGAGAAATTAGAGGCCGAAAACGACGCGCGATGGGTGGCGGGAGTGGTCGATGTCGTCAACCACCTGATGGTCAAACCCGAGATAGCCGTCGCCGACGCCGAGATAGCCCGGGAGGTAAGAGGTGCGCTCATTAAAAACACGCGCCTCGACCTGACTGAGATGGAAGTGGACGTCTCCGAAGGCATAGTGACGCTCACCGGAGAGGTGGCGAACTTCACACAAAAGAAGATAGCGGAGTATATCGCGTTTTCGGTTCATGGCGTCGTCGATTTGCTAAACGAGTTGCACGTGCGCGGCCTGCGCCGACCGGCGGCGTAAAGTCGAAGCGGCTATCGCCGGACTGTAGGGTGGGGGTTTGTTTTGAGAGATGTTGTGATAATAGGTGCGGGGCCGGCGGGGATGACCTCCGCCGTCTATGCCGCGCGCAAGAAAATGGATTGCGTAATATATGCGAATGTCGTGGGCGGTCTCGCGATATGGAGTGTCGGCGTCGAGAACTATATGGGGTATCATCTTATTTCCGGCGTGGAGCTCATGGCCAAATTCGAGGAACAGGTAAAAGAGTTCGACATACCAATCGAAAATAAGACGGTTGAGAAAATATCGAAAGAAGGAGATATCTTCACCGTCCATCTCGATGGAGGGGAGGAGGTGCAGACCAAGACGGTCATTGTGGCGACCGGCAGGTCACCCAGGCACCTTAAGATCCCGGGCGAGAAGGAGTTCGTAGGCAAAGGCGTGACCTATTGCGCAACGTGCGACGCGCCGCTCTTCGCCAAGCTGGACGTTGCGGTAATCGGTGGCGGCAACGCCGCGCTCAGCTCAATCGTGCAGCTTCTCGATATAGCCGGCATGGTCTACGCGGTATCTCAATATGGATGGAGCGCCGACCCGGTCCTCCAAGAGCGGGCGGCGGGCGCCAATAATATAGAGATACTCAAGGGTTATGATATCATCGCAATCGAAGGACAGAACCTGGTAGAGCGTCTAAAAATCAAGTCGCGAAAGACGGATGAGGTGCGCGAGCTCGCCGTACGCGGCGTCTTTATCGAAATAGGGTCGGAACCGAACTCGGGCTTCGTCTCGGGGCTGGTCGAACTCAACGAGAAGCAGGAAATCGTCGTCGATTGCGGTAGCCGCACCAATGTCGCCGGCTTGTTTGCCGCGGGGGACGTCACGAATGTGCCGCAAAAGCAGATAATCGTCGCTGCCGGTGAGGGTGCCAAAGCCGCCCTCTCTGCCTTTGAATACCTAATCAGGCTAAGAGAAAACTAAGGTCTACCGTTATTTCGTGTAGACGAGCACGAAGATATAGAAGATGAGTGTCAGCGCCGATGCTATAAGCAGGCTCTTCCAAACAATGGGGTCTTCTTTTTTTATAAAGCTTCTGAGACCTTCAACTATGCGCATTTCATCCACCCTGTGTCGCTAGTGTTTAAAGCCGCGCTCGATTCGATACCTGCGGCTCTCTACATTATACAGGATTGTTTTATTTTTGGTATAGTGTACTGGTCGGGATGTTGGAAATGCCCCAGCCGTCGCTTGCGGCGTCGCAAACGCAAGGTAGGAACAAATTGCCGGATTATTATAGGATGTTAGAGGTAGACCCCGCAGCGTCTAAAGAGGTAATCGAGAAAGCCTTTAAAGCGTTGTCGCAGAAGAAGCACCCGGATAAAGTGCCGCCCGAGCAAAAGCAAGATGCCGAGCGCACGTGGATGGAGATTCGCGATGCCTACGAGGTGCTCAAAGACGACGATAAGCGCGCCGCTTACGATGCCTCCAGAAAACGCGAGATGCTCAACCTTTTCTTGAGCGAGGGCGTAATCGGGCTGGCTAAGAAGTATTTAAGATAAGGCCGAGCAATAGGCTTGCGATGAGCGCTACGTTTAACATGCACACTGAGAAAGGACAACCGCTTTGACTTATAAGCTAGTCGCGCTGGACTTAGACGGCACTATGCTCGATGATGATAAGATTCTTAATCGCGGCACTGTGGACATGATTCGCGAGGTCAGCGAGTATGGCGTGAGGTTTACCATTGCCACCGGCAGGATGTCTCGCGGCGCGTTGCGCTATGCGGATGAGCTGGGTGTGGACATCCCCGTTATCACCTACAACGGCGCGATTATGCGGAGCATGTATTCGGATGAGGTGTATCGCGAGTTCAAAGTCCCGGCTGAGCCGGCAAAAGAGGCTTTGCGCCTATTGAGGGACGAACCCGTTTTGCGTTACGCGTTCCTGGGCGACGAGGTCTTTACCGATACCGCCCACGATTGGACCGAAAGGTATGCCGATTTGCTTGGGGTCGAGATACACCAGGTCGCTGACGTGCAGGATTTGCTGGGCGAAGACCCGACGATGCTGGTGTTCATGGTTCCCGTGGGCAGAGCGCAAATACTGACGCAAACACTCAAGAGCACGCTCGACTCGCAGGTGAGGATAACCAACTCGGCAGACTGGTTTCTGGATGTGCTCCATCCTCAAGCGACAAAGGGCTTGGCGCTGGCGCAATTGGCCGGGCACCTCGGCATCGAGAGGGAAGA
>MELI01000089.1:0-3580 GCA_001767575.1 Candidatus Aquicultor primus | reverse complement strand
AGTTGAAAGCGGTTGCCGATTACGTAACCGAAGCCCCTATAAGTAGAGGCGTCGAGGAGGTCATCGAGCGCTTCATTCTCTCAAACCGCGAAATACTCGACGCAACGACGCTTTCCCAAAAGCCATAGCTGCTTGGCAACGTTATTGGTCGGCGACGCAAATCCCGAAAACATTCGCCTGCGATTCCATTAATCCGATGTTTTTATCATGTTCTCACCTCCGAGATAGCATTCTTAGCAGAAGTCCTTAGCGCTGCAAAACGCTTGTGTTATAGTATCTAAAACCGTCTGTTTATGAATTGATTCACCGGGGCGTAGCGCGATACCGGTCATGACCTTACGGTGACTCGCGTTCCTTAATATAGAGCTGAGTCCAAATCTGTCTTCAAATTAAACATTCCCAGCCCCATCGATGGGCAATACGACGGGTTTTGCCGTGCCCGCAGCGGGTTCAATGATATTGGCGGTTTCCGGCGAATGGCGCAAGAGTGAGTCCTTAAAGCTGATAAGGCGAGTGTATCGTGTTAATCAAGAAGGATGCCTTCGAGTCGACCGATAAAGCCTATATGAGAGCGCTAACTTCTCTAGTCGAAGCTGCCTGCAGGCTGAGCGCCGCCCACTACTTCGAAGAAGTCGAAACCGCCGTTATCGAAGAGGTCAAACGGATATTTGACGCCGGGGCCGTTTGGATACTCATCCATGACTATCGCGATGAGAAGCTTAAGATGCACCGCTACTGGGGTCCCGAAAAGCATTTGTTCGAGGATTGTTCGATACGGGTCGGCGTCGGCATTGCCGGCACGGTCTTCGCAGCCAAACAGCCCGAAATCATCTCCTCTGCAGCCTCTCATCCGGCTTCGATGTTCTACAAGAAATCCATCGGTGCTTCATCGCCGACGATTGCTATGTATCCATTAATCGCGGGCCGCAACAACCTCGGCGTAATCGGGTTCTCTTCAGATACGTTTTTCGATAAGGACTTCAAGGAGTTCCCGTTAGACATAGTAGAGACTTTCGTCGAGCTTGCTTCTGCCGCTTTCGAACGCTCTGTGCTGTTCGAGTATAAGTCAAGCTCAGAGTGCGAATTGCGCAGCGGGATAAAGAGCCTGAAAGTCCTCAACGAAATAGGCATGGACCTCGTAAGCGATCTCGATATTGCCGCTATCATCGACAAAGTCGTCAGATATGCGGCGGAGATTCTCGATGCCGATGCCGCCGTCGTCAACATTGCGGACAAGATGGATACGACCTCGGATTCCGTTTATTTCTACAACATGCCATTGGGGACGGCGGGGCTCTTGAAGGCGAGGGGAACTCTGGCGAGGGGCGTCTTCGAAAACCCCCGGCAGGTTCTGATAAACGATTACCGCAGTTATCCCGGGGCTATCGATGAATTCGTTCAAGCGGGATTGTCGAGTGTCATAATGGTGCCGGTCGTCTCTAAGAATACGGTGCTGGCTACATTGTCGGCAATAAGCTTCAATAGTGAGCGTTGCTTCTCTGTCGATGAATTCGAGCAGCTGGAGTTGGTAGCGCGTCACGTTGCTATAGCTATCGAGAATGCTGTCCTTTACAACGAGCAGATTCGGACCAGGAAGCAAATCGAAGCCTACGCGGGGCAGCTCAGGCTGTTAAACGAGGCCTCACAGCTAATCACCCAAGAGAAGGGATCCGCGAATATGGCGGTTCAGCTTGCCAAGAGCTCACAGCAGTTGCTCGACTGCTCGGCTGCTACCGTTCTGCTGGTGCAAACCGATGCCAAAAAAGGTCCGGTTATCACCTGGTCTAGGCAGGATGACAATTTCGGCACCATAATCGCAACAGGGCTGGATATTACCACGCTCGGCGGACTTTACGGCGAGATGTATCAAACTAAGCGCCCCATCCGCATAGACGATGTCGCGAACGATCCGCGGAGCAGGGGCTTGCCCAATGGTCACATAGAGCTTGACGGTCTGCTCGGGGTGCCTCTTGTGAATTCGAACAACGAATTCATAGGCCAGGTGATGCTGACCGGCAAGAGTGGCGACATGTCTTTTACGAAAACAGATGAAGAACTGCTTGTTGCGCTGTGTGCTCAGGTATCCGTCGCAATCGAGAAGGCGGAGGCATACGAACGACAGCACCGGATAGCCGAGACTCTGCAGCAAGCGATTCTAGCGGTTCCGACACATCTACCGGGGGTTGAGGTGGGCATTGCGTATGAATCGGCCGCCGAGGCGGCAAAAGTAGGCGGAGATTTCTACGATCTATTCGAACTCGGAGCCGGGCGAATCGGGGTTCTAATCGGGGATGTTTCCGGGAAGGGCCTCGAAGCGGCGACCATTACTTCAATGGTAAAAAGCACCATCAGGGCGTTCGCATACACCGGGTTGGAGCCGGCCGCGGTCTTAACCGAGGCCAACAAGGTCATCTGTGAACAGCTTAGCTACAGCCAATTCGTCACTATGACTTTCGCGATAATAGACTTAAAGGAGCGCAAGCTTTTCAAATCGCGAGCCGGCCACCCGGAGGCGATTATCGGCCGCCATCAATCTTGCCGACCTTGCGAGTCTGAAAGCAATCTGCCGCTCGGAATTTTACCCGACGTCGTCTTTGAACAAAACGAGATTCAGCTTTTCGATGGTGATATGCTGATTCTCTACACCGACGGGTTGATAGAGGCTAAATGTGATCGCATGATTCTCGGGGATGAGGCCATGCTCGACCGCCTGAACCAAATAATGCCGGGCAAGGGGCCGCAGGAACTCGCTTCAGAGATGGTAAACATCGCGAAGGACTTCACCGGGAGCCGTCTCGAGGACGACATGGCGATCGTGACCTTAAAGCTTACCATCGACGATGCGGGAGAGATTGGCTGAACTAAGTTTGGCGCGACATAGCTACTTCAAGCAGTGAGGCGGCGCGCCCGGCAAATGCCTCTATTGTCTCGACATCGGCTTGCGAGAAGTTTCGCTTTTTATCGATGCTTAGAGCCGTCATCGCTCCTACCAGATTACCGTTTACCAGTACCGGTGCGCTGGCGACAGATCTGGCCCCGACCTGAATCCACGCGGATATCGCTTTAGGGAACGACTCGTAGTTGTCGATAACAGTGGTTTTTTGCGTCGCCAGCACCATACCTAAAACGTCTATGCCCTTTGACACAGACAGTTTTCCCATGTGGTCGGCTATATTGTAGAGAGCGCAGTAGCCAATTGATTCGTCACCGTTGACGACGGCAAAACCTGCCGCGTCGGTGCCAAGGCTCTGCGCCATGCTTTCGAGTAGTTCAGCGATTTGCGGCTCGATTTCCTTACACAGCTTCATGAGCGCTTTACCATAAGATGCCGGATATTAACAACACTAATCTACCTTCGATTCTACTCCATGAGCGAATGAAATACAAACCAGGCGGGCAACTAAAGACATCCAAACCAGGCCAATCGCTACATGTTAGAATCAATACTAGGAAAGAAGGCACGGCGAATGAACGAATGGGTAATCGAATGAGTTTTCTTCAGCGCGGCGTCATACATTTTCTAATAATTTTGTTTGTCGTTGCGGCGGCTGGCTGTTCGGCGAGCGACAGCAATTTGAGC
>MELI01000088.1:17822-20518 GCA_001767575.1 Candidatus Aquicultor primus | reverse complement strand
GGTCGAATTCCGAACTGTTCGCGTTTTCATAGCCGACTACGTTACGCGCGAACTCGACGACCGCACATTGCATCCCTAAGCATATACCAAAGAACGGAATCTTGTTTTCACGGGCAAATTTAACAGCATGAATCTTGCCCTCGATGCCCCTAATCCCAAAGCCGCCTGGCACAAGAATCCCGTCTACCGCGACGAGTTGGCGCTCTACCTCTTCCTGGCTGACCGTTTCGGCGTCCACCCAGACAATCTCGACATCGGTATTGTTGTAGAAACCGCCGTGTTTAAGTGCTTCGACCACGCTTAAATAAGCATCGGGAAGCTGAACGTATTTACCGACCAGCCCGATCCTGATCTTGTTTTCGAGCCTGCGAATCCGCTCCACGAGGCTGTTCCACTCCGACAGGTCGGCCTTGCCGTTGCCGAGCTTCAGGTGCTCGACGACGATATCGTCGAGTCCTTCCTCGTGCAACCTCAAGGGTATTACATAAAGATTATCGACATCTATGGCCGTTATTACCGACGAAGGCTCGGTGTCACAGAAGAGGCCTATCTTGCGTTTTATTGAAACGTCGATTGCGCGGTCGCACCGCGCCACTATGATATCGGGCTGAATGCCGATACTGCGCAGCTCTTTTACACTATGTTGCGTAGGTTTGGTCTTAAGTTCCGATGAA
This sequence comes from Candidatus Aquicultor primus, assembly GCA_001767575.1. Lineage (GTDB taxonomy): Bacteria > Actinomycetota > Aquicultoria > Aquicultorales > Aquicultoraceae > Aquicultor > Aquicultor primus. Next base: position 19,844 of record MELI01000088.1, on the reverse strand, counting down.
GATACGAGATGCGGCACGAGGGTCACATGTATATAAAGGACGTTGCTCTTTCCGGCATCTTTCTTGAATTGACGAATCGCTTCCAGAAAGGGAAGACTCTCTATATCGCCGACGGTGCCGCCGACCTCCGTTATAACAATATGCTTGTCATCATCGCTGCCCAAACTGAGTATCCGCTGCTTTATCTCGTTGGTCACGTGAGGAATTACTTGGACCGTCCCGCCGAGAAATTCGCCCCGGCGCTCTTTGGTCACTATCGACCAGTATATTTGCCCGGCGGTCACATTGCTGCCTTTGCCGAGGTTCTCATCGATGAAGCGCTCGTAGTGCCCGAGGTCAAGGTCGGTCTCGGTGCCGTCCTCGGTGACGAAGACCTCGCCGTGCTGGAACGGGCTCATGGTGCCGGGGTCGACGTTGAGGTAGGGGTCGAGCTTTTGAATCGTCACCTTGAATCCCCTGGTCTTCAAGAGTCTTCCGAGCGAAGCCGCCGTGATCCCCTTTCCCAGTGATGATACGACTCCACCGGTTACGAAGATATATTTAGCCAATCGTCTCTCCCCTTTTGCTTGCTATACTGACAATAAAGTCTACTATAACGGCAACTTGACCGCAAAACCTCCAGCCATCAAAGAGCCAACTTTTGAATTGTAACATGAAACCGGCGCGCGTGCAGGCTTCATCGTCGTTGAATAAGGAGCTATATATTTCTACCCAAACGGTCGAACTCGCGCAAAATCGGCGTGTTCTCTATTATCCGGGTAAGCGAATACCTCTCAGTCAAGATTTGCAGCGCGACAAGGACGATAATCAGCGGCAACTTCACGCTCCAGCCAAAAGTTATCACAAAGCTGAAGCCGAGAACCGCCCCGATAACATTCGACCCGACATCCCCGAGCATTGTCTCCTCTTTTAAGTCCGCCCTCAACAAAACGAGTGCAACCCCGAGAAGAGCCGCCACCGCGAGCCCATACGATGAGGGCGCGTACAGCAAAAATATCGCAAGGAGCGGAATAAATAACTTGAGCGCCCTACCCGGCCTCAAATCCAGCAAGTTAAGCGTGTTGACAAATAGGGCTATAAGCAGCGCATCCCCAAAAGCTTCTAGCGGACCGCTGGAGAGCTGATATATTGCAAAAAATGCGACGATCGGAGTTCCCAGGGCCTTGAGCGCGCCCGTCGTCAACCGGCCTTTGAGTAATTGCCCGATGTGCCCCCGGAACCCCGTAGACTCACGGCTTCCCAACAAATCATCGATGAGCCCGAACATGCCGACCCCGAGAATTAGAATGGTAAGCGGCATCGACATATCCGGCGTAAATTGAAAGCGCTCCGGAACCATCAGGCCGATTATATCCTGCGCAAAGCCGAACGCAGCCGCAATCGCCATCATAACAAGCCAAACCAGGACAAAACTCAATCCCATCATATTCACGACATCTCGCTGGCGATAGTTCTGCTTTAGCGCACCGGAATCGTAGAGAAGACGCTTGAGCGCGCCGCCTATGACAGCGGCGAGTATCGCTCCCGTAAAGAAATGTGCGATGGTCCAAAGGACAAGAAACACCAACATCACGCCTCGAATAAATCTGAATCAGATAGCTTTATGATTCTTGCTTGTTCATATCATACCGCTCCCAGAGCATCAAGTAAGCGATAGACGGAAATATGTATGACATTATGATAGCGGGTATCAAAATCCCCGAATCGTTGACCGCAAAACCGACAATCGACCCGACGACCGCGCCGGTAACGCTGGCTGTAAGCCCTTTATGTCTGGCGAAAAGCTTCTTCAGGAGACCGACCGGGCGATAGCTTAAAGCGACCGTCAACACCATGATTATCAATAGGAAATAGGACCAGGTACTGTAACGCAACACCATGAAATTGGTCGCCAGTTTCCGGCTAGCGATGGTCAAAATTCCTGAAATGCCCCCGCCCGCTAACAGCTCGATTGTGCGACCCATATGCGTGTTGGAGCCGTCTAAAAAGTCATACGCGATGAAAGCGAATAACGCAAACCCG
>MELI01000088.1:9248-17786 GCA_001767575.1 Candidatus Aquicultor primus | reverse complement strand
CGCTATTATGCCGCCGACGTCCGCGCCGAACGCCGGAAATCCGTCGATGATAAGAACTGTGAGCGCCACTACCGCCCCCGCCCCCAGAGCAACTCCGCGCTTCCATCTCTCAAGCATTAGCCCGACGGTCAAAAGAGCGCTGGCGAGCAGAATTGAAAAGGCCTCGTTCCCGATGCCGAAGAACCGGCTCCCGCGTATCGGGTCGTAGCCGAATATCGTGTTTAACTGAAGGTTAGCACCGAGAACGACATCCGCCAGTATCGTAAACATGGTCGCGCAACCGATAACGGCTAGCGGAAAGAGTTTGTTTACTTTGAGTGCGGCCAGCACCACGGCCAATGATAACGATACGGCAAGCGCAGCGATAGTCAATAAAACACCGTTGACCGCAAGAACTTGCACCTTCGATGCGAAGAAAGTAAAGAGCGGGAACCCCATCGACGTCAGAATCAGCGTCTTCATAAAACCAATATAGCGTTTGTTTGCCTTGCGGACGTAAAGCAGGAGCAGCGCGGCGACGACATACAGCGCTATTTGAAGATATATAAAGGTCAATACCGCTATCCGCCGTGCCGATTTTATACCGACCGCGCTCGCGTTAAACGCATTCATCCGCTCGATAGAGACCTTCTCGGAACTGACTGTCGCCTTGCTACCGACCATGGTGTAATGCGGCGTGACGCCGAATGTGTCCAATATCGTCATGGTGATATCGGTGTTATTTACAATTCCCGCACGCCTGGTTGCGGCGGAGGTCAGGCTGCCCGGTTTAAAACCCGGGCCGCTGATGATCACAGTCGTGAGCTGCTCCTCGCCGCTGGAGATGGGCGCCGCGCCGGCACCCGGCGGTGATAGGCTCGCGACAATAAAAACCGTATCATCGCCGGCGACCTTCATCGCTTGCTCCAAGAACGCACCGGCACGTTTCAACGAGGCTATCCTTAACCTCTCGGCGCGCGCTTCCAGAACATAGGTGGAGTACAAATCGGCTCTCGTCGTATCGCCGTAGTCAATCACTATAAAATCGGCGACACGCAATAATTCTTGAAGTCGCTTCAGATAAACCGAATCATTCGCTCTGATGCCATAGGGCACTTTGGAGTCTTGAGCCAAAACAGCCTTACTTACATCTCCATAATCGACGATTCCGGATGAGTTCATCGCCAGGGCGACGATTTCCCGGTTGTCCGACTCCCGGTCGGAATCGAATGAGGTATCCGAATTGCCCAAAACCGCTGTCTTGAAACCGTTATCGTTTAGAAGCTGTCCCAGCGCCCCCGGTACTATCTCCTGATTAATATAGGAATTATCGGCGATGATTGCCGGCAAGCCGAGTTCGACAATATTACCGGGCCTCGCCCTCTTGCCGGTCCTTACAAATAGCACGTCGCTCGCCTTGACACCGTCGAACGCCTCGGTCGCGTTATAACCGTTGACGCTGCGGGGAAGCGCATTCGCCCGCACACCCGACCCGACTGTAAGCGCCGCGCGTGGTCGTGAAGGCCTGCCGTAAGTCCGGTTGTTCAATAAAGCGGTAGGATTATTTTGAACCAAGTCGTTGATAAACGGGTCGTTCGCCTTGGCGATATCATCCCAAGTGATGTTGTCGATAAGAACAAAAACGACTTTTGGCTTGTCTTCTGCGATAGCAGCTTGCGATGGTAGGCCAATGAGCGCAAAGGCCGCGAGAATCAGAAATACGGTCAAGTATTTCCTCTTCAGACTCATCGAGCGACCTCCATATAGATCAACTCGGTAGGCTTCATCATATGGAGTACCGTAAACTTATCCTGGACCAATTTTTGTCCGGTCTGCACCTTTGACATCGATTTCAACTTGCTCGCCAATACCGCTTCGATGGCGGCTGCGAGCGCTCCGCTGTCACCCGGTTTTACGAAATCGACACAACTCTCGCCGGCGACTTCTCTGACGCCCGCAACATCGGTTGCTACGACCGGGCGCTTACATGCCAGCGCTTCGAGTAATATCATGGGAATATTCGAAGCTAGATTAGGTATGACGACTACCTCGAGACTCTTGAGGATGTGCGCTACGTCTCGCCTGAATCCCAAAAAATGAAAGCGTTGTGTCAAACCGTGACTTGCCACTTGTTTTTTGAGTTTTTCTCCTTCATCCCCGTCGCCGGTGATAATAAAATGCATATCCGGAAATTTATTTGCCAAGACAGCGGCGGCATCTATGAAAACACTATTGCCTTTTTCCGGTGACAGGCGGGTTACGGCCCCTACCAGCTTGTTCTCTTTGGAAACATTTAGTTCCCGGAATAAGTGCTCGGTATCGAGGGTCTCCCCGAACCTATCCGCTTCGATGCCGCTGTGTATGATTTGGACTTTATTGAAAGCGGTTACACTCTGCTCAATCGCTTCCGATACCGCAATAAGCATGTCCGGCATAGCGGCTATCTTATTATTGGCAACCGAGAGCAAGCCTTTTTTCTTTGGAGAATAGGCGTCTTCGACCGTGTGCACCGTGCAGATATGCGGTACGTTAAGCGATTTGGCAACCTGAGCGGCGACAAAACACCCCTGATAGTCGTGGCTATGAATCAAGTTGATCACGCGCTCTTTGTCTCGGGCAAACGCCTCTATCTTCTTGACGACTCCTCCCACGCTGAGCTTATTAGCGGTGGCGAGCTCCGGTACGACCACGTATTCGATGTTCAGCCTGTCAAGGTGCTCGAGCATATAGGGGTCGTTTGAAACGACAAGATATGGTTTATATCGAGCCCGGTTCAAGTATTTGATTAGAATCAAGAGGTGCTGCTTCATGCTGTTAGTAGTAGGATGCGCAATATATAGTATTCCTCTTTCAATCACGGCTTTTCCCCCTGTCGCGATTAGTGCTTCATAAATCGTTTAAATATTACGCTTAGTATATCGACAAATTGACGCCCGCGATGAATAACTCCTGCTAAATCTCGTCCCGTTTCGCGATGCGTCATTTTTACAGGCACCTCGATCACACGACAACCTTGCCTTAGTATGTCTATGCTTAGGCCAACCTCTAGTCCGTAGCCGGATTCGAATGACAACTCCTTCACCAAGGCCGACTTTACGGCACGCTGACCGGATAGCGGCTCGCGCATAGTCTGCCCGGTAAAACGCTTTATCCCCCAGCGGCCCAAACCTTTAGCTAGGCCGATTCCGCCGGCCTTTTCAGGTTTTGGGAAATCCGCTATAGCCATGTCGGCCATGCCTTTGAGTACCGGTTCCAGGATTAACGCCGCCTCCTCGGCACACTCCCCTAAATCCCCATCGAGAAAAAGGATGATGTCCTCGGTTACCTTGCTCATAGCGCTCTCAAGAGCCTTGCCTTTTCCGAGGTTTCGCTCCAGGCCAAGCACCTCGGCACCGGCCTCGGCAGCGACACTCGCGGTGCCGTCGCCGGAGCCGTCATCGACTACCAAAACCCGGCCTACTCCGCTAATCCTTTTGGTCGCTCGCACGGTCGCCGCAATGCGGTCGGCTTCATTGTAGGCAGCTATAACCGCTACTACGGATGTCTCAACCATATACTCCTGTTCTTCAAGCGCTTCTACAGCTCTTATTCTACGTAGGCTTGTAATTCAGACGTATTCTCTCTGTCAGCGCCTGAGCCTGTCTTGGCGACGAACCACTAAACTTTTGGCACCAACTGGTCTGCCGTCGCCTTGACTCCAAAATTACCGTTCGCCTCCCTGAGTGCAAAGACAGCCGATATGATGCCCGCCGGTGTGTCGATATTGTCGACGGTGGGTATGCCGGTTTGCTGATACTCTTTCATGTATGATTTCTTACAGTCTCTGTTCTCGGCCCCGACCACTCGAATTCCCATCCCCTTTAAGGCTGCTATGATGTGTACGTCGGTCGTTTTCGGGTTCAAATCCCCATCGGTGCCACCAAGCATGAGCGCCGATGTAATCGATGTCAGGGCGTCGGTATCCATCACGATGAGGCCTAGCTCGCTCAGCTTGCTAAGATACGGAACGACTGGGCTGGTCGTGGTCGTCGCTGCAGTTGCGGTATCTGTTGCGACCAGCTCTTCGGCCAGTTTCTTCAGGACCAGCTCGCGGACATTATCATCGTTCATCTCTTGCGGCAGGTATGCCGCGAGTTCCCGTTTGAGCTCGTCGGTCAATTCGAAGTCTTCCTTGACCTTGACCGTGCCGACTGTGGCTCCCGCCAAGCTCAGACCGTCGACAACCATGGAGAGCAGCTCGTTCTGCTTCTTCGAAGTTGCCAAGACAACTACATTCCGGCCATCGAGTCTTCCCATAATCGAGAGCGGATAGACACCGCTCGTTAACTTCTTTTCTTCGTCGAGTTCGATTTTAAGCGTCTTATTCTCATCCCTGAGCGTATTAAAATTCGTTTCTATTCTCTTGACCAGCGATTGCTGCTGCTGGAGAAGCATCCCCTTGTCGTCGATGACTGTTCCTAAAAGAATACCGATTGCGAGCGCGATAAATACCGCGACCAGCGATGCTATGTGATAGCGCATATCAAACATGCATTTCTCCTAAAAGCCTAATATTAATTTCACTTGTACAAGCATAAGACGTATCGACTGCCTAATGGCCGGTGTAGCGATTATTATTGCTATAATAGCGGTCAATCCGCCTAATAGTAATAGCCCGAGATGGCTTATTTTTACGCTGGACCGGTAGAGCTTGTTGACGCCTTTTGCATCGACCAGCTTACCGCCGACTTTCAACCTGACGAGAAAAGTACTCGACATCCCTTGCCGGCCCTTATCTAGGAATTCGACTAGATTAGCGTGAGTCCCTACCGCCACGATAAGTTCCGCGCTTTTTTCATAAGCCAGAACCATCGCGATATCCTCACTGGTGCCCGCCGCCTCAAAGACCGTCGCCGACAAACCTAGTTCTTGGAGCCGGCTCAAACCCGGTGCGCGCCCGCCGGCATACGCGTGGACGATGAGTTCCGCTCCGTATTTGAGCGTCGCGTCAGCCACGCTATCCATATCGCCGATGATAATGTCAGGCTTGTAACCCTCCTCCACCAGCGCGTCAGCGCCGCCGTCGACGCCGATTAAAATCGGCTTCACCTCACGTATGTAGGTGCGCAAAGCCTTTAGATCGGCCTTATAATCATATCCTCTGACCACAATTAAGGCGTGCTTGCCGCTAAAATTAACACTCGTCTCCGGAACTCTTGACCCGTCGAGAATCAACTCTTTCTCTTGTTGCATGTATTCGAGCGTGTTAACCGCGAATTTTTCCAGCTCTTCGCCTATCCTGCCGTGTGCCTTTTCGAGTTCCTGCTCAAGCATAAAATGCGTCAATTTCTTTCCGCTGGCTACCGTTCTATCCCCCAGGCAAATGCTCTCACCCTTGACACTTAGCCTGCTACCCTCTTTTACGAGGTCGAAAATCTCGGGTCCGACGTTGTCGAGCAAGTGAATCCCGGCCGAGCAAAGTACCAGCGGTCCCGCATTCGGATACTTGCCCGATGTAAAGCAGCTCGCATTAATGACTACCTCAACGCCCGTCTCGACAAGAGCCTCGGCCGTTACGCGGTCGAGGTCTTCGTGGTCGATAATGGCTATATCGCTCGATTTCAGGCGCTTTACAAGTCTCTTTGTCCGCTTGTCAAGCTTCGCCAATCCATCAAAATACATGCTGTCGGGCTTTCCTTTCGTAAGCAGTTTAGGCGGCAGCCTCTTGCCGTCGATATCAAAAGATTCGACAGCCTGCCCATCATCAAAGCTTACTGGTTTTCTAGTATAATTACCAGAAACGCCCCGCTCTCGCTTTACGGTTTTTCTATCGTTTGACACAATTAATCCTTTTTAACTCGATTGTTCCGGCAATCCTTACGCATACCGGGTCTATGAGCCCAGGCTACCGTCTGTTGTCGCCGGATTGACCTGCATATGAACATGGTCTGTGAATTCCGGCAGATATTTATTTATCTGGCTGTTTATCTGCGGCAGAGGCCTGAGCATACCGATTACCGTCTCTCCTTTTTTGAGACGTTGCCCGATTCTGACGCAAACATCGTCGATATGAATTATCGCGATTCGCAAATCCGGATACCCATCGGGCTGTATTTCGACATGATAATCGGTTACTTTGCTGTAAAGTTCATAAGTCTTCACGACGGTTACAACGCCATTGACCGGACTGAGCACTTCCGAGTTGGGGGCTAGCGCAATATCCATAGCGGAAGTCGCCGCGCTTCCCCTGCCCCTCGACTCCATGACAAAGAGCACCGGTTGCTCTGCTCCTATAACCGCGTTTCGAACGGTTGCCGTCGCCACCCTGTCGTAGCACTCCAGCACCGGGGACATAGCGACTGCCTCGCGCCTCTCCGCTTGATGAAATCCCACTCCGACAACACTCCCCCGGCGTGCGGGTAACGCCAAACTAAGGCTCGATGTGCCCACGGTCGCAAAGCATTCATACAGTGGGCTGGTTTCTTCTACGGACCCGGTGGCGCTCGCTGCCCCATCGGGTCGGAAACTGAGAAGGTTAATCTCCGAGACGATATATATCAATAGCCCTATGGACAATACAAGCGATATCGCCATCAAAATCTGTTTGGCCCTCAGCATCGCGTTCAGCCGTCGCCGGCGCCGCTTTGCCTCTATGCGCACCGCGCTGAATTCTCCCTCCGCGCCTGCGTTTTTCAGCAGGATATCTCTCGGTTGAGCACTTATTATTTCATCTTTGACATCAGTTCGTTCTTCCACGCGCCTCGCTCGCTTTCTTCCCCTCGGCTTCAAAAAGCAATTCCTCGGCATGTTTGAGCGACAGGTCTGAATCGACTTTGCCGCTTAAGAGCCGTGCTATCTCGCGTATCCTGCCTTCGTCAAAAAGCTCGTCTATCTCGGTTATGGACTTGTCGTCCAGCTCCTTTTTCTCAATTGAAAAGTGGCTATCCGCAAAGCTTGCTATCTGTGATAAGTGAGTGACGGCCATGACTTGATGTTGCCGGCTGAGCAGCGACATCTTCTTGCCGACCGCCATCGCAGTCTTGCCCCCTATGCCGACATCTATCTCATCGAAAATGAGCGTCGGCGTCTCATCCGCGTCCGCCAGTACTATCTTAAGAGCCAGCATTATCCTGGAGACCTCTCCGCCGGAAGCTATCTTCGCGAGCGGTCGCGGCGGCTCTCCTTTGTTGGCTGAAATGAGAAACTCGACTCTATCGATGCCATGCGCATATACCTTGAAGCGCCCGTTTTCGAGAGGCAAGCCGTCGATATCCTCTTCACTGATTAATAATACTTTAAAATCAGCGTTTACCATATTCAAATCCGCTAATTCTTGCCCGACCTCGACGGCAAATTTTTCAGCGGCTTCTTTACGCATCCGGCTCAAATTCATCGCGACATCGGCAAGCCTTCGCTCAAGCTCGACTATCTCCCCTTCCAGCCGGGCCATCCGTTCACCCGATGTGTCGCATAGCAACAATTCCCGCACCGCCGAATCGCGGTATTCCAAAACCTCTTCTATGCTCGACCCGTATTTTTTCTTAAACAACGCTAACAGCGAAAGCCTGTCTTCGACTTCCCGCAGGCGCCCCGGAGGAAAATCGAGGCTCGACGCATAATCTTTAAGCGACGCCGCGCAATCTTCGAGTTCAATAGTGAGGCTGTTGAGCCTTTCCGCTATCTCATCGAGAGCCGCATCGATATTTGCTACCGTGCGCAAATTTTCAGCCGCATGCGCGATAAGGTCGACCGCCGGTGTAAAATCGCCGCTATCCGAAATCGCATTGACTGAGCTCGCGGCCACCTCGTACAATTTCTGCGCATTTCGCAAGATCTCGCGCTCGCGCATAAGCGCTTCATCCTCGTCGACTACTGGGGCCGCCTGGTCTATTTCGCTGATTTGAAACTGCAGAAGGTCTTTCTTCGCCAGCAATTCGCGTTCCGCGCTTTGTATGGCCGCCAGTTCGCGCTGCCTTTCTCGCAGGCGCTTGAGGTCTTCTCGAAAAATATCGCGAAGTCGCAGCAGTTCGACACCGCCATATTTGTCCAGAAAGTCTATATGCGTCGAGGGTTTGAAGAGCGATTGGTGCTCATGCTGGCCATGGAGGTCCAGAAGACGTCTGCCTATCTCGGCGAGTGTCTTGACAGTTACAATGCTGTCGTTAATGTAGCACTTGTTCTTGCCGTCCGCTGAGATGACCCGGCGGATTATCAACTCTGCGTCATCCACAAGAAAGTTGTCTTGCTCAAGGTCCGGCTTCATCGCCGGCGGCACAGAAAACAATCCTTGTACTTCCGCGCGGTCGCAGCCGCGCCGAATCATGGAATTGTCCGCCCTACCGCCAAGCAACAAGTTGACCGCTCCGACCACGACCGTCTTACCGGCTCCGGTCTCACCTGTCAACACGTTTAGGCCGCCCCCAAACCGGACGCGCGCTTTATTGATAAGAGCTAAGTCCCTTATGAATAGCTCGTGTAACATAAATGCCGCCTATCGAAGCCAGGAGTCCCAGACACGCAGCTTACTCTTGAAGAGCGTATAGAAACTCTGCTCCTTAAGTTTTATCAGCTGAGCCTTGG
>MELI01000088.1:3283-9224 GCA_001767575.1 Candidatus Aquicultor primus | reverse complement strand
AGTCAAAAATGGCGCAGAACTCGAGACAACCATCGACTCCTACTATTACTTCGAGGTCCTTGGCAAGCTCGACGCGCGCCGTATCTTTGGCGCTAAGCGCCATCGTCCTACCGAAAAGGGAGTGCGGATTGACAGGTGCCAGCAGAATCAGCTCGTTTTCCGGCGAAACCACAGGTCCGCCAGCTGAAAACGAATAAGCCGTCGAGCCGGTCGGAGTCGCGAAAATCAACCCGTTCGCGGTATATCTGCTGAACATGATGTCGTTGATGTAGACGTCCATTTCAAGCATGCGCTGGTGATGACCGCGCTCTATGGCGATTTCGTTGAGCGCAAGGTAGGTGTCGTCACAATCGCCGGCGTGTATTTTACACTCGAGCATCATGCGCTCGTCGACCATATAGTCCCCTGAGAGCAGCCGCTCCATGGCCGGATAAAGCTCATTGGGCTCGACTTCGGACAAAAACCCGACCCGCCCCATATTGACGCCGATGACCGGTATCTCCGCTCCTTTTAGCATTCGGACCGCACGAAGAATCGTACCGTCGCCCCCGAGCACGACCACAGCATCGCTCGTCATAATCTCGTCAAAACCGGCGCCAAGCTCGTCCAAGCCGAGCCTTCCCGCATCCTCGGCCAACAACAAGATTTCCGCTTTCTTCGCCTTAAACCACGAAATCAGCTCCGATGTCATCTCGGGGACTTCGCTTTTGTCCAGGTTCGGCAGTATCACTATTTTGCCCGTCGCTTTGCCCTCGATATATGCCATCAGACTCCCACACCGTTTATAAACAAACCTATTATATTATAAGGCAACCAAGCTCGATTGGCACGTTTCGCGAAGATTCAAGGTCTAGGTACCCGGAGTGGAATCTACTCGCCACAGCACCTCATGGGCTTTTTCAACGACGGCATCGATAATCCTTTTTCTCTCGCTCTCCCCCGCAAGCAAACCATCACGCGCAGCGTAGAGCAAAAACTCGAGATTTCCTTCCGGCCCTTTTATCGGCGAGAAGGACAGCCCTTTTATTCGCATACTGTTTTTCTCAAAGAATTCCCAGGTCTCATTTAAGACATCCTTGTGCACAACCGGGTCCTTAACGACGCCTTTCTTGCCGACCCTCTCGCGTCCCGCTTCAAACTGCGGCTTCACGAGCGCGACAATCTCACCGTCCGGCGCCAGCAGCGCCGCAACGCTAGATAAAATCTTTTGAAGAGATATGAAAGAGACGTCAATAGTAATGAGATCGGCGAGGTATGGAATATCATCGGGTTTTACGTGGCGGATGTTGGTCCGCTCCAGAACTATGACTCGCGGGTCTTGGCGTAAAGGCCAAGCTAGCTGGCCATAGCCGACATCTATGGTGATCACCTGCTTCGCACCATTACGCAGCAGACAGTCGGTGAAACCACCGGTCGATGCGCCTATATCGATTGCCAGCTTTCCCGCCGGGTCAATTGAGAACTCCCTGAGCGCTTTTTCGAGTTTTAATCCGCCTCGGGATACATACGAGTCGTCTTGATCGATTGTTATATGGCCGCCCTCATCGACCAGGCTGGAGGGTTTCTCTATGGGCTTGGCGTCGACATAAACCTTCCGAGCCGTAATCAGCCGCTGAGCTTGCTCACGGCTTTCCACTAGGCCTGATTCAACTAAATATATGTCGGCTCTTTTTTTGCCCATAAAATAATCGATAATGGATGCTCTGTGAAGCGCGCTTGTCCACGCGCTAATCCATCGAGCTTATTGCTCAAAGATCGTGGGGTGGGTACCGAATGTCGCACGCCCGGCGGAATCTCCCGGTTTCTTGCCGCTCTTCAACTCGTCCAGCTTGCGGTTGACACTATATGCGATGCCGTTAGCATCGAGACCGGCTTCCGCAAGAAGCCGCTTCATCGACCCATGAGACATAAACCTATCGGGCAGCCCGAGCCTGAGGAACGGCATGTGATATCCCATCTCCACCAACGATTCCAGCACTGCGGAGCCGAAGCCCCCCGAAACTGTGTTCTCCTCGACGCTCACAAGTAGTTTGTGTTTCTCGGCTGCCCAGCTTATTAACTCCTCGTCTATCGGCTTGATAAAGCGCATATTCACAACAGACGCTGATACGCCGCGCTCCCGCAGTATCTTGGCCGCTTCCAGCGCGGAGCTTACCATTCGCCCGACTGCCAGCAGGCAGATTTCCGTTCCTTCTTCGAGAATCTCGCCTTTACCCAAAGGCATCATGCGATAATCCTCGGAAATAGGGACACCAAGGCCCAGGTCGCGCGCATAACGTATGGCAACCGGCTGACCGATTTCCGTAGCCGTAAAGAGCATGTGCCGCAGCTCGTCTTCATCCTTCGGGGCCATTATGGTGAGGCCCGGAACACTTCGCAGATATGTAAGGTCGAACGCCCCGTGGTGGGTCGGCCCATCTTCTCCGACAAGTCCTGCCCGGTCAATCGCAAAGACCACCGGCAGCTCCTGGAGGCTAACATCCTGCATTATCTGGTCGAACGCCCGCTGCAAAAACGTCGAGTATATCGCGACTACCGGGTGAAAACCCTGGGTCGCCATACCTGCGGCAAATGTCACGGCGTGAGGTTCCGCGATACCCACATCATAGAATCTATCCGGCAGTTCCTTCGCAAATTCGTCCAGGCCCGTACCGCTGGTCATAGCGGCCGTTATCGCCACTATCTTATCGTTCTTCTTCGCTAAATCCACGAGCGTATTACCGAACACCTCGGTATAGGTCGCGGCGCTACTAGACGACTTGGGCTCGCCCGTCCTTTTCACGAAGGGAGCGATTCCATGCCATTTCTCCGGCCTCTCTACCGCCGGTATATATCCCAGCCCTTTCTTGGTAATGACATGAATCATTACGGGCCCTTCGACCTGCTTGGCAAGCGCGATGTTCTTCTCCAAGTCTTTGATGTCATGACCGTCGAGCGGCCCCATGTAAGTGAAGCCTAGCTCCTCGAAGAGCATGCCCGGAACGAGCAGCGCTTTGACGCTCTCTTTAATATGCATCCCGATATCGTAAACGAACTCGCCGATGGCGGGAAGCTTTTTAATTCGCGTCTCTATCTCGCGGCGCAGCTTAGTATGGCCCGGGTCGAGCCGTAGCTGAGTCAAGTAGCTGCTCATCGCACCTACGTTCGGCGATATCGACATCTCATTATCATTAAGAATCACGATTAGTTTCGTCCCTAAATGCCCGGCCTGGTTTAGCGCCTCATACGCCATGCCGCCCGTGAGCGAGCCGTCACCGATTACCGCGACCACATGCTCGTCTCCCGCATTCATATCTCGCGCTTCGGCAATGCCAAGCGCCACGCTTATCGAGTTGCTCGCATGGCCCGTATCGAACACATCGTGCGGACTCTCCGATTTCTTAGGAAAACCGGCCAGCCCTCCATATTGACGCAGGGTCGTAAAGGTCTCATTTCTGCCGGTTATAAGCTTATGAACGTAGCTCTGGTGACCCACGTCCCAAATGATCTTGTCTTTCGGGCTATTAAGCGAGCGGTGCAAAGCGAGCGTTAGCTCGACCGCACCCAAGTTAGATCCTAGGTGCCCGCCCGTTTCCGAGACAGCCTCGATCAGCCGCGTCCTTATCTCTTGCGAGAGCCGCGCCAGCTCACCATGGGACATCCTCTTTAAGTCTTTTGGGCCATCTATCGTACTTAAGATCTCGTAATCCATATTATCCTTCATTTCCCGCAATCGACGGGCTAAACTCATTCATCTCCCATCATAGCCCAAACGACAACCTCCATACAATCGTCATCGCATCGAGCGCGGACCTTGAACCCGCGGCACCGGATGTCTCAGACAGGTTAGAACTGTCGCTCATACACAAAATCGGCCAAGTTTCTCAAGACTGCCGTATCGCCCGCCACTCCATTAAGCGCCTCTTTTGCGCGGCCGACGACCGACTCGGCCATCGCTTTAGCCTCCTCGAGCCCGTAGACCGACGGATAGGTCGCCTTCCCCAATTTCACGTCGCTTCCCGCCATCTTACCCAAAACCTCGGTGTCCCCGACCACATCGAGCACATCGTCTGTTATTTGAAACGCTAACCCCAGATATCCCGCATAGGAATTCAATCTGGTCAGTTCGGACGGTGATGCTCCGGCTAAAATCGAGCCTGCCCTGACTGAGGCTTTTATCAATGCGCCCGTCTTGTTTTCGTGTATGAATTCGAGCGTCGCCGCGTCTATCCCCCGGCCCTCCGAGATAATATCTACGACCTGGCCTCCTACCATCCCCGAAACCCCTGCCGCCGAGGATAATTCGCGCACCACATCTACGATGCGGCCGCAGTCACCCGCTCTCTGCGCACTCGCAATAAGGCTAAACGCCTCTGAAAAAAGCGCATCGCCGGCGAGAATCGCCATGGCCTCTCCAAAAAGAATGTGACAGGTAGGTTTGCCCCGGCGCAACTCATCGTCGTCGATAGCGGGAAGATCGTCGTGAATCAGGGAGTAGGTATGGATGTATTCAACAGCGCAAGCGGTAGGCATGACCTCTTCAGCGGTCGCCCCGAACAGCTTCGCGGCTTCGATGACGAGTATAGCCCTGAATCGCTTTCCGCCCGAAAATAGGCTGTGGCTCATCGCCTCGTAGATAACCTCGGGGTTACGTTTCTTCGGAAAATACTTTTTCAGGCCGGCTTCGATTAGAAGCCTCGTATCATCCGGATATTTAGCGGTCAACTATATCTTCCCCCGGGGAATCTTCTTCGTTCTGGGGAATCCAGGCTGTATAGTCTATCTGCTGGTTACATAAGGTAGCAAGTTGGATGCTCTCTTCGAGAAGGTCGAGTGAGGCCTCCAAACTAATCTCTTTCTTTCTTACCTGCTCGGCAATCTCTTCGAGCCGGTCCAAAGCATGGTCGTAGCTTAATTTCTCCAATTGTCCCACCATTTTCTTCTGCGTTAGCTGCTTTGTTGTGATTGCTTCAACTCTGTCGCTATCCTGCCGAGAATGCCGTTGACAAACTTGCTCGATTCTTCCATCCCGTAAACTTTAGCCAGCTCAACGACTTCGTTGATCGAAACGCTAACCGGGATGTCTTCCTCGTGCATCATCTCGTAGAGTCCGATTCTTATGAGGTTGCGGTCGACTATCGGCATACGCTCAAGCGCCCAGTTGTCGGTATGTGAAGATATTACTTCATCAATCGCCGCGCGATTTTTATCAACACCATATATCAAGGTGATGGTGAAATCGCTTGGCGCTTCTTCCCTGGCAAGAATCCTATTTTTAATTATTTCGCCGAAAGGCTGCCCTGTAATCTCATTCTCATAGAGAATTTCCAATGCGTCTTTCCGCGCTTTTCGACGTTCAGACATCATATATTCTAGATTTCCGCCTGTAATCCTGCTGGTTTTAGCCCGCACGCGGCGTTATGACCACATTTACCTTTAACTCACTACCACTATTGGTCGTTCAATATCCACTGGGCGATAAAATCCGTGTAGACCTCGCCCTTTCTGAAAATCGCGTTATCAAGGACTTTAAGGTGAAACGGAATCGTTGTCGCTAAACCCATGATAACACATTCTTCCAGGGCTCTTCTGCCCCTATCTATCGCTTCGTTTCTGTCGTTGCCCCAAACAACGAGCTTCGCGAGGAGCGAGTCGTAATAACTAGGCACTTCATAGCCGGTGTATAGGTGGCTGTCCATGCGCACACCGGGTCCTCCGGGTGGATTATATAGCAATACTTTGCCACCCGCCGGCATGAAATTATTATCCGGGTCCTCCGCGTTTATTCTGAACTCAATGGCATGCCCGTTAGCTTTGATGTCATCCTGTGTAAAACTTAGGGCTTCACCGGCTGCGACTCTGATTTGTTCTTTTATCAGGTCCACGCCGGTCACCATCTCGGTAACAGGGTGTTCGACCTGGATGCGAGTGTTCATCTCCATGAAATAATAGCTGCCATCCG
>MELI01000088.1:1707-3227 GCA_001767575.1 Candidatus Aquicultor primus | reverse complement strand
CGGCGACGGAGACTCCTCTACCAGTTTTTGGTGCCTGCGCTGTATGGAACAATCGCGTTCACCGAGGTGGACTACGTTTCCAAAAGAATCGGCGATTATTTGAAACTCGATATGGCGCGGCTTTTCGACGAACTTCTCCATATAGACTTCGTCGTTGCCGAAACACGCCTTAGCTTCAGCCTGCGCCATCTGCAGAAACTTGATGACTTCTTTCTCGTTCTGGGCCACCCTCATGCCGCGCCCGCCACCTCCGGCGGAGGCCTTTATCATTACCGGATAACCAATCTCTTTAGCGGCGTTCACCGCTTCCTTTTCACCGGCGACCGACCCCGTGGTTCCGGGCGTTACCGGTATCCCCGCCGCCGTCATGCGGCGTCTTGCTTCCGATTTATGCCCCATCGACTCTATTGCTTCAGCCGACGGCCCGATGAAGGTTATATGACACGATTTACATATATCTGCAAACTGGTGGTTCTCCGCTAAAAACCCGTAACCCGGATGAATCGCGTCCGCGCCCGTCACTTCGGCCGCGCTGATAATATTCGGAATACTGAGATAACTGCGATGCGTCTGAGCCGGGCCGACACAGACAGCTTCGTCCGCCAGTTTTGTGTGCAAAGCCTCCGCATCCGCCTCGGAGTAAATGGCTACGGTCGGGACTCCCAGCTCTTTGCAAGCCCTAATCACCCTTACCGCAATCTCACCCCTGTTTGCTATTAACACTTTTCGAAACAATATATTCTCCCTTACGTCTTAACACCCAAACCTGACAGCGACTTCGTCCTTATCTTTATCGTCTGCTTCCTAGGCGCTAGTCTCGTACATAAACATGATTTGGCCATACTCGACCGAATCGCCGTTGTCTACCGCTATCGCCCGGACTATGCCTTTCTCTTCCGCGGCAATCTCGTTCATCAACTTCATCGCTTCGACGATACAGAGGGTCTGGCCTTCCGATACCTCATCGCCTACATCTACAAACGGGTCCGCACCCGGAGAAGCCGAACTGTAGAACGTCCCGACCATCGGCGCTACTATCTTCTTCCAGTGCTCCGGGTAGTCGCCGTCTTTCTTCTCCTCTTTCGATGCCGTCTTTTCTCCGTTGCCCGTTGACACTACAGGTGCATCGACCGCCGCTGTGATACCACCTTTGCGCACGGCTATCTTCACCCCGTTTTCCTCAACGGTCACTTCCGAGACACCGCTCTCGTCGACTATCTTTATTAGTTCTTTGATCTGATTTATATCCATAACCCCGTCCTCCCTGGCGGACCCTATTTCTTCGCTCATCATAAATACCGCTTTTTCCGCACCGTCCACATGAGACTCGAGGTATTTTCTGGCCTCGTTCGGGAATAATGCGTACGTCAATACATCTTCTTCGCTCTTCGCCAAGTCACCTATAGCTTGTGCGTAATCGTCGAATGTCTCGGTAAGTAAATCGGCCGGCCTGCAAGTCAACACCTCGTCGTCACCGAGAATCTTCGAGGCGATATCCTTATCCATAGGCCCTGGCGCAC
>MELI01000088.1:0-1590 GCA_001767575.1 Candidatus Aquicultor primus | reverse complement strand
TAGGAATCTCCTCAAGCACCTCATTGAGCCGGTCCGCAGACTTTTGTTGCTCGAGCTGGCTTTCGAGGTTTGATATCATGCCGCCAGGAACCTGATGCGCAAAGACTTGCATATTCTCAAGCGAAGTCACACCTCTCAGGAAGCCCCGCTTCGATCTAATGTCTTCCCAATAGTGCGCGATGTAGAAGAGCTCATCCAGGTCAAAACCGGTGTCATACGGCGTGTCTTTGAGCGCGGCGACAATCATCTCGACCGCCGGCTGTGAATTGCCGAATGCGAGCGGCACCGTCGCCGTATCGATAATGTCAACGCCCGCTTCGATTGCTTTCAGGTAATTCATCGGTGCCATTCCGCCGATGTAGTGGCAGTGTAAATCTATCGGCACCTCAACCTCTTTACGCAGGCGCTCTATCAGTTTTTGCGTCCTGTAGGGCGTAAGAAGTGCCGCCATATCCTTGATGCAAATAGAATCGACACCCATTTCCACCAGCTCGATAGCGGTTTCTATGTAGTGCTCCAATGTGTGCACGGGGCTTATCGTGTAACAGACGGCGCCCTGTGCGTGGGCACCCGCTTCTTTGACCGCTTCTATCGATACCTTCAGGTTCCTCGTATCGTTGAGCGCGTCGAAACACCTAAAGATGTCCATGCCGTTCCTGGCCGACGCGTGGACGAACCGGCGCACGATATCATCGGGATACTGACGATATCCGACAAGATTCTGTCCTCGCAATAACATTTGTAGCGGAGTGCGGGGCGCATGTTTCTTGATAACCCTCAACCTGTCCCAGGGGTTCTCGTCTAGAAAACGGAGTGTCGCATCGAATGTGGCACCGCCCCAGACTTCCAATGAATAATAGCCGATGCGGTCGTGGTGTTCTAAAACTCTTAGCATATCGTCTGTACGCATACGAGTAGCCCACAGCGACTGATGCGCATCTCGCAACGTCGTATCGGTTATCTTGACAGGCCTATTCTTCATACAGCACCCACTTCATAGTTGACATTTTTTACCTTCTATACCTTGCAGTCAAACACCATAGGAAGGTGTGCTTGATTTGCCATTGCGGCGAAACACTCGTTGAAAAACCTTAAATAGCGTTTTCGTCTGCTGCGGTTAGGTCCAACTTCAAGACCGATATCTCTCTGGAGTACCGGCCTCGAACATCATTAAGTCACTGGGTCATTAGCGTCCGAACCCTGCTGCGTAAATGAGTCTTAGCCGCTCGCGCGTATCCCAATGCCGACACGGAATCCATTCGCCGACAACGTCTCCGAACACCAGAATCCCTTGTTCAGGTATTGTAACACACTCCGGGTTACAATATACCCCGTCCAATTTCCAAGACGGGGTATGACCTGTATTTAACCTATGTCATTATACTCTATTTTCACTCTGCGGTGAAGATTTTGCCCGATTTATGTATATGCGTTCGCCTAATATCAAATGACGCTTCCCGTCGTTCGATGAGCTAGGCAAATCGACGCGCGCTATAGGACAGCCCGGCTAGGCTCTGGTAATGTAGTCGCCTGTTCTGGTGTCGACCTTGACCACGTCGCCTATCTTAATAAAAAGCGGTACCTGTACGA
>MELI01000087.1:1808-5105 GCA_001767575.1 Candidatus Aquicultor primus | reverse complement strand
ATAAGCGATGTCATAATCCTTATCGCACCCGGTCCGACGATAACGACAAAGATACTCGGGAAGATACAGAGGATAAGCGGAAAGACTATTTTTACCGGCGCTTTTTGGGCGATTTCTTCTGCTTTTTGCCGACGCTTCAGGCGCATCTCGGAAGCTTGGACTCGGAGCACGTTGCCGATGCTCACACCGAGCATATCGGCTTGAATTATCGAGGCTATGAAGTTGCTCAGCTCATCTACGTCGGTGCGCTCCGCGAGATTTCTTAGTGCTTCTTTGCGCGAAACGCCTATCTGTACCTCGTGAAGCATCCGCGAGAACTCCTCGGCGAGCGGCCCGGGGTGGTTCTTGACTACCTTTGTCAGCGCAGCGTCAAACCCGAGACCCGCCTCGATGCTGATAGTCAGCAAATCCAACGTATCTGCGAGCGCTAAACGTATCTTCTTCTGCCTCGCCTCAACCAGACTCCTTAGCCACAGGTCTGGGATAAAAAACGATGCCGGTACGATAAGAATACTCAGCAAAAACAGAAGCGGGCTAAAGCCCTTGCTTACAAACATCATGACAACCACCAAGGTCGCTGTTAACGCGCAGAGCAGCTTAAGTGAGAGAAAGCGGTCCACATCCATATCGCTCGGATTTCCCGCCTTTACCAGGCGCGCCTTGATGTTATCTTCTACCTCGGCCGGGCTAAACCGCCGCACGAGCTTTGACAGGCGCCCGTAAAAGGGCATGACTGCGCGATCAAAGAACGGTATCGCCAGGGGCTCCGCTGTGAAGAGGTCTTTTATCTCGTAATCATCGAGCTTTTTCAAGCTCTTTTTTACTACTACCTCGTCGGAGAATACTGAGGCGAGCACCCCGTACACCAAGAGAGCGACCGTCCCGAAAATAAGCGATAATAGAACCGTGTCTAACATAATACCACCTGTTTGTTATACCTATACCTTACCCTTAGCTTGTCTCTTTTATGTCTAAATCACCTGGCTACCAGGGTTGACCAGGCTTATCGTTACACCTCGATGGAAATGATTTTCTTCATCCAGATAATACCTATTACCATCAGAACGCCGGCGCCTCCGACCATAACCCAGCCTATCAAATGCGTGAACAAAATCGACATATACTCGGGATTTACGATAAAGAGCAGCGCCGCTACTACAAAGGGCAACGCTATCAAAATATACGCGGAGAGACGTCCTTCAGCGGTCAAGCTTTGAATATGGCGCTTCAGCGCTTCCCTCTCGCGAATCGTCTTCGCCACAATGTCGAGCACCTCGGCTAAATTTCCACCGACCTCTCGCTGGATATTTATGGCGAGCACGGTCCAGTAGAAATCCTCACTCCCTATTCGTTTGGCCATCTTCTCAAGCGCCCTCTCAATAGGCAGACCTAGTCGCGACTCGGTCAGAGCCCGTTTAAACTCCACGGAAACCGGAGGTTTGCTCTCGTCGGCGACGAGCGCGATGGCCTGAAGTAAGCTGTAGCCCGCCCGCAGCGAGCCTGCGACCATAGTAACGGTGTCGGGCAACATCTCATTAAAACGTCGTTGCCTCCTGTCGACCGTAAGCTGCAGAGCGAGCATGGGCACAAAGGTCAAAATGAAAACCGTAAGTACCGACAAGACCAGATTGCCCGAGAGCATTTGGATAAGCGCGCTGGGGATTAAGATTAAGAGAGCGTGGAACAAGATATACTCTACCGGTCGCAAAGGGAGGCCGGCCTGCTCAAGCTTGCCTTTTACAAGGTCTGTAAACCCTCTCTTCTCTGCGAAATACTCGACCATATCCAGGGCTTTGCTGACATAAGGGTTCTTGTCTGACGATAACGAGCTTTTATCGACGCTTGATTCACTCCACATATCGGTATACATTCCGATTTGCTCGCGCAAGACGCTTCTGCGACGCGTCAAAGTGGCGATTACGCCATAGCCCAGAAGGGCCGTCGCAAGAAACGCTATGAGCAAAATACCCGAACGTACCAGCCAGCTGTCGGTTATCGGGCTGATAACAACTTCGTCTTCGCCCTCATACTCGCCTAGAAATGCCGGGTTCTGGTATGCGGTTCCCACACTTATCGATTGGCTTCCCTCACCTATAACGATGTCGAGGTCGATATCCTTGGTGTTAAAGCCCGGGCTCTCGTACTCGACCTCAACGTTGCTTTTGATTTGAGTCGCCAGCCGCGAATAGAACGGTTTTAGCTCACTTGAGCGTATCGCTTCGACCAGCTTGCCGCCCGATTGAGTCGAGATGCTGGCCAGCGTGCCGACATCGAACTCCGGCGACTTCAGCGCGATTGTATAGACCGGCGTCTTAAGCGCCTGGAGTTGTTCTATGCACGTCCCGAATTTAATCTTGCTGGCCGTGTCCCCGCCATCGGAGAGAAGCACGATAAATTCCTGCTTCAAGCCCGACTTCGATATCTGGCTCCCCGCGAGCGAAAGCGCGTCGTAGACCGCCGTCTCACCTGAGGCTGCGATTTTGTTTATCGATTCTACCAGCCGTTTCTTGTTCGAGGTAAAATCTGCGACCAAGCTCGGGGTAGAGTTGAAAGCTATTACCGATACCTGGTCTTCATCTCCGAGCAGGCCGATAAAATGGCCGGCCGCCGCTTTGGCGTCTGTTATCGGCTTTCCTTTCATGCTGCCGCTCGAGTCGATTATGAGCACAACTGATAGCGGTTCGGGTTTGGTCTGAAGCGGGCTGACGCCGACCGCTTCGACCGTCTTCCCGTTTTCGACGATCTTTATCGCTTGCTCGCCTTCCCCGGCTTTGCCCGGCTCATCAAATGCGGTGTTTGAAATCGACAGCTTAACCGTCGGGTACGCCTTCGTATCGATACCCTGAAGGACTGTGTTGGCCTGAACTTCATATGCGCCAAACACCAGCACCAGCATGACCAGCGTTACGAGCAGCAACACCGTTGCGATATGCGATTTATTGATGATTCTATGTCTCATTAAACGTCACTTCCTAACTGCGAGCCGGCGGCTCATACCTGAATATCTCAGGAGCCAGCTTGATGCCCAAATCCATGAGTTTTTGCGTGAACTTCGGCCTGATGCCCGTCGATTTCAGTTTGCCGTTAAAGCGCCCGTTCTCATCAATGCCCATGGAGAAATCGAACTTGAATATATCCTGTAAAGTGATGGTATCTCCTTCCATCCCCTGTACCTCGGTTATCTGGGTTATGCGACGGGAGCCGTCACGCAGGCGTACTAGGTGGACGATGACGTCGACTGCGGCGCTTATCTGCTCGCGCGTCGCGCGTACCGGCAGGTCGAGGCCGCTCATCAAA
>MELI01000087.1:0-1710 GCA_001767575.1 Candidatus Aquicultor primus | reverse complement strand
CGCCTCACCGCCGCGCACCTCGCCGACGACAATCCTGTCCGGCCTCATGCGCAGGGCATTTCGTACCAAATCCCTGATGGCCACCTCTCCTTTGCCCTCGATGTTCGACGGGCGCGACTCGAGCCTAAGCACGTGCTCTTGGTGGAGCTGGAGCTCGGCGGAGTCTTCGATGGTGACGATACGTTCATCTCCGGGAAGATACGAAGAAAGGACATTGAGCAACGTCGTCTTGCCGGTACCGGTTCCGCCGGAGACGAGGATATTGAGCCGTCCCTGCACGCAAGCTCGCAATAAATCCGCAGTCTCAGGTGTCATAGTACTAAACCGTATCAAATCATCGGTCATAAGCGGGTCTTTCGCGAATTTACGCACCGTCAGCATCGGGCCGTTAAGCGCCAACGGGTGAATAATCGCATTAACACGAGAACCATCCGGGAGGCGCGCGTCGACCATCGGCGAACTTTCGTCGATACGGCGCCCGACCTGGCTGACGATTTTATCGATGATTCGCAGGAGATGTTCTTCATCTAAGAACTTTCGTTCAGTTGCGTAGATCTTTCCCCCACGCTCTACAAAGATATTGTCCGGGTTGTTTACCATGACCTCGGTTATCTCCGGGTCTTGCAAGAAACCTTCGATGGGGCCATAGCCTACGATATTGTCGAGCACATCCTGAATGATATACTCCTTATCATGGCTCGATAGCGGGGTCTGCTCGCCGTTGAGTAATCCCCGCATTATCTGCTCGATTTTCACCTTAAGCGCATCCTCGCTGCCGTTATCACTCTCGATATCGGAGCCTACCTCATCGATGACGGCGTAATGATACTTTCTGACTAGCTTCTCCAGCTCTGCAATTCTTCCGCTTTCAATTGTTTTACTCGAAGGGGTATCGGTCTGTGCCGACTGGGCCAGCCTATCACTTAACGACATTTATGAAAGCCTCCTTACAAGCCCGCGCAACATCCCGCTGCGACCGTGAGCTCCTCTATCCGTCTTTATCTCGGCGTCCTTAATGCGTTCGGCGAGCGCGAAAAGGCTCTTTGCTATAGAGGATTTCGGCTGCTCGAGGACGATAGGTATACCCTTGTTAACGCTGCGCGGCACAATACGGTCGCTCGGTATTTTCGCATCGGCCTTTAGCTCTAGCGATTTCTCGACTTCGTCGACTTCGAGCCATACTTTGCTATCCGCACGGTTCAGAATGAACTTGATGATATTCTCTGAATAGCCAAGTTGTTTGAGCGTCTGAACCGCCAGTTTGATGTTTTTAATGCTCGGCATATCCATTGTGGCGATAAGATATATCTGGTCGCTCTCGTCGAGCGCCGCAAGCACGACATCGGTAAAGCTTGGCGGTGTGTCGATGACCACATAATCAAAGAGTTTCCTAAGCAAGTCGATTATTTCTTTTACATGCGCTGCCGTGATGGAGTCGGATTCATGGGGACGCACCGGCGCAAGCAATGCTTTAACACCGGAGGTGTGGACCATTAAAAACCCTTTGAGCATGTCTTCATCGAGTCGGCTGATCGCCTGAACCGCGTCGAATATCGTATGGTTTGGCGACATCTGGTACATGATGCCTACATCGCCGAATTGCAGGTCGAGGTCGAGTACAACTACCTCTTTGCCGGTTGATTTCGCTAGTGCAACGGCACAGTTCGTCGATATGACCGACTTGCCGACGCCGCCTTTTGTACTGAAAAA
>MELI01000086.1:13685-14700 GCA_001767575.1 Candidatus Aquicultor primus | reverse complement strand
CCTGCTCCGACCCCCATGCGCCCGTCGTAGACTCGGTTACGGTAGGGGAAGTGCCCGATATTGCCAACTGGTTGACCGGTGGCGAGATGGTGCTGACGACGCTTTACTCGGCGCGAGAGGCCGGTATCGATAAATTCGATATTGTAGAGAGCATCATCGAGAGTCCTGCCGGGGCGCTCGTAGTCAAGCTCGGCAGGTTCGTCGATGCGTTGCCTCCGGAGATAATCGCGCTGGCCAACGAGCGGAAGTTCCCCATCATTTCCTTGTCGTCGGAGGTTCGCTGGACGAACGTTATAAAAGACATCTCACGTTTACTAGGCCAGCAGGAGCTCGCGCAGCTGACTTGGCTCGAGACGATACGCAGGCAGTTCGGGCGAATAAACTCGGGTGACGGCGGGCTGCTCTCGGTCGCGAAGACGCTGTCCGGCTTGACCGGGCACACCGTCGTCATCGAAGACCTTCTGGGCGGTGTTTTCGCGCACAGCCTGGAGCCCGAACCGCTACCCGCAGGATGCACAAAAACACCGGTATTTTTGCAGCTCGGCAAAGACTCGGGCCGCTTTCGTATCGAGCAGAATATCTCGGCCGGCTCGTTTCTTTACTATGAGATCGCCGGGCGTAAAGCAGGGGGTGTTCGCAAGCTCGTATTCGAGCTCGACGACGGGCATGACCGCTGCGGATATCTTGTCGTCATCATCGACGAAGAGGATGGGGCGCCGGCCGCTGCCGAGATGCGCTTGCTCGCTATCGACAAGGCCGTCGAGGCCGCCAACATCGAGCTTTCCAGGATGAGAGCTTCGCTCGACGCCGAGATGCGCTTGATGGGCAACCTATTCTCGATGCTGACAAGCGGCAACCTCACACATGAGCAGGCGGTGAGCAGGGCTTCGTTCATGCAGGTAGACCTTACCCACGGGTATGTCTTGTGTGTTGTCGATCTTGTCCACGCGATGGGCTCCGAAGACGAAAGCGATTCGCGCAGCATCGAGCAGATAAGCGAGCGCGCCATCAGTAT
>MELI01000086.1:12579-13603 GCA_001767575.1 Candidatus Aquicultor primus | reverse complement strand
GTGAGCGGGCAGGAGACCCACGCCCGCGCGAAGATGGTCGGGGCGACGGTCGGAAAAGCGGCACAGGCGTTGCGAGAATCTTTATCGATGGTGACATTTAAAATCGGCGCGAGTGCTTATCACGTAGATGCCGCCGAAATCCATGTCGCAAACACGGAGGCTGCCACGGCGGCGCTTATCGCTTCAGCCACGGGGCGAGCCGATGGCATCGGCAATTTCAGGGAACTCGGTCTCTATAAGCTGCTGCTTCATCTCAACAGCTCGCACCCGGCGGAGGCGCGCAAGTTTTATCTCGATACGCTCGGGCCTGTCGAAGAATACGACCGAAAACGCGAGGGCGGTCTCCTCAACACGCTCGAGGTGTTTTTCGCCGCGCGCGAGAACATCAACGAGACCTGCACACAATTGTTCACTCACCGCCACACCATACGCTATCGCCTCCAGCGAATCGCCGAGCTATGCGGGCTCGACCCGCTCGACCCCGATGACCGCGAAATACTGCGCGTGGCGGTCAAGCTAAGGAAGCTTGCGTCGATGCAGCGGCCGTAATATGGCGCTGCAGCCATTTGGACATAGCCGAGATGGGACAGGTGAGTATAAGCATGCATAAAGTGCGGCTCGTGTGGGCTAAGCCCGAAGACATACCAACGCTCGCCGGGTTTTTAGGCGAACTCTTCAAGCTCGAAGAAGATTTTGAGCCCGACCTCGAACGGCAGGCGACGGCGCTCGAAACCATCCTTTCAAACCCCGCGCACGCCACGGTCTATGTCATCAAGGTCGACGGGGAGACCGCCGGCATGGTCGCGCTACACCTGTCGATAAGTACAGCGGAGGGCGGCTGGTGCGGGCGCATCGAGGATGTCTACCTAAAATCCGAGTTCAGGCGTAAAGGGATTGGCATGCGCGTGATGGACGAGTTGTATGGGGTTGCCGCCGCAAGAGGTCTTACACGCCTGACACTAGTCGCCGACCGGGATAACGCACCGGCGCTCGCGTTCTATCGGTCGTGCGGTTTCGATGAGAT
>MELI01000086.1:12379-12479 GCA_001767575.1 Candidatus Aquicultor primus | reverse complement strand
ACGCTGCTACGGTTGTTACGTTAGCTAAACCCGTCCGGTATCTGGCACGCGGCCTACGGGCCTATACAGTAAATTGAGGAGCCATTTGTTGTCTCGATGA
>MELI01000086.1:10294-12367 GCA_001767575.1 Candidatus Aquicultor primus | reverse complement strand
GAACGCTGCTACAAATTCAATCTGTTCCCATACCCCTGGGTAACTGGTCGAAATACCGGCGATCTTAGTAGATTAGTATCGGTTACATATCCGCGGACGCAAACCTTGTGATTCTTGGTATCCCTATAGAATTCACACATGCCCTTCATACTATCTTCACAACTCCCCTATAGAATAATCCCAATGTAGCTTTTTTGGAGTTGATGCCTTGAGATTCAAAAAAAGAATAGCGTTGGCCGTAGAGAACATTCTTGCAAACAGGACTCGCTCGATTCTCACATCCCTTGGGATTATCATCGGCACTGCAACTGTTATCGTGGTTATCGCTATAGGCCTCGGCGCCCAGGAGGCGATCGCGCGCCAATATTCTAACTTGAGTGTTACCAGCATCTTTATCAATACAGGCCCTTCTGTCGTTACGACCCGCTTGAGCGCGAAAGACGCGGACGCAATCATGGAGAAAAGCCCTTCCACGGCACGGGTGGCGCCCCATCTTATTGGAAGGCTCTCGGCCAGCATGGGTACCGTGACGGCGCAGGCATCGATCGTAGGCGCGACGCCGATTTACAAGGATGTAGCAAATATCGAGCTCAGGTACGGCCGTTTCTTTACTGAGGAGGAGGTAGAAGGAAACGATCGTGTTGTGGTTTTGGGCCCGACGGTCACCGAAGATTTATTCGGTGACAGTGAGAGTAATCCGGTTGGTGAGTTCATCAGAATAAACGGCCGCAACTTTGAGGTAATCGGCGCCGCCAAGTTTAAGGGTGGCTCGGTAGGCCCCGTATCGTTAGACGAGAGCATATTTATGCCATTTACGGTGGCCCAGAAACAAGTACTCGGTGCGAGCACCAGGGTAAGCCTGAATGCCGACGCAAAATCGGTTGACGTGGTGGGCAAGGCGGTCGAGGAAATCACGACCATTCTGCGGGATGAACATCGTTTGCCCCCTTCGGTTTCCGATGATTTTAGAGTTCGCGACATGGGGAGCAACCTCAAGTCAGCCCAGCAATCAAGTCACACGATGACCATTCTCCTGACGGGCGTTGCCGCTATTGTACTTATCGTGAGCGGTATCGGCATTATGAATATCATGCTGGTATCGGTTACTGAGCGAACTAGAGAGATCGGCATACGAAAGGCGATCGGGGCACGAAGGAAGGATATTCTCTCGCAGTTCTTAATTGAAGCCGTACTGATCAGTCTTTTCGGCGGCATAGTAGGTGTTCTTATCGGTGTCGGTACGGTTCCCCTTGCGAATTATGCCAGCATTGAGGCGATCCAATCGATATGGGGGATTGTTCTCGCGTTTCTATTCTCGATTCTCTTCGGAGTATTCTTCGGTTATTATCCAGCCCAAAAAGCGGCGAAATTAGATGCGATTGTCGCCCTTAGATATGAATAGGAGGAAATTATGAAAAAACCAATTGTTGCTGTAGCAGGGGTGGTGGCCCTGGTAATTATAGGTGCCGCGGCTTTCTTCGGCGGGGGTGTATTGCGGGGCTCTGGAGGTAGCGCGGATAGCGGGGCCATTATCTCGTCCAGCGAATCGGGACAACCGGTATCAGGACAGACTGAACAAACCGCGGACCCCACGTTTAGTCGTGCCGCGGAGGTTCGCGGCACCGTTAAGAGCATCGAGGGAGACAAACTTGTTATCGCCCGCGTACTGGATGACCCGCTGGCAAATATGACGGAAGAAGAGCGTGCGGCCAGGCGGGAGCAGATGATGAAGCTGAGCATGGAAGAGCGGCAAGCGCGCCGTCAACAAGAACTCCAAGGTCTTACAACTGAGGATGTGAGTGTAACAATTCCCGTAGGTGTGCCTGT
Organism: Candidatus Aquicultor primus; assembly: GCA_001767575.1. GTDB lineage: Bacteria > Actinomycetota > Aquicultoria > Aquicultorales > Aquicultoraceae > Aquicultor > Aquicultor primus. The sequence goes on along the minus strand of MELI01000086.1, from coordinate 10,540 downwards.
TGTGAAAGCGGCTGTCGGACAGGGCTTAACCGACGGCGGGGAGTCGGCTTCACTGGCCGATATCAGGTCGGGTATGAGTCTGGTTATTTGGACGCAGGACGGAAAAACCGATGCTGCAACGGCGGAGTACGTACGCATTGCCGGCACCCAACCATAGGGAGCGAACGTGGATAAGGTGGGTGAAACACGCATGGTTAAGGTGAACAAGAAGCGCGTCGCTCTTATACTACTAACCGTAGTCTTTGT
>MELI01000086.1:0-10245 GCA_001767575.1 Candidatus Aquicultor primus | reverse complement strand
GACGTAGAAGGGGGCAAGGTGATACCGGTAGTAAAGGCCGACATCCAAATAGCCACTACCGCTGATGGACGGGCCGTTGCCGATTCGATTGTAAACCTTGGTTTTGCAACTGGCGGTACGGTATCTGAAATCTACGTCGAAGAAGGGCAATCAGTTAAGAAGGGTCAAAAGCTCGCAAAGCTAGATTCGCGCAAGTCAGCCGCTCAATTATCGCAAGCAAAAGCAGGCTACTCCGGCGCCTTGGCTAAGCTCGGTGCGCTAAAAGATCGCCCGTCCGATGCTGAGGTTGCCGGCAAGCGTGCTGTCGTAGAGAACGCCGAAATCGCACTGGCCGATATGCAAGCAGACTATAGCTATACTCTGGACGAATATAAAGCCGGTCGGTTATCAAAAGAACAGTTGATGTCGAAGGAAGCACAGCTTCACAATGCGGAGGCGCAACTCGATTCGGCTGAGGCGCAGCTGAACGTATTAAGCGCAGGCCCTTCATCTGCCACGGTTTCTAGTAAACAGACCGCGGTTACCAACGCGCAGATTGCCGTTGATGACGCCCAAAAAGCATATGATTACGCGCTGGATGAATCTAACGCCAGCACCAGTACGAGCAGCGCTCTTATAGATAAGGTTTTATTAAAGGAGAGCCAGCTTAACAGTGCAAAAGCCCAGCTTGATTCGGCGCAAGCTCAACTAAGCATAGCGCTCGAAGGAGCTACATCGGCGGAGATCACCAGCAAGCAGGTCGCCATAAACAATGCCAAGATAGCATTAACCGACGCGCAATCGGCGTATGATTACACGTATGACGCATACAAGGCCGGCCGGCTTTCCAGAGAACAGCTCTCTGCCAAGGATACGCAGTTAAATAACGCAAAGGCCCAATTAAGGACGGCAGAGGCCCAATTAGAGATAACTCTTGAGCCGGTAAGTAGCAGCGAGATCTCATCGGCACGTGCTTCTGTAAACCAGGCCGGCGCTGTAGTGCAGGGTGCCGAAGCGGCACTGGATGAAGCAACACTTTTATCTCCTGTTGACGGTGTTGTGCTTGCCGTCAATGGCAAAGAGGGAGAGACCGCAGGTGGTCAGAGTACGGGCGGCACAGCCGAGCCGTTTATGGTCATCGGCAACGTGAACCGTATGATGATTGAGGCCCAGGTTGAGGAGATAGATATCGCCAAGATCTCTATCCGCCAAAAAATTAGGGCGGCGTTTGACGCCCTTGAAGGAGAAGAGTTTTATGGCTCGGTCGAGAGTATCGAAGGTCGAGCGAAGGTCGACCAGAACGGGGTGGTCACATATCAGGTTCGTGTCGTCGTCGATAATAAGACAAATAAAATCAAGGACGGCATGACCGCTCATGTAGACTTTATTATCAAGGAAGCAAGAGACGTACTTACTATACCGGTCAAAGCCGTTACGAGGACAAACGGTAAACCAACGGTAACCATTCACGGCGACGCGGGCAAATCGGTCGTAAAGGAAATCGAGGTAGGAATGACAGACGGATCGTCCGTTGAGGTTAAGCACGGTCTGTCCCTAGGTGAAAAGGTTGTCATTAAAGAGGAAGAGATGAAAGAGTGATGGAACCGGTAATCGAAACCCAGAATATATGTAAAAGCTATAGCCTCGGCTCTGAGTCTATACCGGTGCTTAAAGATATCAACCTCACTGTAGCGCGGGGTGAGTTTATCTCACTAATGGGCCCTTCGGGGTCGGGAAAAACGACGTTAATGAATATCATCGGCCTACTGGATAAATCGAGCGATGGCACCTATTCGCTTAACGGTCGAGATGTTACCGATCTCAGTGAGGATGATCACGCCATGATTCGCAATCGCGAGATCGGCTTTGTATTTCAGAGCTTCAATCTGCTGCCGAGAAGCAACGTCTTAAAAAATGTTGAACTACCGCTGTTATATAGCGGAATCGAGAGCAGCCCCCAACGTGCACGGGATCTATTGGAACGTGTTGGTATGAGCGATCGTCTTCATCATCTGCCGCAGGAGCTAAGCGGCGGTCAACGCCAGCGGGTGGCCATTGCTCGGGCGTTGGTGAACGACCCGAGCATTGTCCTGGCGGATGAGCCAACAGGCAACCTCGATAGCAGGACGGGCGAAGAGATCATGGAGATCTTTGCCGAACTGAATTCACAGGGAAAGACCATTATCATGGTTACCCATGAGGAAGAAATCGCCCGCCACGCGAAACGTACCGTTCGTCTTAAGGACGGATCGATCATTGCCTAGCAGCTTTAGCTATAAGCGTATATGCCAGGCTCTAATAAGCGGGTAAACGTAAACGGGGACGCTGCTACGGTTGTTACGTTAGCTAAACCATGCACTTACACATAAGCACATATGGTTGACACTTTTTTATCCTAAGGGTAGTCTTGTCTTATGCCAAGGCTACCAAGGCTAGATATCCCGGGGCTGGTCTATCACGTAATATTTCGAGGGATAGAGAGAAAACAGATATTCAGAGGCGAAGCTGACTACAAAGAACTTTTGGGTCGGCTCTCTAGCCTTGCCGGGACAGAGGACATAAAAGTCTATGGCTTTGCTTTAATGCCAAACCACGTGCACCTACTCGTTAGGCCTCTTAAGACACCGCTACCTACTTTTATGAGGCGTCTTTTAACTGGATACGCTATCTATTTTAACCGCAAACACAGGCGTGCGGGACATCTATTTCAGAACCGGTATAAATCCTTTGCTGTTGAGGAAGATACGTATTTTTTAGAGCTTGTCCGCTATATACACCTAAATCCGGTTAGAGCCGGCATTGTCTCTAATTTAGATAGGCTTGCCCTCTACCCCTTTACTGGGTATTCAGCCTTGATGGGGCGGAGAAAGTACTCATTCATGGATGTAGACGACGTCCTTTATAACTTTGGGCGCAATCTTAAAGGAGCACGGCAGGGTTTGAAAGAGTTCATGGTCGACGGCATCGCTTTAGGCCGACAGGCTCATCTGATTGGTGGTGGCTTAAAAAGAAGCCTTACAAAACTTGACCTAGAGTCAAAAAGAGGTCTTCAAGCATATGATGAGAGGATATTAGGCTCAGGACTATTTGTCGAGGCTATTCTAAAAGATATTGATAAGAGCGAAATAGGGGCGCAAGAAGACGGCCCACTTGAAGAACTCCTTAATAAAGTGGCCATTTGCTATAATCTAAGCTTGCCAGAGCTTTATTCCGGCTCCAGAAGAAAAGTCGTCTCAGAAGCAAGAGCAACAGTTGTATTTTATGCAACTAAAAAGCTTGGCACACCACCAAGGGTTCTTTCTGAAGTCCTGGGTGTTGCCCCATCAACTATCTATGACATAATAAGGCTGGAAAAAGGTGAGGGTGGGCTATTTCAAGATTAAAGGCACCTAGAGTATCCGTAACAGCCGTAGCAGCGTCCCTTTTTACTTTTCTCCGTTTTCTCCCTCTTTTTACCCTTTTATGGTCCTTTTATTCTCTCTCGTCTATGTTAAAATATTACAATGATGTAGCTGCCAACACTCATACCGAGTTCAAAGCGAGAAGGAGGAGGCAAGTGAAGGTCGGACTCACTAGATTGGCATCGCTTAGGCTCCAACCAAAAACGTCGGCTCTCCTGCTGATCTTAGTGTTGATAGTCACGCTTACCTCCTGCACCAAGCCGACTTCGCGCATACCCGCCGACGAGGCGGAAAAGATAAGTATTGCCGTGACACCCTGGCCTGCGTCCGCCGCTGTCTATGTAGCTCACGAGAAGGGATACTTCAGGGATGAAGGATTGCAGGAGACTCTTCGCGAGTATCCCTCAGGTCATCTTGGCCTTGCTGACTTATTTACCGGAAAGATTGATGTCGCCACATGCGGAGATACGTCGATCGCCCGTGCCGCCGTCAATGGCAAACCGGCCATGGTTGTCGCCACGTTATCCGAGATTGACAGGGCGATCTTAATTATCGCGAGGAACGACAGAAATATCTCTAAGCCCGACGACTTCATAGGAAAGCGAGTCGGCCGAGTAAAAGGGACTAGCGCCGATTTCTTCCTTCATATCTATCTAACAACTTCCTATATTGATCAGAAGGACGTTCACGTTGTTGATCTTGAACCGGATGAGGTGGTTGAGGCTCTAGTCAACGGAAGGGTCGACGCCGTAAGTACCTGTTCGCCTTTTACGATTCAGCTCCGTGACAGGCTTGGCGGCAATGCGGTTGTCCTGGAAGAGCCGAATTTCTATACGATGACCTGGAACGCTGTGGCAAAAAAGGAATTCACCGAAAAGAGACCCGAAACCGTCAAGAGGTTTTTACGTGCTATTATCCGGGCGAACAGTTATATTAAAGACGATCCCGCTGAGGCGCGCGCTATTTCAGCAAAATATATCGGTACGGATAGCCCGCTATACGCGGAGGAATGGAAGAATTACGATTTCACTGCTGAGTTAGACCAGAGCCTAATAGTAAATCTGGAAGATCAGGCACGGTGGATGGTAAGCAGCGGGGACGACAACAGCGCTCAAAGAACGCATGATTTCGCGGATCACGTGTATGCCGACGGCTTGAAAGCAATACGCCCCGGGGCTGTCAGGATGGTCGGCAGATAGGACAAATTGCAGGGGGATAAGATGAAATCGATCAATAGGCAGTCTCTTAAGCGGTTGACGATAGTGTTTATCGCAATCGTCGCAGTCGTTACGCTGGCCTCTGGTTGTGCAGGGAATTCCCGGAATTCTCGCAAAAACAACCCCGGGAAGGTCGAGTCGATAACCGTTGGAATGGAGGCCACTTCGGTCAATTCACTTATCTATATCGCCGAGAGCCAGAAGTATTTCGAGGCCAATGGTCTTAAGGTAACCATTAAAGACGACTACCCATCGGGTGCAATCGCGGCCGAGGGCATGCTGAAAGGTGAGGTAGACGTTGCTACTGCGGCTGAGTTTGCCATTGTTAGACAAGCGTTCGTACAGCAAGATATTCAAACGCTTGGAAGTATTGACATGTTTATGCATATGAAGCTGATTGGCCGAAAAGATCTGGGAATTGAGAATATCTCTGATCTTAAGGGAAAGAGGATCGGGGTGCCGTTGAAATCGGCGGCAGACTTCCAACTCGGCCGGTTCCTCGACTTGCACGACCTCGATAAGAACGAAATAAGTATCGTCGATGTCCAAGCTCCTCAAGCCGTAGACGCCCTGATAAACGGAGAAGTCGACGCTGTCGTGGCCTGGCAGCCCAATGTGCTGGCCCTCAAAGATCGATTGGGCGACCAGGCGAATATTTGGTCTGTTCAAAGCGGACAACCGATGTATTGCGCCGTTGTCACTACCGGCAAGCTGGCAACAGAGAATCCTGAGGCGATAAAGCGATTCCTGAACGCGCTCAAGCAGGCCGAGGATTACGTAATTCAGAATCCCGGCCAAGGTAGAGCCATTGTGCAAAAACGTTTGGATTACGATGATGGGTATATCAAAACAATCTGGCCCGAACACGAGTTTTCTCTCCGGCTCGACCAGTCTTTTATCCTCGCGATGGAAGACCAGGCGCGCTGGATGATAGCCAACAACCTTACCGCTGAAAAGTCCGTCCCCGATTTCCTGGATTATATTTACGAAGACGCTGTCATGGCGGTAAAGCCCAAATCGGTCAATATCATTCGAGCAAGATAGGGAAGTATGAGAATCAGGACCCAGTTTATCGTAGCCATGATCATGTCCGGCCTAGTCCTGCTGATTGTCGCAGTTTCGGTCTTATGGACAATTCAGCAGATAGGGCGCCTTAATATGCAGGAAGAGATTGCCATTAGCATCGAGCGGGGGGCTAGTGAGCTTAGTTATTTATCTAACGATTATCTTCTCTTCCGCGAAGATCAACAACGCACACGGTGGGAAACAAAATGGTCTTCAATCTCCCGTGATCTGGCACAACTGAAACCCAGTAGTCCCGAGCAGCAGATCATAGCCGACAACATCAAGGCTAATCATCTGCGCTTGAAAGCGGTCTTCGATAACGTGGCATCGGCTTCTCATGACACAACGCGGACCCCGGCTGCTGAGTCCGTACAGTCGTTTACTCAGGTCTCATGGAGCCGGATGGCAGTGCAAAACCAGGGAATAGCCTTTGATGCCCTGCAGCTGTCTCAGATCATACGCGACCGAAAAGATCAAGTGAGGCATACGAACAATCAACTCATGTTTATCCTGCTAGGTGCATTTAGCGCTTATTTCATTACCAATTATCTGATTGTCCAGCGTCGTTTGCTTAGTTCAATAGCGGACCTCCAGGCCGGAACAAAAGTTATTGGTTCCGGTAACCTTGATTTTGCGCTTGAAGTTAAGCGCGACGACGAAATCGGTGAATTGTCGCATGCCTTCAACCAGATGACAGCCGATTTGAAAGGCGTCACGGCTTCCAAATCGGAGCTGGAGGTGGAGATTGCCGAGCGCGAGGCCGCCCAGCAGGCGCTCCATGCAGAGCAAGAGCGCCTCTCCGTAACTCTAGGAAGCATCGGCGACGGGGTCATAGCGACCGACGTCAATGCGAATGTTGTCATTCTCAATGGTGTTGCGGAAGAGCTCACCGGCTGGACGCAGGAAGAAGCGGAGGGCAAGCCTCTTCTGGAGGTATTTGACATCATAAACGAAACAACGAGAGAGCCGGCCGAGAACCCCGTCGACAAAGCGCTTAAAACCGGTGTGGTCGTTGGGCTTGCCAATCATACCGCGCTTATCGCAAAAGACGGCACTGAGAGGAGCATCGCCGACAGCTGTGCTCCTATCCGGGCGCTTGACGGAGCCATTATCGGCGTCGTGCTCGTCTTTCGCGATGTGACCGAGCAGAAGCAACTTGAGAACGAACGCGAGCGGCTTCACCGGCAAGTTGAAGACGAGCTTGAGATTTCGAACTTGCTTCTAAGGGCAGCCGATACCCTTGCGGAGCCGATTGATTTAAATGGGGTGCTCGAGTCCCTTGCCGATATCGTTCTTGATGTTACCGGAAGCCGCCGCATCGGCATCTATTTATTAAATAAGAAGACCTATGAGCTGGAAGCCGGAGCCGCACGGGGTGAGTCCATCTTACCGGTTGGCTCGAAGTTTAATTTTAAGCAATTGGCACCGCAATTCCAAAGTGTTGTATACGATAAGCAGTCAAGAGTCATCGACTACGAGTCAGCCGATGTCGCAGAAGAAAATAGGCAGCGTGCCGAGTCGCTAAATATTAAGGTAGCGCTATCGGTGCCGCTGATTTATAAGGGAGATGTACTGGGCATTCTGGCTCTTGATAATCCGGGTGAACGACAAAACGTTACAGAGCGTGATATCGAGCTCGTTGAAGGTATTGCCGCTCAAGCAGCAGTTGCAATTGAAAATGCCCGCCTATATGAGGCGGAGCGACGTATCGCAGATACCCTGCAAGAGGCGCTTCTTACTGTGCCCGAGGGTATGAATGGGCTTGGATATGGATACATGTACCGCTCTGCAACTGAAGGCGCAAAAGTCGGTGGTGATTTTTACGATCTCTTTGAGCTGGGAGGCGGCAGAGTGGGCATCACCCTCGGGGATGTCTCAGGAAAAGGGCTACAGGCGGCAACATTAACATCAGTGGTTAGAAGCACAATTCGAGCGTACGCTTTGGATGGCCATTGCCCGTCAAAGATCATAGCAAAGGCCAACGAGGCGGTGAGGCTGGCATCGGGTCCGGCCTCCTTTGTCACAGTGTTCTTCGGCCTGCTCGATACGGCTACGGGCAAACTCACCTACTGTTCAGCCGGACATCCCCCGGCTATACTGCACCAAGCAGCCGGTGTAGAACTCCTCAGGGAACACTCGCCAATCATCGGAGCATTTGCGGACATGAGCTACACAGAAGAAGAGACCTATCTGCAAAAAGGCGATAGCTTAGTACTTTATACCGATGGCGTCACCGAGGCCCGCCGTGATGAGGAATTCTATGGAGAAGAGAGGCTGATCGATTTTCTGACGCAAGCGCAAGAAATACCGGTCAAAGAAATACCCCAGGCGATATATAACGATATTGTGGCCTACTCTGGCGGCAAACTCTTGGATGACATTGCTATTCTCGCTATTTCACTGGCAGGTGAACCGCGTGATCGATATTAAGCTTAAGAAGGTCGGTGTTCCCAACGTAAATATGCTTACCCTCTCCGGAGAGTTTGACCTCTCCGATCAAGATCGGGCACAAGGCCTTCTTCCAGAAATACTCACAGAAAGCTGCAATGGCGTCATAGTTGATCTTACGGGTGTCACTTACATGGATGAAGCCGGGATTGAGACGCTTATCTATTACCTCCAAGAGCTTACAAGAATCGGTATATATATGGCAGCGATAGTTAAGCCCGAATCCGGGCTCATGAACAAGCTTAAGCGTTTTGGCATCTTTGATTGTGTGGGCATTAAAGTATTTAGCTCTGTTGGAGAGGCTGAAGCAGCGATAAAAGCTGACAGATGTAAGTAAAATCCTACCGGCACCACAGCCGTTAGCTTTTACCGGTGGACAGATTTGGGCATAATTCTACCTTAAATGAGATATTAAGGAGGACCTGATATGCCAATAGTCGATTACAATATGGATAATGCGGGCAAGTGCCAATGCGCCAAATGTCCCGTGCAAGCGGATAGCGCTTGCGCCCAGGAGAAAATCCAAAAGATGATGCAGATGAAAGAGCAGATGCAATCCATGGATGGGGGCGGGATGCCGGAGCCGCGGATGATGCCGGGGCTTTACTGCGCCGAAGCGGTGGGCAAGGCTTCATGTGATGATTTGGATTTCGCGCAGGGGTGTATATGCGACACCTGCCTTGTTCACCAGGAGCACAACTTAAAATCATACCGTTATTGCCGGGAAGGTAGCGCCGAGCAAAACGGTTAGAACGCAGAGTAGTTGGTTAAAGGAGTTATCTGCGATGCAACAGAAGATGTATGACGTCTCGGTCGGGTTGCAACCATCGATGCCGGTGTGGCCGGACAACCCAGGATTCGAGATATCACCCTATCAAACGCTCGAAGAGGGCGCAGACGCCAATGTATCCGTCATGAAACTGGGAAGCCATGTCGGCACGCACGTCGATGCGCCGGCCCACTTCATAAAAGGCGCTCCGTCCGTCGATACACTGCCGCTTGATATACTAATCGGTGAAGCGTTTGTCTTTGAACTTCAGGTGCAGAGCAGCATATCCCTCGCCGATTTAGAGGTGCTCGATCTGCGCGGCCGCAAGAGGATACTATTCAAGACGAGAAACTCGATGCTCTGGTCGAAAGAGGAGTTTACGCCGGACTACGTATCCTTCGAGATCGAGGCGGCTGAGTTTTTGGTAAGAAAGGGCGTCAAACTTGTGGGTATCGATTACTTATCCGTTGGGTCGTATGAAGATGGGGTCGACGTTCACCATGCGTTCCTAGAGAGCGGAATTGTGGTTATCGAGGGCTTGGATCTATCGAGCGTGAGCCAGGGCCCATATGAGATAGTATGCTTGCCGCTAAAGGTTATCGGCGCCGATGGCGCCCCCGCAAGGGTTGTGCTTAGACAGTAAGAGAGCGGGGATGTTGCGAGCAGCGACACCGGCGAACCCTGTTGCGCGGCGCGCTTCAGTTCATCATCGAGTACGCTCTCGAGCGACCTGCGATTTTCAATGCCGTCAGGGCATCCATGCGGGACATTCCGGCCCCCATGGATGCCCTGATTTATCCCCCTGTATAACCCACGCCTAAAATACTTTGTCCCGCCGTCCAATGATAGCCTCCTTCTTAAAACCTATGATTAAAAAAATGTAAGAGTGTCCAGAGCCGGGACTTATGGATCAGGTATTGTCTTCCTGGACCCTATCCCCCGGACCCCGGACCCTAAGATAAGGAGGGGTTTGTCAATGAGACAGATAGCGATTTACGGAAAGGGTGGAATCGGCAAGTCGACTACCACCCAGAACACCGTCGTCGGTCTGGCGGAGGCGGGCTACAAGTGTATGATAGTCGGTTGCGACCCGAAGGCTGACGCGACCCGGTTGATTCTTCACGCCAAAGCGCAGACGACTGTCATGGACCTCGCGCGTGAGCGCGGCACGGTCGAAGACCTCGAAATCGACGAGGTGTTGCTCGAAGGTTACAAGGGAATCAAGTGCGCCGAGTCGGGCGGCCCTGAGCCGGGCGTCGGCTGCGCGGGGCGCGGAGTCATCACCGCCATCAACTTCCTGGAGGAGAACGGCGCTTACGCTGACGACCAGGACTTTGTATTCTATGACGTCCTCGGCGATGTCGTC
>MELI01000085.1:17189-22386 GCA_001767575.1 Candidatus Aquicultor primus | reverse complement strand
CGGAGTATCCCCGTGACTTCGCTCTTTACGCGCACATCGACTCGGAAGCGCTCGCGCATGCTTTTAGGTGTCTGCACAAGCAGATTGTCGCGCTTCTTTATGACCTCTCCAATGTAATAAGGGAGGCCGCAATTGGCGAATGATATATACTCGTCGCGCTCGAAGAGTATTATCTCGGCTTCCTCGTCGAGCCTGCGAAGCCGCGCCGCAGCGCCGGCGCCGCCGGCAACACCACCGATTATGACAATCTTCTGTGACAAAATAGATCTTCTCCTCGCAACAATAATAATTCACATAGAGCGCTTCAATCGAATATTCACGCCCTAGGACTTTGTTCTAGCTACACCGGCGCACGACACGTCGAGATGCGGAACACGACTCCGAATACATAGGGACTCGGTGAGAACCTCTTCATAACACCGTATCCGCGATTCCTGAAGAACGTGATGATATCTTCTTCGCGCACGCGCTCGTTGAGCGGCGGCCCCATTTCACCCTCCGTCTGGTTCCAATCGACAATGACTATCTTGTGCACAGGCTTTGAAAACCGGCGCACCTCCATTAGAAATTTCTCCGGGTCGTCGAGTTCATGATAGACTGCCAGCATGAATGATGTGTCTATAAGCCCGTTCGGCAACGGAATCGAGTTCTCCTCGGACTTTATGAGTTTAAGGTTGGCCGCTCCCTCCGCTTTCTCGCCGAGGACTTTAAGCATCTCGTCGCTGATGTCCACCGCATAGACGTCGCCTTTTCCTTCGACGCGCTTAGCCAATGGTATGCTCAGATAGCCCGTGCCGCAGCCCAAATCCGCAATTGCCGTCCCCTCATCTATCCCCTCGAGTGCGCCAACGATAACATCGACCGGAAATACCTCATTTCGCTTAGGGTTATCCAATCGTGTAATATCTCCGTGAAATTTATGTCCGCCCATACAAACCTCCTTCAGTGATTATTAAATATACAACCAAACTTTCGAATAGACAAAATATTTCTTATATTATACCTTGCCAGGTATATGTATATCTATAAATAGCACCTATACTAATACTAACCGCCTGCTAACACACTTATTTAACGATAGTTTTTTAAGGCAATTTTGATAATTTAATAGCATTTCATTGTAATGAATGTTACAATATGGCGGTAATCCGGCTATCGTGGACGCCCAGTACAAAGCAATTCACCTTGACTTTTAGCTGTTCTTATTATCACTGCATGCGTTGTTTAGCGCTTGCATTTACAAGCGCTGTTTTGCTATATTAAATTAATCTCAAGCAGAGATGGCTTCCTCGGTAAACAACAAAAATCTTAGAAAAGGAGTGGATCATGGAGCAACAAGCAATGCTTATTACCTTCGGCTCGGGCGTGCTGGCCATTATTTTTGGTCTCTATCTAATCGCCGCTACCCTTCGTAAGCCCGCGGGTAATGCAAAAATGCAGGAAATCGCGAAAGCGATCCAAGAAGGCGCTGCCGCCTATCTTAAACGGCAGTACATGACAGTATCGATTGTGTTAATTCTGCTATTCATACTTCTCTATGCGGGCCTCGGGCCGTTACCGGCTATCGGGTTCGTTGTAGGGGCTCTCGCCTCTGCGTCCGCCGGCTATATCGGCATGAGCGTAGCCGTACGCGCTAATGTTAGAACAGCGGAAGCCGCCAAAGACGGTCTGGCCAAAGCCCTCGACCTGGCATTCAAGGGAGGAACAGTCACTGGAATCCTCGTCGTAGGTCTGGGAATACTGGTTACATCCGGTTTTTGGTTTGCAACACACAACACGCACGCTTTAATAGGACTTGGTTTTGGTGGAAGCCTTATATCTGTTTTCGCCCGACTCGGAGGCGGTATCTTTACTAAAGCCGCAGACGTCGGCGCCGACCTTGTCGGAAAAGTGGAGGCAGGTATTCCCGAAGATGATCCGAGGAACCCAGCCGTTATCGCGGACAACGTTGGTGACAACGTTGGTGACGACGCCGGTATGGCAGCCGACCTGTTTGAGACCTACGTAGTAACCGCCGTAGCCGCGATTCTCCTCGGCACCCTTTATTTCCCGGGTTACGAAAACGCGGTGCTTTATCCCCTCGCCCTGGCAGGAGTATCGATTATCGCTTCTATCCTCGGCACGTTCTTTGTCAAACTCGGCAGGAGCAACAACATCATGGGCGCGCTCTACAAGGGCCTCGCCGCATCGGCGATTCTCGCAACAATCGCTTTTTACTTTGTTACCCCGATGTTTATGGACGGTAACCCACTTGGTATCTCGACCGGCGCTCTGTTCGGAGCTGCTGTCGTAGGTATTATGGTCACCGCAGGATTGGTAATAATCACCGACTACTACACTTCGTCTAAGTATGCTCCGGTAAAGGCTATCGCCCAGGCAAGCACGACCGGCCACGGCACGAACGTCATCCAGGGTCTTGCTGTCAGCATGCAATCGACCGCATTGCCTGTTATCGTCATCGGTGCCGGTATTTTGACGGCCTTCACGCTCGCCGGTGTATACGGCATCGCGATTGCGGCGATGGCCATGCTATCAATGACCGGTATCGTAGTCGCCATCGACGCCTTCGGCCCAATCACAGATAACGCCGGCGGTATCGCTGAGATGGCAGAGCTTCCAGAGGAAATCAGAACGGTCACAGACGCGCTCGACGCTGTCGGCAACACGACCAAAGCTGTTACTAAAGGTTATGCCATCGGTTCGGCCGGTCTGGCCGCTATCGCCCTCTTTGCGGCGTATACCGCAGACCTGCAAAATCTAGGTAGCGATGCCCTAAAAGCAGCCATCGCGGCGGGAGAACTGACATTTAGGCTCTCCGATCCTTACGTCATAGTCGGTCTCTTTATAGGTGGTTTGCTGCCATATCTCTTCGCTTCGTATAGCATGGGCGCAGTCGGCCGTGCGGCGGGAGCGGTTGTAGATGAGGTAAGGCGCCAGTTCCGCGAGATTCCAGGAATTATGGAAGGTACCGGAAAGCCTGACTACGCGAAATGCGTCGATATCGTTACGACAGCCTCGCTTAAAGAGATGATTACACCGGCACTCATCCCGGTGCTAACGCCAATCATTATTCTACTCCTCGGCAAGGCGCTCGCAGCGTCAGCAGGTCCTGCGGTCGGCGCTACGATGCTCGGTGGAGTGCTCGTCGGTAGTATCGTCACCGGTATTTTTGTTGCTATCTCGATGACCACCGGTGGTGGCGCATGGGATAACGCCAAGAAATATATTGAAGACGGCAACCTCGGCGGCAAAGGTTCATTTGCCCACCAGGCAGCGGTAACCGGCGACACGGTCGGCGACCCGTACAAAGACACTGCAGGCCCGGCGATCAACCCGATGATCAAGGTCATTAACATCGTCGCGCTTCTTATAATCCCGTTCCTCTAAGAACCGGATAAAGCGAAAGAATAAAGAACGCCTTGTATAACGCAAGGCGTTCTTTTTATTATTGAGCCTTACGAACCCAATAAAAAAAGCGCCCGTCAGAGGCGCATTTCGTACCTATTTTTTGTTATCGGCACCTTTATAGAAAACTTTAGCGTTTTTTTAAAAAATATTTAAATATTTTTTCACGTACCCTCGAAATAGCGGTTTTTTGATTTCCATAATTTCGCACATGGGTATATAACTGAAAAGTGCCCGAATGTGGAGACCCATTATGAACGCTTCAGAGATACAAGAGTTAATAACGCAAAACGCTGCCAGCTACGAACGGCTGAACTCGATTATCAGCGCCGGCAGAAGCAGCAGGTGGAACCAGTGGGTCGCGAAACATGCCGTGCGAAGGCCAAACGCGCGCGTTCTCGATGTCTTCTCGGGAACCGGCCCGGTCGGGCTCGAGGCCGCCGCTCTTGGCGCAAAAGTGACCATCGCCGCGAACACCCCACAGTTGCTAACCATGGCCCGGCACAAGGCTACCAAGCTCGGCGTTAACGTAGACCTGGAGCTGGTCAATCTCTCAAGAGACATCGCCGGGTTCAGCAGAGCGAGCTTCGACGCGGTCACGATGGCGTTTAGTACGAGGTATCGGGAAAATCCTGCTGCTAGCTACCCACACCTGGTTTCCCTCTTGAAGCCGGGCGGGAGACTCGTCATTCTCGAATACGTCGTGCCGTCGGGCGGTCTTACTTCAAAGTTCTCTTCCGTATATTTCTTCCACGTGCTCCCAATGGTAGCGGCACTCGCGTCGAAACACAGGAAGCTTTTCACGCTCCTCACCCAAGCGACAAAAGCGCGCGGATGCGAAGAGGACCTCGAGCTAATGCTATTGACCGCCGGCCTGAGCATCACCGAGGTTCAACGCTTCGGCTTCGGGCTCGCCTATGGTGTCGTCTCGACGCACGGCTCCGTCAAACGATTCGACGCGATTGCATAGTGCGCCTCGCAAGGCGCGGCAAAGAGTTATTCGCCGGTACCCTTAAAACCCTTGAAGGTGTAGTAGAACAAGCTGATATTGGCCAAAGTGACAATCGCCAGCCCGAAAAAGAGATTGCTGTAAATAAACGCCGCGGGCTTTAGCGCAAGCGGATTGATTGCCGTAGAGCTTGAGGATAAATCCAGAAACTTACTGAGTATAGCGACACTCAAAGCGCCTGCCATGAAGTTCATGAGGTTGTAGATACCCATGCCGACGCCCGCCTGCTCGTGTGGGAGCGTAGTTGAGACGATCTTGGCCAGAGCGGCTTGTATGAACGCGAAACCTGTGTTGCCCACTATCAAAGAGAGCGCGATCATGTAAATACTCGAACCCGCAAAGGTGGATAACGCGATGAACCCCAGCAACAACAGCGCCAACGCCATATACACAACCGTCACACTACCTTTTCTGTCGGCTAGTTTACCACCTTGGCGACCCATGATGGCGGCGCTCATAGCGCCGGGAAACATGACCATGCCGATGATGGCCGTGTTGAGCTGATTTGCCGTGCTGAGCATCAGCGGCACCAGAAACATAATTCCGAAGGCCGTTCCCATCGCCAGAAATCCGCTGATCAGCGCATTACGATAATACCGGTTAGCGAGCAACGCCGGCTGTATGAAAGGATTGCGGGCTCGGTTGACCCGTATTAAGAAGAGCCCAAACGATACTATGGACACAGCCACCAGCAGCGGTGAGAAGTTGGTTATAAGGAGCAAAAGCGCGGCCACAGCCACGGCCAGCGTAGCTGCTCCTATAAAATCGAACGTACCCTCCTTC
>MELI01000085.1:16271-17173 GCA_001767575.1 Candidatus Aquicultor primus | reverse complement strand
GCCATAGGCGAAAAAACGGGAGCGTGATGAACATCCCGAGCGATACCAGAAAGAGATAACGCCAGTGTAACAAGCCTGTAACCAGGCCACCCGTAAGGGGGCCGATGCCGGCGCCGAACGCGATAGTCGATGCGGCTATCCCCAAGACCCGCCCCCGATCGCTGAATGGAAAATAACGTATCGGGATGAGCATCGCGAGCGCGGGTATTGCCGAAGCGCCGAGCGCCTGCACGAGCCTGCCCCCTATCAGCATCGGATACCCGTTCGAGAAGAAACCGATAAGCGACCCGACGGCGAAGAGCAAGACCCCGACCGTTATAAGTCTACGCAATGAGTATATATCGGCTAGCTTTCCGTATGTCATCGACCCGAGGGCGAAGATGATGGCATATCCGGTGATGACCCAACCGGCTTGCGAGGGCAAGAGAACGAACTGGCGCGCGATGTCCGGGAGCGCGACCACAAACATCGAGCCGTTCATCACCGAAAAGAAGAGCGCGACGCTGAGCACGGCGACCAGCTTCGTCCGCACGCGTTCGTCTATTCTTGTGTGAGGTACGCCTTTCTGCTGTTGCAACCCCTAGCCAACTCCCCTTTTTCACATAGATTCACCGTAAGACCTAGTCGCGGCAATAGAAGTAAGTTTACTCCGGCGGTGAGCTTTTGAAAAGCAAATAGCGGTGCCTGCGGCCATTTTTAACTGCGAATGTTGGTTGGTGAGCATAAACTTGCAATATTTACCAATTCGTTTTACAATAAGCGCTAGGTGATTATGCAAAACGATGATTTCGAAGAAGAACAACAATCCCAGCCTAAATCTTCCAACCTAAGCAGAACACGGCAAAAACAAATACAAAAGGAACTCGTTAAGCGCTATAGCGCGAAGACGCTGAAGCTGGCGT
>MELI01000085.1:15702-16221 GCA_001767575.1 Candidatus Aquicultor primus | reverse complement strand
CACGACCGCGGCACCAGTCAAGAAAGTCGCCATTACTACCACGACAACCCTCGCCGCCATCACATCCACAACCATCGGTAAGCCGGTCGTCGAAAAAGAGGCCACCGAGACCATATTCTTCCTCGGCCTCGGGAACACATCCTTCGGCGGGCAAGTCAGTGAGATGATAAAGGACAAAGGCATCGAGGAGCCCTTCTCCGATATCTCAACGGTTCTAAAAAACGGCGATGTCGTATTGGGAAACCTGGAATCCGCGCTCGCGCCGGGAACCAGCCCGTCAGACGATAAGAGCTACTATATGCGAGGCACGCCGGAAGCGGCCAAGGGCATGAAAGCGGCGGGCATAAACCTGGTTTCGCTGGCAAATGACCGCATAATGTATTTCGGCGACAACGGTCTCAGAAACACGGTAAACGCACTCAGCCAAGCCGGAATAGCGAGTGCCGGCGCCGGCAACAATTCGCAGGAAGCATACACCAGCAAGATAATAAACGTTAAGGGTAAGAAAGTAGCGCTCCT
>MELI01000085.1:9218-15646 GCA_001767575.1 Candidatus Aquicultor primus | reverse complement strand
CGGCCGGCTTCCCGGAGCGCAATGAGATAAACACCATCATCCGCGAGGCCGCCAAGGAAAGCGATTACCTCATCATCTCTTGTCACTGGGGCGAGGAATTCGGAGAGGCTATAGATGAGAGCCAACGAAAATTCGCCCGCAAGGCCATAGACGCGGGCGCCGATATAGTCATGGGACACCATCCGCACGCGATGCACGGCATCGAGCTCTACAACGGGAAGTTAATCGCGTATAGCATGGGCGACTTCATCTTCGCCCCCGAAGCCATCGACTATAACGAGACCTTTATCCTCAAGCTCTCGCTCGCAAAAGGTATGATAGTCGGCGCCGAAGTCGTGCCCGTAGTCATCGACTACAACGGCAAGCCGAGCATCGCCGCCGGCTGCGCCGCGACGTCCATCCTCAAGAAACTGCGCGACATGTCCGAGCCCTACGGTACAGTCGTCAACATTCTCGGAGACACCGCCCAAGTCCACTGACGCGAACAATAGAGACGAAGCCGTGAGCTTTTGCGTATAACCCGATTCGCTGATTGACGTCGATTACTTGTCCCGCCGGCATGAGTGGCTATGGATATCGTAGCAGGCGTATATAATCCAAGTATTCTCCATTGGTAATTATAATTCGATCAATATCGCATCCGCTGTGTTAGAATTAGTTAAGGGGGTGTGAGTAATGAGAATTATGAAATCGACAGGCTATATCGAGTTTGAAATTGCGGCCGGCGAACATATTCTTCATTTTTACAGCAGTGAATCACAACGCCTGAACGTCCTGACCGAGTTTATCAAAGATGGTTTTAAGAAGCGTAATAAGAGTGTTGGTGTTATCAACAAGGATGACATGTACACGGTTGAAGACATGCTCATCAAAGATGACGTTGATGCAGGCTATTACCTTATTGAAGGTCAACTTGTTTTTATGGCTCATGAAGATTGCTTTGCTACCGGTGGAAATTTCGATGAAGAACGCCTCATCGATGTGATTACCGGTACCATAAATGCGGCGCTTCGCCAGGGTTGGGCTGGGGCTAACATCGCAAATGACCTGACCTGGGCGGCTACAGGTTCAAATGTGGAGGCATGGCTGCGCTTTGAGGCAAACGCGAGCAATTATATCAGAACACTGCCGGCGACATGCTTATGTCAATATGATGAGCGCATAATATCCGGCGCCTCGATAACTAATCTAATAAAGACGCATCCCTTCGTGATAATAGGCGACTACATATTCGAGAATCCCTATTTCATATCACCAAAGAAATACCTGAAATATTATCAACATAGCGAAAAATACTTTGCGTAACGACAACCAAAACCTCGCTAGGCCTTTTCTGGGTACAGAATTAAGCGGGTCATGAAGCCGACCAGAGAACGTGGCATAAATCGCAACATGAATATCATGGAACGATTTAAGATACCGTCGACGATAACGGCGCCAGTTATCAATACGGTATCACCATAACGTTGCATTTTTCATTTGAGCGTGTTCATTTGTTCCCCCATAGAACAATGATTAGTGATCTGCCCAGGCTTTCTTAAGTATCTCTAGGAAACTTTCGCTCGGCTGGCTGCCAAACACATCATACTTGCGATTAAAGGTAAAGAAAGGCACACCGGTGACGCCCCTGTTACGTGCCTCAGCTTCGTCGGTATGTACGTCTTCAGCATAGGTCTCGCCTTCCAGCATTGTTTCAACCTCTTTTTCGTCAAGGCCGACCTCTGCCGCCAATCTTTTCAGATTTTCGGGTTTACCGATGTTGATTGCCTCGGTAAAGTGTGCCGCGTACAACCGCTCGATCATCTCTGACCCCCTGTCATGTTTTACCGCTAAATGTACGAGTCGTTGGGCGTCAAATGAGTTGGTCGGAGATGCATGGTCAATATCATATACCAGGCCTACGCTCGCGGCCCTTCGGAAAACGCTGTCGCCTAGAGCCTTGGCTTCCTCATAGCTGACGTCATATTTTTCGGCAACCGACTCATACATGTCTTTATCGGTTTCTACCGGCGCATCAGGTGTCAACTCGTAGCTACGCAGCACTATTTCGACCTTGTCCTTGTGTTCAAACTGTTGTAGCGCAACGTCAAACTGACGTTTGCCGATGTAACAGAAGGGTCAAAGAATATCCGACCAGATTTCGACTTTCATGGGCTTGTTATCCTCCATCATTATTAATGTCCAGGCTGACTTTCTCGATAGCATCGAGTATTGGCGCTAGCTTCCGTCCGCAATCATTCAGCCCGTATACGACAGATTGTTTGTCTCTTGATTGGGTCGTCCTGTAAATGAGTTCTGCTTCGTCCAGCTTTTTAAGACGGTTTGTCAAAGTGACGGGGCTAATGCCTTCAAGTGTCCTTTGCAGTTCGCTGAACCTAAACTCACCCTGTCTAAGCTCCATAAGAATGTTCAAAGCCCAATAATCCCCTATGAGCTTAAGGATGCTTTTGCACTTTGAATGATCTGTAGAACGCTTTCTCATAGGTCAGATATTACTACATAATGTGAAGTACTGCAAGTACTGTAGTGGTATATCAATCGCCAAGTATCGGCCTGCGACAGATCGCTCAATTATTAGGTATGACCCCTGGCGAAGGTGCTCCCCGGATCGGGCAATCTTCGAACTCCTGGAGGAGCTGGCTTTAGCTGTATCGTATAAAGCGATTTAGCCGTAACTGCTACCTAAATGGCCTGGAAATTTGGCTATTTTCAGATAGCAAAAACAACCCATAAGGTCGATATGTTAAAGATGGTACGATCGCGAATCTTGCTACTTCGGTTTTAGCACAATACAACCGGGGTATTCCTTTTACTATCAAACCTGATTAAGAAAGGATGATATTTATGACCGAGAGCGAAATCCGCAACCTATTTGAGCAATGGGTCGATGCTTGGAACTCTAATGATACGGAGCGCATAAGACCATTTTACGGCGAGGACGTAGTCCTTTACCAGGCACCGGTTAAGAAAACTCTGGTCGGGGTAGATCATATTATCGCCAGGGGCAAAGATCTTTTCGAGATGTCAGAAGACGCTCGCCTCACTGTCCGTAAACTTCATGTGGCTGGGGATACAGCGATTATGGAGCTTAATATAGCCGGGATCCACACTGGGCGCTTTCTCGACTATGAGCCAACCGGGCGCAAATTCGATATAGATTCTTGCCTCATCTTTAAGGTGAAAGACGGCAAAATCATCAAGCATACGACCTACCTCGATACGGCAACGATAGTGCGGGCCTTAGGGCTACTAACCATACCGGGCGTCCGCCCAGAAGCAGCTTAGCACAGGCTTAAAAGGGTTGGCTAACGCAGAAGATGTAAGAAAAAGCGGGTGACGTTAAGTCGCCCACTAAAGTCCAGCTCGATTAGAAGGAGGATTCCGCATGTCAGTTGAACAAAATAAATAGAAGTCTATTTATAAAACATGGACCTGACGGTTACATGCTATTTAAGATGAAAGCGCAATTGCGGATTCTGATACACTTGGACTAACGAAAATTATGGCTATACATAGCCAATATCTTCCATATTGGCTCCCCGGATCGGACTATTTTCGAACTTTTAGAGCAATTGTGCCCATATGCAATATCTTAGATATTGCGATTTGTCGAAGATACCGGTTAAATTAGCTACCTGCTTAACTGAAGAAGTCTACGCCCAACCAATATATTAAATGCAAGTAGAAAGAAAACTGAAAAAATAGAGATAAAAATGCCAATTGCCGGCACATAGATCCCGAAGTCGAATATGCTTGATGCAATGCGAAGATATGCGGTCTTTTTAGTAAAGATATCGCTTTTAAGCATCACATGGGAAAGGATTAAACCGGAAATTGAACCCAAAACATAACTTATGTGAAAACTGGTCCCGTGAAAAGCGGCTATCATCCCTTCGCCTGCTGCCAACAGCGCTGCTCTTTGGGCATCTGTTGTTGCTGCTGCATATTGATTGCTAAGCGAAAGCATCTCAAAAACCGGTCTTGCCGCAATAAAAGAGACGGCTCCAATAAAGCTAAGGGTTAAAAAGATAGCCATGAAAGACTGGTTAACCTTTCTTAAAGCAAAAAAGAGAGAAAGAGCTAACAAAGAAGAAAGCAGCACATAAACAACCATTAAAAGCTCGAAGCCCAGAAGCCCAAAAAGCCGGTTTTTTTCAAAAAAAGTAAACCAATCCAAAGCGGTGCCATTAAGCGGGGGTGGCGCAACCATAAATGCAACAAACTGAGTTAGGGTGATTGCGGCTAAAACAAAGGCAATCACCCCACCTAATTTGTAAAAGGTTTTCTGGCTTTGGTCTACCATATTTTCGGAGACACTACCGTTATCTGGTTTTGTCTTGGGGCTCTGCCCGGCTTTGTTATTTATTTTCATGCTTATGTGTCCTAATTTATATTCAATATTACTGGCTGGATGATCCCTTACCCCACTTTCCAAGTTTTCGCGAATACCCCATAAAGAATCGTCGCATTAATTAGAAGCGGCAAAATTGCCAAGGGACTCAAATACATCAGATAAAGCAAGATAGAAGAAACGGAACCCGCAGCTAACAGATACGGCCACCATTCCGCGGGCACAAACTTGCCGTATATGCTAAATATGGCAGCAATAAAACATGCACCGGCAATTACGGACAATAGTTGAGTTGCAGTTGTTCCAATGCTATTTTGTAGAAATGTAAATATCGGCTTAGTATCCTTTGCAAAAGGCCAAAGAATCCATGCGCCTTTCTTTGCCGGAACAACGGCCGTTAAGCTAAAATGCGCGCCCAGAATCGATAAAATCGTGATGATAATCTTCATGGCTACCTCCTTTTATAAAGAAACATTAAAGCGACAATTAGAATATTTGCAATGGTGCCAAACTTTGCATCCGGCCACCAAAGAATAATCAAGATCTGCGAGACTGCGACAGCGGCAACAATTACCGGTTGCCACCACGCTTTGTTGGTTATTAAACCGTAAGCCGCTCCAAGAAACAATGCTAGGGCAATCAACCATATTACGCCAAGCCCCATTTTTACGGTTGGAGAAAGTGGATATAAAGTTCTTGCAACACCTTCGATTTTGGCAATTCCAAGCTCATTTAAACCACCCATAAGATGAATTAGTCCGTGAAGTAGTGTTAATACAATAAGTGCAATTTTGATCATCACTGCCTCCCCTGTTTGTCTATCTTAAGGCTTACAAAATTAATGATCGATAAAATCAGGAAGAGCGCGGCCAAGCCAAAGTAAAACCCTACTTCGCCCAGGTTTGCGCTCTGATTGTAATACGGCTTTAAAACGCCGCCTAAGCCAACAGAAAAAAGCAAAGTAAATGCTTTAAAGAAGAGAATTGGTGCTAAAACTAATCCTAATCCTTGCTTCTTTATCATGAGGAATGCAGTAATGATAAGAGCTGGGAGAACAAAGGCCATGTCTAAAATATATATGGAGTAGGCAAATTCGGGCTTCTTGCCCGTTTGCATCAACGGCAATAACTGCATAGTCCACAAGAAGTAAAAAAGCAAAGGAATAAATATTAAGAAACCAATGGATATGAATCTCACTAATTTTGAAATTCTAGACTTCTCCAAGATTGATGCACGAATACTCTTCAGCCCGTAAATCAGAGACCAAAAAGAAATAGTAAATATCGCTATATAAATAAGATAGAGTGGATTGTAGAAGCGCTCGATTACAAAAATACCGTAGGCATAAAAAAGATAGGCAAGAAAACTTATTGCGAAAATTTGTTTCTTTACATTTTCCTCTTTTGTTTGCGCTGCTAGATAAAGAAGCACAACACTTACAAAAACGGTTATTAAGTCTTGGGAAATTGTCCCCGGCAGCCATTCAGCGCTAACTGCTTTACGATATATTTCTTGTTTAAAAACACCGGTCAGAGAAGCAATTAAAGAAAATAATGCTGCTAGTATCCACAGAATTCTATTGGTTTTAAGATTTTGAAGCATATTTCATTAACCTCAAGAGAATAAATGATAATACGCGGGGATTAATAAAAACAGTGTGGGTCGTGTACGATTCCCTTTTTAATTATACAGAATTACAGTCGAGTTTCTAGTGATTTTTTGACCCCGGATCAGACAATCTTCGAACCAAAATAATGGCTCGCAAAAGCCATTTTTGAGAAATTGAGTTATTTAGTTGTGTAAATCTCGGAAATTATTCGAACTTTTATTTAGGCTCTACAGAGCCTTAAAATCGCATAATTCCCAAATACTTCCATATTGGCTCCCCGGATCGGACAATCTTCGAACTTTTAGAGCATTTGTGCTCATATGCTACTGCTTAGAATAATGACTGTAACCACATTGATGGCAAAATGAGTTATCTGTTAAATAAGATTTTACTAATTCATTTAGATTTATTATTATCCATAGTGTTAAGCGTTAATATCCATACAACCAAAAAGCCGAAAATAAGATT
>MELI01000085.1:7882-9184 GCA_001767575.1 Candidatus Aquicultor primus | reverse complement strand
ACCGGTTCCGGCATATAGGGATTTGGCAGTAGTAACTGAGCGGCCATCAACACTGAAAATAACAGTCCCGTCATCAATCCTGTTTCCCATCTTTTGCCTTTAGACATATAGATAACCGGCAAGGCAATTAATGTCCATAATATGCCTCTGAGAACCTGAAACGGGATAAGTCCTGGATTGTCATTGATTACTGACTTAATCTGAGCAACAAAACTACCGGGATCTGTCCCACCATAGTATTGTTGAACAGCTGGAATTTGCCAAGCAATAAAGTAGCCGAAAGAAAAATATACGACAACGTAAACGATTGATATCAAGGATAACTTCCACAGCCAATCATATATAGGCATCTTCAACCGAACATTTTCTGTCTCTTCTAAGTCTTTAGCCCTTCTCTTACCCAAGACAAGAACTGCCAGCGGTGAGAATATTGCCGAAACAATGAAACCCATCAGAAAGATATTGGGCAATGCCTCTTTTGGAAGGTTTGTGATGAAAAACGCTGTTTCAATCTGGGTCATAAACGTCATAACGCCAAATAAAACAAAGAAAACGGCAGTCATGAGCTTAAACCCCGTCCATCTCGATCTGATAACAACATAGCTAAGAGCAAGAGTGTTGATCAAGCATACGAAGATCAACATCAAAAATGCTTGACTATCTTGTTCCGCTGATGCCTGCCCTGTTACAACGGAAGCTGCAACAAATCCCATAAACATTATCAGCGTTAAGGCGGTTAGCTTAAGCCCGGTTTTGATGATGGATTTTATTTTCACTACATTTCCCAAATAATTTATACATCAGTTATCGTCTCATATATCAGCGCTTAATATCTACATACAACTATATTAATATTATTGAATAAAACAAGGTTTTTTAGGTTGTGCAAGCATTTGTGTGTAAAAACTCTCTAGCCCACCTCAACTGGTTCTTCCTCTAACTCCATGTCGTGCAACAAACTCATATCCATATACCGGCGCCTGGCCCACGCATCTCAAGATGTAGCGCAGCCTCGCAGAGACGAGCATAAGACACGACTCGGTGTCGGGAAACGCGCCCACCACATCGGTTCTTCGCCTGATCTCACGGTTAACCCGCTCGATAAGGTTGTTGCTTGCGATATAGCGCCAGTGCTCAGCCGGAAACCGGTAAAAGGTTGTGGCCGCCTCAATGCCGCCCTCAAGCACCTCAGCGGCTTTGGTAAGCTTGCGAGCGCGAAGCACGCCTGCGACCTCTTTGGCTTTTGACAGGGAGCCGCTTTTGACTCCTGGGCAAAGATCGCTTTAAGCATCAAAGAGACGG
>MELI01000085.1:0-7871 GCA_001767575.1 Candidatus Aquicultor primus | reverse complement strand
CGTCGGGGCACCTTTGAGAACACGTTTCGCATAAAGTGCACCTTGCATCTCTGGTAAAGAGCCGAGGGGAAACACGCTTTGGCTGCTTCCGTTAAGCCAAGGTGAGCATCGGCTATGATAAGGCGCACGCCGGAGAGTCCCCGTTTGACCAGCAGACGCAACAGTTCGAGCCAGGACGCCTTATCTTCACGGTAGCCCTCCATAACACCTAAGACCTCGCGGTACCCTTCGGTGCTGACTCCGATGGCGATAAGCAAACTCACGTTTTCAACTCCTTCGCCCAAGCGCATGGAGATGACGATCCCGTCGAGATAGACATACGGGTACTCACCCTCAATGGTGCGCTCCCGCCATTTCTTCAAACGCTCATAGAGCTTCTTGTTTAAGTCCGATTGCGCGGTGGATGATTTTCTCACCCCGCACAGCGTCTCGGTGACGTCAGCTACTTTGCGGGTTGAGACGCCGGCCAAATACATCTCAAGCATGGCCTCTTCCAGCGAGACTTCGGCCCGGCGATATTTCTCAAAGACATCCGTTTGAAAGAGGCCATCGCGATCCCTTGGAACATCAAGCGCAACCACTCCAACACGAGTCTCTAGATCCCGGGCGCGATAGCCATTTCGATACCCGAGCCGATCTTCGGTTCTCTTAAGCCCTTTCCGCTCCGAGATGGGCTCGCATCTCTGTCTCCATGATTTCTTCAAGCGTTTCTTTCACCGCTTCGCGGATGCGTGAGTCGATAAAATCTCGGATTGCTTCTTTGCTTACAACATCATCTTTGCCATACTGGTCTAAAGCCACGGTTTTCTCCTTTTAACTGGTTGTCTGGTTAACTTCCAGTGTATCGGAGGGCTGTGGCTTTTTACACACTTAAGCTTACGTTATCGTCAATTTTCAACCGGCGTTGACAAACGCCTTCTTTGTTCAACTAAAGGACCTGCTAGGAAGGCAGCAAAATAATTAAGGGAGGTGTCATGCAAGTGGACTTGAGATTATAGCCGAAGTTAGCAAGGTTTTAGAGTACCCCAAGATAAAGAAGGCCTTTTCTGTAATAGACGAAGACATTGAGCAGTTTGTATTGCATCTTAGCAAGTACTCTCAAAGAACGCCTGGTAAGCGGAAACCAGAGGTCGTTAGCAAAGATCCATCGGACAATATATTTCTTGCCTGTGCGGTCGAAGGCAATGCAGACTTTATTATCTCCGGGGATAACCATTTGCTTGATATAGAAACTTACCAGAAAATTCAGATACTCTCCCCTCGTGATTTCATGAATCAGCTAAGGTCTTAAAAAGCTCTCTCGGGTTAAAAAAGAGCATTCGATTGATGTGGTGATAGTTCATAAGATTGACCGGCTGCCCTAAGTGGACGCTATTCAAACTTTGAGTTACTGGAGAAGCTGGTAAAGTATATGTCTGAGTTGCGATAATATACGATATTATCGTCTTAATTGAAAAAACAGTCAAAAACTCCTTGAAAAAGGTTTAGGCTAGGACGCATAGGACACCAGAGTCCCCCTAGCCTCTGAAGGGCTAACGTGTTAGGTATGAGCAGACGCGCAGGCGCCTCTCTTCAGCAGTGTAGCTCCTGGCGTTCTGCTCGATACCTTTGTTCGAAAGACCCGCGCAGGAGGCTGACTATGGTCCGATCTTCAGGTGGAACGGGCGAAGACGCTCAGCCACGGTCCGGTCGTCGGGCGGCGTGGATTTTTCATCCTTCAACTGCCACATCAAACCCTCCGTATGCCATTTTCTTCATGTCAGTCGGCATTGTAAAATCACTCTGATCCTTATATTTTGCATTCATTTCATCCATCACTTTCTTGTTTACTTCATTGCGATGTTGCTTGGAGTTAAAAACAATAAAAGAGAACCATACGTTTTCATCACTTTTTGCACCTGCCATTTCGGCAAAAGCTCGTGATTTTTCCTCGCCCATTTCCTGTTGTTTGAGATCATCGCCTCTGCATTCAAAGTATTCAAGCGCACCATGCTTCATCCACATATCCCGCCCTTCTTCTGCCATTTTCTTGTAATCAGCTTCTTTGTCTTTAGGCACTACAAGCACAAATCCATCGACATATTTCTTCATTTCATTTACTCCTTTTCACTAAAGCTACATCTTCAATACGCTTAGCTCTTAAAGACACTTTTACCCCGGCAAGGGCGATCATCACGGACGCGAAGGAACCCTGCCCGGTCTCGAAGCCAGTACCGGCCCGGGTCTCCGCAGCGAGAAGGCGAGAACGGCCGTTAAGAGGAGTGGACCTGCCGCCGCCACCATTCTGGCCACGATGCTGCCGACGGTGGGTAAACCAATCATCCCACCCGCGAGGATTTCTCTCGAACCTGCGGACAGATTCGATGTTGTGATGAGTGCCGCCCCTAACCAGCCGATAGTCCACGCGTTCACGAACGCCAAGACGGCGAGCGTGATCCACACTGGCTGAGGCACAATCCTGCGATTCCTCCACCGCAACCACGCTAGTGCACTGGCAACCATCTGAGCGACAAACGAAACAGCGATGCTGGTGGCGGAGTCTCCACCTATGTCGCGAATCACAACGCCTAGCGCGCTCAGGCCGGTGACCCAGACGAACACGCCAATGACCCAGCTGAGCACGGGGAAGGTCCTCATGGGTTGCCAGCGAATCGGAAGCCTCCCTCAGTTCTTTCGAACGGTTTGCGTTACCCGCGGGTGACGGGACCAACTTCGAGCCACGCAAACTGCTTGAAAACGCGACGACTCCCACCCGTCGGGTGCACGCTGTGTTAGGCGCATTCTTTGAACGCCAATTTTCATGCCTGATAACGAATACTCTACCCATCTCGATAAGATTTTACCCACAACAAAAACTTTGGTAATGACTGATAAGTTACAGCTAGCAGAAACGCTTACGAATCAAATTATCAACAAGGTGAAAAATCAACCTTGCCGAGGCTCAATGTTGAGCCAGGAAATGGGTACTATGTCTTGCGCCGCGCGGTCCTCACGCCGAGCGTCACCGCGCCGACCATCAGCAGGATGCCTATTAGCGCCGCGCCAGGCGCGTCATCGGTTTCCCCAATGTAGATGCCAGCAGCGGCAATACCTATCCCGATGGCGATGATACCGAGAGCTATGAGTACGTTTGTGACAGAGGATTTCATAAGGTCTCCTTTCAGAGGTTGAACTCGCCGCCGCGAGGAGGCGCCGACTGTTATTACAAAGTTGTTTGTAGCACAAAGCGAGTGACCCCACGCAAAGTAGATTGCATAGGATCGGGCTTGGGAATCAGTAAGTGCTGAGAGAGTCGCTTGGCGCACACAGGCCTTTCTGCGCCTAACGGCAGGCGTTAGCGGCTTGGTGGGAGAACCAGCCAACGAAACGGAAAAAAGTTATCGCTCGGACAGCGGCTCTTTCGCGGCGCGTACCACCAAGTCCGCTGCACGCATTGTTGGGCGCACTTATGGAACGCCGACTTTCTGGCTCGAGAACAAATACCAAACCCATCTTAACTGCCGAGTGAATAACGATAATAATATATTAATAAACGATAAATCGTATGTAACAGTGTAACAATCGATAGAAATGAGGTATTCATGACACTGAAGCAAGGTTCAACCCTATTCTTAAAGATTGTAATTTCTCTGATCGGCATCGTGACACTTGCCGGTTTGATTTGGTTTCCTCAGACCGAGGGAAGAGCTGCTAACTTAGACCTATTCAGTATTTATAAAGATCCGCTTATTATCTATGGCTTTATTGCTTCCATCCCATTCTTTGTTGCGTTATATCACGGATTTAAGCTGTTAAGCTATGTTGATAAGAATAAAGTGTTTTCTCAATCAGCCGTACAGGCAGTTAGGAATATAAAATACTGTGCAATCACGCTCAGTGGCTCAATTGTGTTAGGAATACTATACATAAGGTTATTTGCTAACGGTGAAGACTCGGCAGGTCCTACTGCCGTGGGCATGTTTACGACTTTTGCTTCTATTGTGATTGCAACTGCGGCGGCTGTTTTTGAAAAGGTATTACAGAATGCCGTGGATATAAAATCGGAAAATGATCTAACCGTATGAGACGCAATTATGGCAATCATAATTAATATCGATGTAATGCTGGCCAAGCGAAAAATGAGGGTTACGGAACTCTCAGAAAAAGTGGGAATCACTATGGCGAATCTTTCCATACTAAAAAACGGAAAGGCAAAAGCGATTCGCTTATCAACTTTGGAGGCGATCTGTAAAGCATTGGATTGTCAGCCAGGAGACATCCTGGAATATAAAGGAGACTAGCTTTCTCTTCTGGCGCCCAACGGTTTGCGCTTCACCTGCGCCGCGCAGCGCAGCGGAGCGGCGTCAGGTGCAAGCGCGTGTTGGGCGGCTCATACATCATTGGGAAGTATAGCTCTTGCAGCATCAGTAGTACTTCTCAATACCACCGAATCCAAACTGCTTATTCTTCTCGGTCATCTCAATGAAATACCGTAGACGTTTTTTGAACTCTTCGGGTCTTTTCCGTGCGGCGTCTATGAATGCAATTCGAACACGGATATAGGGCTCGGACAACCCCTGAAAATTCTCCCAGGCTTTTTCGTTGGCTTTGATAGCTTCAAGGATGTCCGAGGGAATCTCAAATTGTTCTTCCGCAAGGTTTCCCAGGGTTGCTAAGACTTCTCCAACGACCTTGCCCTGTTTAATAAGGTTTCTCAAGCGTTCCTTATTCGCTTGAGAATAGGCAGTCTTGGGGTTGCGCACAGAGAACCTTTGAGCATATTTATCTCCGTCAATGCCTTTAACGGTACTATCAATCCAGCCAAAACAGAGTGCTTCCTCAACAGCATCGTTGTAAGGAATGCGTGGCTTCCCTGTGTGCTTTTTATAGTATACAAGCCAAACTTCTCTCTCAGACTTGTAGTGCTTCTCTAGCCAGTTGCGCCATTCATCTTGATTCGTCACATATAGAAGTTTCGTTTCGTCCAAATTGTGTCTCATAGCGCATACATCCTGACAGAAAGGTTAGCCGCCTAACGCTCAGCATCAGCGGCGGCGCCGAAACGCCGTCCGCTGCATGCTGTTGTTAGCTGGCTATAACTGCTAAACATCCGCGGCCACCGAGCATTCCCAATCCTCACCAGTTAGTCATGGTCCCCGTCCCTGGCGACCAGAACAGCGATTGTTTCTGCACATTCCGCTCAATCGCGGTCGGCGTCTTGAGGAAATGAAGATATGTGAGGATTTCGCGTCGGCGCGAGGGTGTGAGCCTCTCCCAGGCCGCATGTGCCTGCTCGTTCCCATCCAGCGCTTCGCGCAAGGCGGCGGGCATGGGCAATTCCCGAGAGCCGCAGTCAAGTCTCAAACTCACGCGCACGCGGTCGCCCACAGCTACACCAGCAGTTTCGCGCATCCATGAATCGAGATACAGCCGGGGCGCGCTCGAGTGCAAGATGAGGACCGTCGAGCGGAACCAGCCACCAGGCGCGAGCCGGCCGATCATCTTCAGTCGCGTAGCGTCCTGCCTCAATCTTCTCTTGGCTTGAGCATCGGCAGACTTCCGTTTCCCGGCGCTCGCGGCAGAGACCTTCACTAACACAGGGACCTTCGACCCACTCCCAAGCGCTTTCACCACGTGCGGTGGAACATCTACGTAGGGGTTGATTCCCGCGATTCTCATGTCGGCCGTGAAGGTGTGCTCTCGGGCGATGGTCATTCCACTCCTACACTGCGCGACGTTGGCCAGCTAACGTGGTGCGGATAAGATGCAAGCCGCTTCGCCATCCGCCTCTGCCCGAGTGTAGCGCGCACGGCGGCTTGTCTGCTTGATCCGCTTGTTAGGCAGCTTCGAGCCGCTCACAGGTCCAACTTGTTTGCCTCCTCCAGCGCGGCTCTCGCCCACGAGGTTATGTCGCGGGCATACACGTCTGCACTTTCAGAACAGACGTCCAAGATCGTCTTCGTCCAGGTCGATATCGCCACTACCGGCAGGCCGTCCTTCGACTTGAAGCCGACACCACACCCGCCACCGTCGAGGAAGTGCCGCGCTTGCTTGCCAACAGAATCTGGCGGCTGATCCTCAGCGAGAATCGCACTCAACAGCTCGCGCTCACAGATCCAGCCTTCACGCGACAATCTGCTCGAGTGCTGAAGCATGAACGTCGCTACGGTCAGATGGTGGACGGCAAAGAACGCAGCGTCTGAAAACTCAAGTGCCAGGAATTCGTTGAAGCGCTCTTGGCACTGCGAGCCGGGGGCGCCACATTCAGGGCATTTCATTCACGCCTCCTTGTTCGAGCGCTGCCCTACCGGGCTCTCATGGTCTGCCTAACATTGTTTATACTGATCCATATAATACTCCAAAATTGCTATTTGTGCCCATATAAGACGCCTCCAGAAATACATCTCTTGTCGCTATAACCAATGCTAAATGCACCTATTTTGATTAAACGCTGTTTTACTATAGTGTCTTACACGGATCGGTATAATATTGCCTAGAGCTGCCTTATTTAAACTTACAACATATCTACCGGGCTGCGAACCCCAGCCGGGCCACGGTTCAAGACATGGGTATAAATCATCGTGGTTTTTGCGTCTTTGTGACCCAGGAGTTCTTGGGAGTGTTCGGATATCGCGGGCCGCCATCCAATAGGTGCGTTACGAATGAATGCCGGAGGGTATGACATGTGGCTCGCTTGGTCAATTGGGCCTTTGCGACAGCGTCTCTTACAGCTTTTTGAACCAGTGATTCATCTATATGATGACGGCCTTCTTTGCCGGTCTTTTTGTTCTTCCAGCGATTTTCCTGGGGAAAGACCCATTGCCAGCGCCAGTCGGTGGGAGCGTTGGGATACTTGCGATCCAGAGCATTGGGCATGAGAACTCGCCCCCAGCCGGAGTCTAGGTCCTTCTGGTGAATAGCCTTGACTCTCCTTAAGTGGTCATTGAGCGGCGGATTGAGTGATTCGGACAGCATCGTAATTCGATCCTTCGCGCCCTTGACATCGCGTACGGTGATTTCCTTGCGGAAAAATCAATGTCCTGGACCCGCAGGCGTAAACACTCCATGAGCCGCAGGCCTGTGCCGTACATGAGTGACGCTGCCAGCCACTTGTCGCCGGTCAAATAACCAAGAACGGCCTTTACCTCGCCGGGGGCCATAACCACTGGCAGACGCTTGGGCTTGCGGGCGCGTATCACCTCGCCCAAATCGCCGATCTCCCGACCGATAACATGACGATAGAGAAAAAGCAATGCGCTTAGAGCTTGGTTTTGTGTCGAGGCACTAACCTTAGCTTTCACAGCAAGATGGGTTAGAAAAGCATTGATTTCCGGTTCAGCCATCTCAGCCGGATGGCGCACGTTGTGGAAATGGATGTAGCGTTTGACCCATTGGCAATAAGTCTGCTCAGTCCGGCGGCTATAATGGCGCGCTCGGAGTGCTTCGCGTAGCTGATCGAGCAGCTTCGGCTTCACGCTTGGCACTTCAGAAATATGCCAACCTCTCTTAGTATCCCCGATATCCATGACAACGTCCGATTCCTGCACAAAACCCCTCCTGAGAGAATAAAATATCATCCAAATCCGTCTAACTGTCCTCTATGGTAAAAACCGATTCATAAATACCCTGAACACTTGAAACAACGTGACCCGAGGATCACTAGTACTGCAAGATAAGTATTGGTTTAGCAATTTGAGGTAAGGGACACAACCCCTTCTTTTTTCTAAGATATCACTAAAATCAGGTGCAAAGTAGTTACCAGACACATATCTTATGGATAGGATGACAGGCACTGATCAATCCCACTACAGCCTAAACGGACCATGGATATGAGCCCACCAGCTTGAACCACTAGCTAAGAGTGGATGGCAACCTGTAAAATCAATGAAACG
>MELI01000084.1:19187-30895 GCA_001767575.1 Candidatus Aquicultor primus | reverse complement strand
AGAATTCAAACTCACGCGACAATGAATTGTGTATCACCGGCAGTGATATGGCCGTAGAGCAGCAAGCCTTCCTCGGGATAAAGATGTGGTTCAGCGCCCTCGCATAAAGCAGCTGTTTGTAGTGCTTACCACCGCGCAGCTCTACGGGCTCCCCCATGATGTTCCCCTTCTATCCGCGCTATCTCGTTTTTGACCTCCGAGAAGAAAGCCGGCGAAACGCCGATTGCTTCGAAGCCGGCCGTGACCAGATATGGAAGGACCGACGGGTCTCGCGCGCTCTCTCCGGCGACGCACGTGAATATATTATGCTTGCCGGCGACCGTCGCCACCTCGTCGAGAAGGCGCAAGACCGCCGCATGGTTCGGCCTGAATATGCGGGCTACCTTTTGACTCTCCCTATCGAGCGCCAGCGTGCACATCACGAGGTCGCTCATGCCGATGCTGATAAAATCGATGCCCTCATCGATAAAATCGAGCAAGGTAAATACCGTCGCCGGATTTTCAACCGATATCCCAACCTTGACGTCTTCGTGCGGGCGCAATCCCACATCGCGCATGACCTCTTTAGCGGCATGCAATTCATCGACAAAGCGGATGAACGGGAGTTTGATGCCCAAATCGCCGCCGGTTATCTCAAGCGCTCTGGAAACCGCCCTAAATTCCAGTTCGAGCATCTCGCGCTCTTCGAGTTCTCGCCCGATACCGCGCCAACCGAAAAGCGGGTTGCGCTCTTCGGGATCGTCCGCGCCCTTGAGACGCCTGAACTCATCGGTGGGCGCATCCATAGTCTTATACCAGACCGGTTTGCCTTTGAATAGCTGGAGCGTCTGGACGATACCGTTGGCGATGCTTTCCTCAAGATAGACGCCGAGGCCTTCCTTGATCATCTTAATCGGATGGACTCCCGACTCAAGCATGAAGTAATCATTGCGCAACGATGAGACTCCGTCGGCGAAAGGCGCGACATTGCGCGCTTTCTCAGGAACCAGCACCGAGATGAAGACCTTGGTCAGGGTATCGGGAACATTGTCGCTCCGGTTCGTCCTTACCGCCAGGTCTCCTTCGTATACCGCACCCCTAAAACCGTCTACGGTAACGACCTGGCCTTCTTTCAGCTTCTCAGTGGCATTTGCAGTAGCCAGCACGCAGGGCACGTTGAACTCGCGCAATATATTTGCCCCGTGACTGGTGGCCCCGCCTTCGTCCGTGACGACCGCCGCCGCGCGCCGTAGATGAACCGCTAGGTCGTTGGTGATGCGCTTTGCGACGATTACGGTATTGCGGTCGGTGTCGGGAATCTCATCGGGCTCGATGATTTTAACCCTGCCCGACCCCATCGCCGGACTTACACCGCTGCCTCTTAATAACACCGTGTGCTCGCCGATTTGCGGAAAGAGCTTCTCATAACGCTCGCCGATGACGATAGACCGGGATTGCAGGATGAAAAACTTACCGCTGCTGTATGCCCACTCGATATCTTGCGGGCTTCCAAAGATATCCTCAAGCTTAATCCCCGCGCCAGCCAGCTCAAAGACCTCTTGTTCACTGAGCCTTGGGGTCAATTCAAGCTCTTCGAAGACCTTTTTTCTCTCGCCTGTGGGTGAAATGAACTCGGATTGGCGACCTAGCTTGCGGCTGACCACCATCTGCCGTTTTCTAGAGTAGAGATAGCGCTCTGGCGTGACCTCTCCCGAGACAATCTCCTCGCCGAAGCCCAAAATAGCCTCGATGACGACCTTGTCGCTGTCGCTAGTCACCGGATCCTTTGAGAATACGATACCCGAACGCTCGGCCGGGACCATCGCCTGGATTAAGACGGCAACACCGACATCCGCCCCGAGCAACCCTTGTTCCTTCAGGTAGATGTGCGTCTCCGGAGTGAAAATCGATGCCCAGCATTTGCGCACCGCGACCCATAAGTCGTCAAAATCGCGCACATTAGGAAAAGACGACAAAAGGCCCGCGAAGCTTGCTTTTGGCGAATCTTCGACCGTAGCCGAACTGCGAACTATAAGACCGGCCGGACTTGTTGGCGAAAGTTCCTCAAAAGCTTGGATGAGGGAGACCCGTATCTCGTCCTTAACGTGCACCGCGTCTAGCGCGTCCTTTAATCTTTCACAAACCTCTGTAATAAGGTCAGGCGATGAGTCGGCGCCTAAAAACGCCGCTAGCGAGTCATCCAGCCCACACTCCGCGATGACCATGCGAAACGCTTCGGCCGAGAGTATGAACCCCCGGGGCACCAATAGTCCTGCCTGATGGATGAGTGCGACATTTAACCCCTTGCCGCCGGCCAAGAGTATTTGCTCGGGTAGCACCTCGTCGTAGAAGTAAATGAGTTTCATGGAAGCCATCCTTTTTAGCGACACAGTCAGATTCACCAGGCTTGTACTATGGTTATTCCCAGAACCGTATATTCTCAGCATTGTTGCAGGTGAATATTGGGCGGCCAATTTGATATAATGTTTTTATGCAAACATTTGAAGCGATTTTATTTGATGTCGACGGAACCCTGCTGGATACGAGCGAATTCATCTTTCAAGCTTTTGAGTATACTCTGGAGCGCGCCGGATTTCCCGAGAAAAGCCGCGAAGAGATGGCGCGCTTAGTGGGAAAGCCACTGAATCTGTGTTACGAGGTACTGACCGGCGTCGAAGACGTGTTAGAACTGAGCGATATGCACCGCGCATTCCAAGTCGAACATACTGATTTGGCACAGGCATATCCAGGCACGCGGGATACGCTGGAGACTTTGAAGAAGTCCGGCTTGAGAATCGGCGCGGTCACGACACGAGCCAGGACGTCGACACTGGCGACTTTGAGTCTTACCGGGTTGGCGACTTATTTAGACCACGTAGTCGCATTCGAAGACGTCGAGAACTTAAAGCCGCACCCCGAGCCGATTTTGAAAACGCTGGCCTTCCTTAATTCACATCCTGATGCCGCAGTCATGGTCGGCGACACCGACGTCGACATCGCCGCCGGAAGGAACGCCGGCACATTGACAGTAGGCGTTACCTATGGATTCCACGGCCTCGAGATACTGAAAAGCTGCCCGGACCACATAATCGATGATATTGCCGCGATATTGCCGCTGGTGCTACCACTCTTCGAACACCAAAGATAAGATCACCAGGCGGATGTACTTCTAAACTTGGATGCCCGGCTCACTGCAGTGTAGAGCAATATTTAAAAGGCGGATGGCTTTCTGCCACCCGCCTTTGATGATGGGTCTGTATCGTTAGCGTTCTACTTAAGCGCCAAGACCTTGCTAGAGAATTCCTCGGCTTTATCCTTGCCTATTACCAGGCCGGCTGATATGTTGATCCATTTGCCCAACTCAGGGATGTCGCCGGCCGAGAGGGTTTCGAATGACGAGCTCAGATGAGCACTGCACTGCCTCTCCAGAAACTGTCTGGCCGCCGGTCCCAAATAGGCTACCGCTATGTTTAAAACCTGGTTCGATAAATCTGACATCGTGTCCCCCGCAAGGTCTTAGGTTAGCTCCGTTATTGGTCGTTCGTCATACTGAGAATCTTGATACTGGCGATAAGCCTATTAAACGCTTCGGCCAGCTCACCGATTTCATCTTTCCGGTTGATGTCGATGACGAAATCCATCTCACCTTTGCTGACCTTATCGGCAGCCTCCGCGAGATGCTTTATGGGCGCCGTGACACGACTTGCCAAGACATAGGTTACACCGACGACTATAATAAGAGCAGCGGCAAAAATATAACCGAGGTTGAGCATGCTTGCGGCATTGCGCGCTTCGGCCTCATCAATCGGGAGCGAAATGCTCATCATGCCGTCGACCCCACCTATGGTATAGTCCGGGTGACATTTCATACACTCTTCTTTAGTGACCATCGCGGCATTGTAGACATAATACTTCTTGCCATCCTCGCCGACCACTTTGGTGTACTCCTCGGTGAGGGCACCGTCTTTCATGCTTCCCAAGACCTCAAGCTCTTTGTCGCTCGGCTTGTTCATGGGGTTAATTGGTTTATCGCTCGGCGCGCGATAGGTAAACGCGGTCTTGCCTTCCTTTTGTGAAATATCCGACATCTCCTGCATGAAGCTGAATCCATTGATCAACGCGAACTTATCACCTTTCGCGCTCTTCATTTCAGCTTTGACGTCAGGAATAGCCGCTAAGAACGGGTTTACACCGAAACCGTCTTTCTGCTTGGCGAAAACGCCGCCATGGCCGGAGACTACCGTCCTCACCAACGACAGCGAGGAGTCAATCGATTTCGCCTGGTTGTAGTAGAGCGACTCCGATTGGGTCTTCTGAGAATTCGCAACAAAGACGAAGGTAGCGACCAAAGCTCCCAGCAGTACCGCACCGATTGCCAGAATCATTCTCGTCTTTAGCTTCATTAAATATTCCCTCCAGTGTTATTATTTTTTCCTTTTAAACAAGTATTCCTGCTAGAAACTTCACTCCTAGTAGGCATCACATCAAATATCGGCGTATCGCATATGCTCTTTACTCGTTTTGCGAAATATTAATCGAAAATCTTCGAATTAAGCGCAGTCCCCGGCAACTGACCCAATCAACTGTCTCTCCTAGCTTATATGCAACCTGCCGACGCTAAAAACCCAACCTGGATTTGCTTTTGAATCTAGCTTCTAGTTAAATAAAAGTAAGCCGGTACCGACAACATCCCAAGCGCACTGAGACAGTAGGCGCAACCGCCGCCGGCTCCATTCCTTAAACCGGAGGTTACCTTGAAAACAGGAAAGGTCATAACTTACGCACTATTCGCCGTACTTTTTGTGATAATTGTCTCCTCAAAGGCACTCGTTAACCTCTTTACCGATTGGCTCTGGTTTAAAGAGGTCGCCTATGACGGCGTTTTTGTCGACATACTCTCGCTGAAGTTGGGACTATGGGTCGCGTCCGGCCTGGCCTTTTTTGTCTTTCTCTACGCCAATATGCTCATAGCCAGAAAAATGGCGCCGCCTTTCCCATACTGGTTCGGTTCGCAGGACGACCCTCTTTACGAGGTGCTGAAGTTCATCAAATCTCCGGCGTTTATGCGTTTCTTTAACCTCGTGCTATTCGCAGTCGCTTTCGGGTTCGCGTTTATAATCGGCGCTTCGGCAACGGGTTATTGGGACATCGTGCTAAAGTACCTCAACCAGGTCCCGTTTGGGACTAAAGACCCCGTCTTCAATCTCGACCTCTCATTTCATGTCTTTTCAGTCCCGTTTTACCGGGCTTTGCTGAGTCTTGGTTTTCAGACTATCGTTATCTCGATAATCCTGACGAGCGCGGTTCACTGGATAAACGGCGGCATTACACTCCGTCCTGACATGCAGAGATTCGCGCCGCATACGAAAGCCCATCTTTCGGTCCTATTCGGTTTGTTCTTTGTCTTGCTAGGACTTTCGTATAAGCTGAACTCATATGACTTGTTGCTATCGAACACCGGCGTTATCTTCGGCGCGGGCTATACTGATATCCACGCCAAACTGCCCGCGCTAACCGTGCTCTTCTATGCATCACTCATCGCTGCTGTTATGTTCATGGTCAACCTGCACTTTAAAGGCTGGCGCCTGCCGGTTGCCAGTGTCGCCTTTATCATGGGTGTCAGCATCCTTGCGGGCGGTGTCTACCCGGCTCTGGTTCAACAATACAGCGTCTCACCGAACGAGATAGTTAAAGAGACACCTTATATAAAGAAGTCCATCGAATTTACCAACCGCTCATACGGCCTCGACAAGATCGAGGAAAAGCTCTTCCCGGCCGAGCAGGTGCTTACCAAAGCGGACCTGAGCGAAAACCGGCAGACCATCGACAATATCCGCCTCTGGGATTGGCAACCGCTTCTTAAAACATATAACCAGATACAGAGTATTCGCCCTTACTACAACTTCTCCGATGTCGACGTCGACCGTTATCCGATTGACGGTACGCCGCGGCAAGTCGCGATATCCGCTCGAGAGCTCAATACCGACAATCTC
The DNA here is from genome assembly GCA_001767575.1 of Candidatus Aquicultor primus. GTDB lineage: Bacteria > Actinomycetota > Aquicultoria > Aquicultorales > Aquicultoraceae > Aquicultor > Aquicultor primus. The sequence continues at coordinate 24,923 of MELI01000084.1, read as the reverse complement.
TCCGACAACGCAAAGACATGGTTAAACCAGCATTTGGTATATACGCACGGGTATGGAATCGTAGCCAACCGGGTCAATGAATTCACAGAAGACGGCTTGCCGAGGTTGATACTTAAAGACATCCCGCCTAAGACAGCTATACCGAGCATGGACGTTAAGCGTCCCGAAATATACTTCGGCGAGACGAGTAACGATTATATCGTCGTCGGCACCACAACACGCGAATTCGACTTCCCGATGGGCAACGAGAACAGCTACACAAAATACGAGGGAACCGGCGGCGTGACGATGAACGGGTTGCTCAAAAAGGCCGCCTTTGCCTGGCGCTTCAACAGCATGAAGCTCCTGCTCGCGGATTCACTGACAGACAAAAGCAAGATAGTCTTTAACCGCAACATCACCGAGCGCGTCCAGCTGGTGGCGCCGTTTCTCAGATATGAAAGCGACCCCTATATCATAGTCGATAAAGGCCGGCTCTTTTGGATGATCGATGCATACACCGTCGACAACCGCTATCCGTATTCACAACCTTACTCGGGCAGCGACAACTATATCCGCAATTCGGTCAAGGTCGTCATCGACGCATACAACGGGACAATCGACTTTTACATATTCGATACGAAAGACCCGCTGATAAAGACTTACAAAAAAGCCTTCCCGGGGCTGTTTAAGGATGGCTCAAAGATGCCCGAAGGGCTTAAGGCCCATATCCGGTATCCGGAAGCGCTCTTTTCTATTCAGAGCGAGCTGTTCGCGACCTTCCACATGGCCGACCCGCAGGTCTTCTACAACAAGGAAGATTTGTGGAACATCCCTAAAGAAATCATCGGCGACGCGCAACAAGAGATCGCGCCATACTATATGATGATGAGGCTTCCCGGTGAGAACAGAGAAAAATTCATGATAATGACGCCGTTTACACCCGCTAAGAAAAACAACATGATAGCCTGGATGGCCGCGAAGAGCGACCCCGACGAATACGGGCAGCTGCTGGTCTATAAATTCCCGAAACAAAAGCTCGTCTACGGGCCGCTTCAGATAGAGGCACGTATCGACCAGACACCCGATATATCGCAGCAGCTTTCACTGTGGAATCAAAGCGGGTCAAAAGTCCTGCGGGGCAATCTCTTTGTGATACCGGTAGAGGACTCCGTCCTCTATATCGAACCGCTCTATCTCCAAGCCGAACAGTCGGAACTGCCGGAGCTAAAGCGGGTTATAGTCGCTTATGGCACTAAGATTGTGATGGAAAACGACTTGAGCACAGCGCTCAACGCTATCTTCGGCGGGGGCAAAGAAGAGCCTCAACCGACCAAGGATGGGGAACCGGCGCAGCCCGAGACGCCAAGCTCTATCAGAGAACTTACCGACCAGGCTTCGAAGTACTATGAGAACGCGCAGCAGAAATCACGAACCGGAGATTGGAAGGGTTACGGCGAAGAGCTTAAAAACCTCGAGAATACGCTCGCAGAGCTTAAGAGGCGCGCGGCGGAATAGGTGCGTGTCGCCGGCAAAGAAGAGACCATCCCTTGCCGGCGATTCCAGCCTGTTTTAGTCGAGGGCGGGCTGTTCCTCCAGCACAACACGGGGCTTGTGCGCCTCCACCTGAAAGTCAGGCTCATCCGGCGCGGGCTGCTCGGCATGGGTAGTGCGAAGAGCCATCTCCTGCATGAAAAACATCAGCAGCACACCGGCGACCATCATGAAAGTGGCTATGTAGAAGATGCCGGTAATACTATCCGAAAGCGCCAGGCGCACGTCTCCCATGAGCACCGCGATAGATTGCTGGGCCGCAGCGGGCAGCGTATCGAGGGAGCCGCCCATGTTGCCGAAGTTTAGCACCTTCTGCGGGTCTTTGAGCGCTTCGGCCATCGGTTGCGGCAAAGACCGCAACTGCCCGGCGTGGCGTGCCAATAGGCTCTTCATCTCGCCGGCGAGATTATTGTTTAAGAGGCTGCCCATGATGGCAACGCCTACCGTCCCGCCTATCGAGCGGAAAAATGTCGTTGCCGCCGTGACAACACCGAGCTGGTTGTGCGGAAACGCGTTCTGCACGGCAATCGAGAAAATCGGCATCGTCGTCCCAAGCCCCAGCCCTAAAAGAATCATATACCTCACAATATCCGAACTCTGCGTCGCAACGCTCATCGTGGAAAGCAGATACATACCGACTGTCGCAGTCGCTAATCCGAGAATACCTACCGTTTTATACTTGCCCGTACGGGACATTATCTGCCCCGTTATCGTGCTTGAAATAACGGTCGCGAACATCAAAGGCAGCAACAATAGCCCGGAGTTGGTGGCGCTTTTGCCTATGACGATTTGCATAAAGACCGGTATGTACGCGATTGTCCCGAACATGCCGACTCCGGTCACAAACATGATAGCTGCGGAGACGCTGAAAATGCGATTCCTGAAAAGATCGAATGAGATGATAGGCTCCTCTGCTCTGCTTTCAATCACGAGAAACGCCCCTATCATGACCGTCGCAAGACTAAAGAGACCGATTATCTCGTTCGAGCCCCACGGATAGGTAGAGCCGCCCCACACCAGCCCCAAAAGCAGCGGCACTATACCGCCGACGAGCGTCGCCGAGCCCCACCAATCGACCTTGCGATTCTTGTGTGAGACGATAACAGGCATGACTTTTGCCAGAATGAAAATCGCCAGAAGACCGATTGGGATGTTGATATAGAAATTCCATCGCCATGAGAGATTGTCGGTGAAATAGCCCCCGACTAACGGACCGACGATACTCGCTATGCCGAAGACCGCCCCGATAATGCCGCCCCACTTGCCGCGCTCCCGTGGCGGAAAGATATCGCCGATGACAGCCATCGCATTTGCCATCATCGAGCCCGCCCCGATGCCTTGCAGTGCGCGAAAGGCTATCAGCTGCGTCATCGATTGCGCGGCTCCCGACAACGCCGAGCCTACGACAAAGATGATAATACCGCTAATGTAGAACCACTTGCGTCCATAGATATCGGAGAGCTTGCCGAAAATCGGGATTGAAGCAGTCGAGCCCAACATATACGCGGTAAAGACCCACGACAGCATGGTCAGGCCGCCGAGCTCTTTGACTATGGTAGGCATGGCTGTGCTGACTATAGTCTGGTCGAGCGCCCCCAGCAACATGCCGAAGAAGACGCCCGTCATTATTAATATTTTCTGTGATTTAGAGATAGACTCCATAAGTGCCTCACTTACTTAAATCAAAACCTTGATGATTTCTACGACTCATCACTCGTACTGTCGATAAGCTGCTCGATACTCTGGGCTTTCTCGGTAAGATGCTTGACGAGACGCCCGAGGTCCTCGGCTTTTACCATAAGAAGCCCCGAGTTATGAGGCCCGCTGAAAAAAAGCAGCTTGCTCCCCGGCTCGATTTCGAGCGCCCGGCGCGCCTCGGCCGGAATCGCTACCTGCCCGCGTTCACCGACTGTCGCAGTCCCCAAAAAAATCGGTTCACCTTGATGCATGTTTTCTCCTATCTCACATGATTTTTCATGTATCATAGGATAATAGCAGCGAGGCAACCCGGAAGTCAATTGATTTAGATGAGAATTCTTCGCAAAACGGCAAAAACTTGGAAAGCCGACGCTGAGCGTCGGCTTTCATGAGGCATAAGATGAAGTAGACTTCGTTAGACTCAGGACTATATCACACTAGCTCTCCAGCGTCCTTAAGTGCCGCCACCACCATGTCTTTACTGGGATATCCTTGTATACCGTCGCCGACCCGATAGATTCGGCATTTCATCGCAAAATCCGTGGATTCTCGGGCGAGCGGGTCGACATCGAGTCCATTAATGCGTATCGTCGGCGAGCCCAGAGAGCGCTTGCCACGCGCGTCCTCGTCATCGAGCACATTAATGACATGAACGGGTTGGTCAATACCGAGTTCCTGCAATGCTTCCGCCAGCACATCCTGCGCATCTTCGAACTTCGGTCAGCCTGTGAAATATAACAACTCGATGTCCATGCCGTCTCCCTGTTTGAATTGCCTGCATTCGGTTAGATTATTCCCATGCGCGCGCGGCTCTAACCGGCTGTATTCCACGCGCCACCAACAACATATAATAGCTAGTGCCGGTCTACAGGAGAGCTTGAGCCAGCGTTATGATGCCGAAAAGTATGAAGATACCGGCTGAGATATATTTTATGCGCTCTTGGGGAAGCCTCTTGCCGGCGATGACTCCCACTATTAGAGCAAGACCGTCGGCGACTATCATACCTAAAGTCGAACCCAGCCATACACCGGCAAACGAGTTATATTTCGCGGCAAGTGAAATGGTAGCGAGTTGTGTCTTGTCGCCGAGTTCGGCGATAAAGAAGGTGGCCGCTACTGTCGTGATTATGCCGAAAGAAGTGAGCGCGAGTGAACCCGCGTTCTCCTCGTCCCCGGTATCCTTTTTGAGCATCCATAGACCAAAACCGATGAACGAAACACCTATGGCTACCTGCAAATACGACATGGGAACCAGCGCGTAGAGCGTGCGCCCGACAATGACGGCGGTGAGCTGCAGCACGAGGAGTGCAAGAATTACACCGGCGATGACTTTGCCCGGGCGGTGTTTGGCCGCCAGCGCCAAGACCAAGAGCTGGGTCTTATCACCCAGCTCGGCGATGGTCACCAGCAATAATGCCGGGAAAAATCCTGTCATTCGCGCCTCCTCAGAAAAAAGACCTTTGGCCAGCATTCTATTGCTCGCCAAAGGTCTCGCCTATCGGAATCACCCGGTTGCGACCAGGGCAAAGACGCCCGGTATGTCAACCGCATCGCTTTTTTAAGGCTGGCTACTCCCCTTAGTCAGGTGAACTTTACCAGAGTAATTGGTGCGTGTCAAACTAGACATACCCTGCTTACCGGCACCGCGATACCGGACCGTAGCGCCAAACCTGACCAGTTCATCGATTACGAGCTTTCGCACGCGCGGCACCGCCGCGGCTACCGGCCCGGTCAGTATCTCATCGCGCGGGCGCACATCCCCCACCTGGATACCGTAGACGATGACCTCAGGGTCCGCCCCCGCAAGGCGCGCGTTAGAGATAAGGTGCGGGACACCCATACCGTGGATATTGTTCGACCTCAAGTGGACGATACCGGCTTCGTCCGCATTGAAACGAAAGATGCTGCCGGCCTCGGCCTCGGCGGCGACCGCGTCGATGACGATGACCACATCCGACTCCCTAAAATGCCTGATAAGCCCCATGCCGGCGGTCTCTCCGAGGACGACGTTTACGGGCGAGTCCTCTAGTTCCGAGACCAGCTCGCGCGCGACGGCAACACCTACACCGTCATCGCCCATCAGGGTATTCCCGACGCCGAGCACCGTAATCCTGTCTACCTGCTTGAAGCTGGACAATCCAATCACTCCTCCAACTCGTCACGCTTGAGTCCATACCACCTTTCCATGACATGGACCTCCCGCCAAAGAAACATCAGGGGCAGCTCGTGGATGGTCTCTGTGAGCGCCAAGTATATGTGAATCATCGTGATGAAGATAAATCCCCATGTCGTCAAATAGTGTATAGAACGGACCGTGGCTGTTCCCCCCAACAGGTAAGTCAACGGCAGGAAAAATTGCGCGGTCGCGGTTAGCAGTGAGAAACCGGTGATTATTTGTACCGTGATGAACACTATCAGCGAGACGTAAGCCGTCTTTTGCAGCGGATTATACTTGAATGTTCTCGGATGTGTCTTGCGCATGAAGAGGTAATACTTCGTCATCGG
>MELI01000084.1:18781-19172 GCA_001767575.1 Candidatus Aquicultor primus | reverse complement strand
GCCGCTGGGTGCGGATCCTTTGCCGAAGAACGCCCAGTACATCCTGACCACGCCGGTTGCGATCAAGATGAACGCGAACAAGGTGTGCAACGTCTTGTTGATGATCATCGACCCCTGGTAAAACGGCGAGTGGATAAAGAAGCCCGTCCAGATGAGAACGATCATCGAGATTAAGTGTATCCAGTGGGTCACAACTGCCATGAGCGGGTGTTCTTCCCTGGTTTCATGCTTGCTGATACCGAGCTTGAATGGTTTTGTCTCATGTTCCCGCATCGCTATCGCCCCCTAACCGACTCTGAACTCTAGAATCCGGTTGGATTTCGGTTCAATCACGTGAACCGCACATGCCATTCACGGATCGAACGAGTGGACTACGCGTAGAATCTCAAGC
>MELI01000084.1:18437-18735 GCA_001767575.1 Candidatus Aquicultor primus | reverse complement strand
CCGGGCCGCGCACGCCTTTGTCGTCACGAGGGGAGAGATTCCAGTTGGACGGGGGCACCGCTGCATAAGTGTCGATTTTGCCGTCCTTGATGCGCATATAGTGGCAGAGCGCACCCCGCGGCGCATCCCAACCGCCTTTTCCCTCGCCGGTAGCGGGAACCGGCTTTGACTCAAAGACTTTAGTCTTGCCGGCGCCGATGTTGGCTAACAGCTCGTCGGACCAGCGAAGCGCATTATCCGCATTTACTTTAGCCTTTAGCACGCGCGCCGCGATACGGCCGAGGTCGGACATGAGTAC
>MELI01000084.1:16627-18429 GCA_001767575.1 Candidatus Aquicultor primus | reverse complement strand
CTTCGTGTCCTCCCGCCCCGAGACGTAAGCGACGAGCATCTGCGCGAGCGGGCCGACCTCCATCGGACGGTCATCCTTGCCGTAGCGCACCGCCTGCGTCCAGTCGTACTTGCCCTCGACAGGCCCTTCATTGTCGAGCGCGTCGAGCTTTGTGAACTCTATCGGCTCCTGCCCCGCGTCGAGCGGGTGCTTGCCGCCGCCTACATCATCACCGAACCACGAGTACTTCGTGTACATCCGGGTCTCATCCGGGTCGACCTTCTCGACCTGGAGCTTGCCGTCGAAAATCGCTCCCCTCGGAAAAAGCCTATCGTAAGGGTCCTGGCTCTCCTCATCGAGAAGACCCCATGTCAGATAGTTACCGACTCCCTTCCCGGTCTGCGCCAAATCGATATAGTACGGCGCGATTGCCAGCAGGTCGGGCACCATGACATTATCGATAAAGTCTTTGACCTCGCGCATGCGGCCCTGATAAAAGAGTATCTCATCGAGACTTGGCAGCTGAGTGATACCACCAGGCGCATAATTCATTATCATCGGGTACTTGCCACCCATAAAAGCGGCAGCATCGTTTGCGGCCTGCTGGACATCTATCGACTGCAGATAATGTGCGGTCAGCTCGAGGTCGAGCTCGGCCGGCAACTTATAGCCGGGATGGTCCCAATACATATTCGCAAACGGGCCGAGCTGTCCGGATTTGACCACGGCCAGCACGCGCTCCTGGACGGCCTTGAGCGTCGGCAGGGTCGGTTTCGCATTGAGCGCATTGGGGACGTTTACAAAATCAAATGCATTGAGGATATAGAACCATAGAATGTGGTCGTAGCCGACCTGGGTCGCCTCCATCATATTTCGGATAAGACGAGTATTGTCGTCCATCTTGTCGATGCCGAAAGCCTCCTCCGTTGCGCGCACGGAATTCCAGGCATGCGGTGTCGGGCAGACCCCGCAGATGCGGCTGGAGAAATGCCAGGCGTCCCGCGGGTCGCGCCCTTTCATGAAAATCTCGAACCCCCGGAAGAGCGTCGCGGTATTCCACGCCTCGGTCACCTTGCCGTCCTCGACGATACAGGTGATTCGGAGATGCCCTTCGATGCGTGTTATCGGGTCGATGATCACTTTTTTTCTTGCCATTTATGAACGACCTCCTCTCGCTGCTTCCTCCGGCTCGGGAGGTCCTCCCTTGCCTAAACGCCCTGTCGCCGCTTGCCCGATTAGATGAGCGCCCAGCCCGACCGCTGTAGCGGCGCCGAGCGCCATGCCTATCCTGGTCGTCGATATCCCGCCGATACCGGGGACTTGCACGTTCTGCGCGCGCTCATAGAATGGGGTCAGTTTGTCCCAGAACTCCGGCTCGGCGCAGCCGATACAGGGGCCGTTATGGACACACCAGCTTACATGGCCGTTCCAACGGGTTTTTGGGCACGGAGCGTAGGTCTGCGGCCCCTTGCAACCTACTTTATACAGACACCAACGTTCCTGCGACGCTTCATCGCCAAAGACTTCGACAAACTCACCGGCATCGAAATGGCCACGGCGCTCGCAGTCGTCATGGATAAGATGTCCATAAAGGAAAACCGGTCGCCCGACCGCATCGAGTTCCGGCGGTTTTCCGTGGACGAGGATGTAGGTTAGCGCCGCGAGCATGTCTTCGGCGTTACCCGGACAGCGCGAGATGTTGACGACGACCGGGTTGGCAACGCCCGCGTCCTCGCGTAGGAACGCGGTAAGCCCCTTGGCGCCGGTCGGGTTGGGTGCCGCCGCCTGAATATTGCCATAAGTCGCACAACTGCCGATGGCAA
>MELI01000084.1:15001-16618 GCA_001767575.1 Candidatus Aquicultor primus | reverse complement strand
TCGCTTTCTTATAGGTATCTTCAGCGATCTCCATAGCGGTCCTGCCGTGAATCGTTATCGCCTCAGGAATCTTTGTCGCAATAGCGCCCTCGACAACATAATAGAAATCACCGCTTTCGACTATATCCTCAAAGCTCTTATGCGCCTGGTCCCCTGCGGCCGCCATAACCGCTTCGTGGTATTCGAGGGATATCTGCCTTAGAATCAGGTTGGCGACATCCGGGGTCCGGCTTTGAAGCAGGCTAACCGAGCACCCGAGACACTCCTGGAAAAGCGACCACACTACAGCCGGGCGCTTTGCGAGTTTCTCAAGTGCTGCGGCAATATCCGGTATCGCCGCCTCGCCCGCACCGATCAATGCGGCGAGCGTCCCGCAGTACTTGAGAAATTCCCTCCGGGTCAAACGGGGAAAAATCGAAATCCCATCGGTCGACATAAACCCACCTCCACACCACATCCTGGGACAACAGGCGCATAGCACGCACTCACTAAAAAAGTACCGGGTCGATAGCATGCACAACTAGCACTTCTTCTATACCCGAACACAGTTATCTTTCAACACGAGCCCGATGGATTTAGCAAATAATTTTACTGCGTCAATATTTACGCCTTGGCCTTGAGGAATAATTGGGAAGACTCGGAATAAAGGGGTGTTTATTTGATGCAAATAATGCGGGGTGTTCTTTTTGACCTATCCGCCCGCGGTTAAGCCACGGTCCGCTAGAAGCTCACTTACCGTCGGTTCGTCGATATAGCCGACCAGCTCCGGCTCTTCGTCGATAAAAACGACCGGGCGTTTCAGGCCGTCCCAAGCTATTTTATCGGCCAGATCGCCTACGTCAGCCGGGTTATCGAAGAAAATATTGTGCAGAATGCACTCGACTTGCGCTCCAAACTTAGTGGATAGGTCGTCGTGAAGAGCATGCGCTTGGGATACGAAGTCCTCATCGAAGCAGCTCCCGGCTGTAAAACGAGGCCCTCAACCTGAGCGCGGCACGTGCGCGTAGATAATCGTCACTTTTAGCTTCAGCTCTTGACCCATGTCTCACCCTGCCAACGCGGCAATACGTGCAACCCTATAGACACATTGCTTTTATTGCAGTGCATTTTGCCATCTGCGGAAATAGCTCTTGTTTTAAGGTCATTAATATCGTACTAAATAATCAGCTGCTCAGCAAGGTAAAGGCCGGAGGAAATGCCGACAGGGGCGGTCCGGGTTATTACCTCGACCAGATAAATATGAGCGGGACGTCGGTCTTTCGAATCAGGTTTTTGACAATTAATGCACGTTCATTCTCTAAATGCCCGTGCCACCCGAACGCTATGATGTCGTCCGCGTTTTCGGAGGCGAATTTGATCATTACCTCGGCCGGGTCGCCTTCGCGCTCAAAAATGTGCAGCTCGACGCCGGGCGGCAAATGTTTGTAGAACCGCTCGACGAACTCCTGTGACCATGCCGGCCAGTCATATCTAGGATAATCCAAATACCTGGGTACGGTAATCGTGCCCGCCTCGGAAGGCGGCTTCGTCCCAAGAACCCCTATGTTGAGAATATCTATATCTGCGCTCATCAGCTCGGCAAGTCGAAAAACCCTGTCGATGACGGCAGCGGACGTC
>MELI01000084.1:8050-14931 GCA_001767575.1 Candidatus Aquicultor primus | reverse complement strand
GGCTAATCACCATAACCGGGTCAATAGCGCGTTCGACTACACCCATCGTGTTGCTCCCCAGCAGATGCTGAGTATTGTAGGTCCAGCCGTGGCTCGACATGACTATCATCTCTGTTTCAACGCTTGCGGCGAATTTCAATATCGCATCGACAACGGTGGCTCCGGTAATCATGTGCACTGAGAAATCCTTCACGTCAAGACGGTCCACTTTTAGTTCCTGGAGCAGTTCCTTTTCGTCAATCATCTCCTCGGTAACATAAACGATATTGAGAACCGCATCCATCGTCATCGCCATCGCTTGCGCTGCGCCAAGCGCTGCGGTTGCCGTCTTAGAACCATCTAAAGGTATGATAACCGCCGGTCTGTTTTTCATGCCGCACCTTCTTCCACTTTGGCAAACTCGCGCCAGGTGTTGCCGTCCCACAGCGATTTATATACCCCTCCGGACTGCAATGCCTGTAAAGAACCGCCAAATATGCCGATGCTCGCTCCCGATTTTTCGCCTACGACGACCGTGATTTGGCGGTCGTGCTCGACATCGAATTGAAGCACATTTCCATGGAACATCAACTTGAACCCTAATCGAGTCCATTCTTTCAAAAGCCTCGGATAAACATAAATTCCGTCGACCTGCACGCGCACGCCCGCAAAACCCATGATAACCTGCTGCCACAGACCACCGAGAGCCGCGGCGTGAACACCGCCGGACGCGTTGCCCATATTGTTGGCCAAATCGATAGTGCCTGCCTGGTGCAGATAGCGCCGAGCAAGGTCTTCCAGTCCTAGACGCGCCGCCACCAAACCGTACATGCTCGGCGAAAGCGAACTGCCGTGACCGGTACGCCGCTCATAATATTTGTAATTCTCCTCGACGGCCTCAGGAGTAAAATCATTCTCCAACAAGTAAAGGAGCATCACGACATCGGCCTGCTTGACCAGCTGTGTCAGGGACGTCTCCTCCCTGCCTAACAGCATATCGAGCGGTACGGTCCGCGGTTCGTACTCGTAGACGTCGATATCCTCAAGGTCGAAATACCCCGCAAACTGTTCAATCAGATTGTTCCCGTGATTCGCGTCTTTATACATATTTGAAGCGACATTATCCCATTCGAGCAGCTCATTATCGTCGAAGCCAATTCTCGCTTTCAATTCAGACCACTTCCCGGCATGGGACTCTTTTAAATACGCTACCGAATCAGCAGCGCGGTCGATACTCCACACCGCTTTCAGGTTCGTATAGATGCTGTCGTTGACGATTTCGTGATACTCGTCGGGTCCGCAGACATTGTAGATATGAAATACGCCGTCTTTTTCCTCGGCCCGGCTCACCCAGAAGCGAGCCGTCTCAATTAATATCTCGGCACCGGCGTTGACAAAGAAATCCTCGTCGCGGGTGGCCATCCAGTATGACCAAACACCGTAAGAGACCGAGGTGTTGATATGCTGCTCCATCTTGCCGGTAAGAATCAGGATGACCTCGCCGGTCGGCGTTATCACGAATTCCGGCGTCATCTCCTCACCGGTGACCGTCGACTCCCAAGCGTATAGAGCTCCCTTAAGACTCAGGTCTTGTGCCTCTTTGCGCGCCCCGGGCAGTGTGTGATGGCGATACTTGAGCATCGCCCGCGCGGTCGGTGGATGCGCGTAGACAAAGAACGGCAGCATGAACATATCCGCATCCCAGAAGACATGTCCCTTATAGATTGTGCCCGTAAGCGTCCGCGCACTAATTGAGACCCGTTCATCGTGGGGATTACCCGCGATTATCAAATGATAGGCGGCAAAATTCAGCCAACTCTGGACCTCTGCGTCGCCTTCGACAGCTATCGCCGCGATATCCCACCGCGCCCGCCAAGCGTCAACATTATCGAGCAGAAGCTCGTTGAAACCGCGCGCGCAGCAATCTCTGAGATTATCGACCGCCTCTCGCTCGGGGTCATCGGTATCTCTTGAAGTATAAATACTGACGATTTTTTCAATCTCGACCGTCTGACCGGCCTCCGCCTGCCAGCTAAAGAATTCTCCGACGCCGCACTCCTCTATGTGAGTGTGATAATCCGGCTTCACGATTCCTGTCGATATACGACTCCGTTGCGCCTGCACAATGGTAATGTCGCTAAAATTGGTCTTTGAAACTGCGACCACGCCAATGTCTTCTTCGAGCACACGCCTATCGGTGGGGATAGCGACAAGCGCCATCTTTTGGCATAACTCGATTCCGGTCCCTACGCGAATCTCCCCTTGGTGGTTCTCGGGGGTTATCGATATCTTAAGCGCCAGCACATGCGGGTCGGCCAGCGAGGCGAACCGCAGCATGCTGACCGATGTTATCCGGCCCCTCTCATCACGGTGGCGCCATTCTCTCCGCAGAATGCCTTTTTTCATATCGAGCACGCGCCTGTGCTCGACTATATGTCCGGTGTCTAGGTGGAGCTGTTCGCCACCTACGTATATTCGTGTATGGAGCCAGTCAGGAACTACCACTAGCTCTTCGATCTCGCCCTCTTTCGCGCGGTCGTAGACGCCGGCGACGAGCGTCGCGGGCTCCGAGCCCGACACCCGCTCTTCGATAGAGCCCCTTACACCGAGATAGCCGTTACCCACCGTTAGAAGCGATTCCACTTCACGTTCGCGCATATCATCGAATCCTTCTCTAACCAAAAGAAACGTGGGGTCCTCGGTGAGCTCGATCTTTCGATAAATCTTAGCTTGCTCCTTCATCAGCCTTAGAAAACAATCAGGGCCCCCGCCTACGTGTATAACGCCTTCCGGCACCCCGTTGGGCTCTTTGCCGACGGAGATATAATCGATACCTTCCGCGTCCTGCTTATACGTTAGAAAGTCGCTACCCTCAAAACCGGCTATAGGCCCGAACTCATCGCCTAGGATCAGGATATCGGTAAAAGGTATGTTTCGCTTATATGAAAGCTCCTCCAATGCCCAGTTGATGGAATCCGACTTGTCGGTAAGACCGAGCTCGACATGCTTGACGTCGGTGGTCAGTCTGGCATCGTCAAGACCGAGTTGTTTCGAGTACTCGATAGTCATAGCGAACGCGCCCTTTATGCCACCGCTAAAACCGCCTTGGACCAAGCGTGCTTCGGTCTTCTCGAGAAGCTCGCCGATTTGTGATTTCGGAGGATTCTCCCATTCTGGTATAAGATCGATTTTTCTCCGGTTGAGGCGCTTATAGACTATATCGATGGTAATGTTCGAGTGAGATTCAATATCGTTCTTGACCGCTTCGGCCACCTTGCTTAGGAGGGCCTCTTCTTCATCGGTGGCTTTGCGGCCGTATAAGAGCACCGGTTTCGAGTCCTCATCAAAACCGTGCACCTCGGAACCCCTGTCGGTGCAGACATAAAGATTCTGCTTGTGGGGCCCGGTGACGAGCGAACAAAACTGGCTGTCGATATTGCCGAAGTTCGTTCCGGTTATGATCACGATTTGGACGCCGAACCTCATCAGCTCTTCGAGGACATCGGCGACCGGTCCCGCATCGACCTGGCGATTGGCGACAGCCGTGCCGTCCCAGTCGAAGGCGATTATCTTAAACGGGTGTTTCTTTATCTTTGGATACAAACTGACGCAATTCTTCAACGTAATATCACCATATAAGCTCAGGATAATACCAGGTTTATCGACAATATGCTACCCATTAGTTAGAATTTCCTACCTTACGTGCAAAAAGCCGAAATATCTACAAGAATAGATACGAAAGGCTATAGCAAAAGATCGGGGGAAGCGGTAATCTCTCCCCCCGATCTATGGTCTAATCGCTTTGCTCGTGGCTGAAAGCAATAAACTTCCCACCGTCTGGATTGCCCCTCGAGTCGAAATACTCTTACCCGTGTTACTGCTTATCCTCTGAGAGTACAGTCTCTTTAACGATCAGCCATTTTCCTCCGGTTTTAACCAATTGCCATTCATACGTATTTGACCCAAACGTTCCATACTCCTGCGAGAGCATGCGCCGTTTTATCAAATACTCCACTTTACCCGTTATGGTAGCCTTATCCTGCTTGATCCGAACATCCTCGAACTTGAATCCCGAGACATTAAAACCGACTGTGACCACGTTGTCATCGGCATAGTATTTTGTATAGATGCCCGGTAAATCATCTTGCTCCACCTTCGTATCGAGCGCAATCGTTATGAAACGTTGCTGCTTCGTTAACTCTTGTTCCTGGTTACCGTAATAATCAGATAACTTTTTCCGCAACTCCAGGACGTTTTCCTGATTGCCTTCCGTCGTCGCCAGGTATTTTATCGGCCAGCCGAGAGCGATTGTACGCTTTACCTGATTAACGTTTTCTGTATATTCAGGGGATTGCTTTGTCGTCGCCTTATACGCAATAAAACCAAACACCACCAGTAGGATAATAACCATGGGCATGATGTACCTGCGCCTTTTGGCGATAGAAAGTAACTCCATCTTGTCCTCCTTCGATATGACGTTTTAAAAGTAAACGCATATCAATGGAGGGATCGTCCGTATTGTTGGGTGTTGAGGTCGACAAAATCGCGGTATTTCGTAAGGAGAAGATGGCGCCGGCTTAAAGTTCCCAGGCTGTAAAAAGAACGATATTTGCTTGCCGAGACATCATTGATGCGTTGTATGAGGGACGGGCCGGGCGGAGAAGAGCCGAGCGAGAAGATAATAAAATCTTCATCATAATATGTTTTCTTGCGCTTTTTTGCGTTGGCAAAAACGCTGTTTTCCCCTGCCGGCGAATCTCGCCACGCAAATAAGATTGCGGTCTGGGGGCGGTCGATCAGAACTCGATGCTTGGACTGCTGCGCGGTCTCAAAACCTTCAGGCATGTCGACCGAGGCCACCAGCCCGATGACTACTATAAGCAGGATTGCGACCAAGCTATGAAACTTATTCTTGCGGTGAATCGTCCTATCCATTAACGCCCATTGCTTTACACCTGAAAAACGTGTCAAACCGTTTACGCTTTCTATAACTTGGCGGGTTTCCTATCCTATTCGAATATTACCAGGGCTGTGAGGGTTGGGCAATTCTCCACCCGCCCGTCAACGAAATCCAAGCCGGACCCGCCGCGCTTGTTACACGGTATCACTAACCGGCATGATCTTTTATGGGCAGCGCGAGCCGTAACCGTATGATTTGCATGAAATACAGACCCACGATAACCAGAACCGCGGCTTCAGACACCTCGGTATTTTTTGCGACATAGCCGATAATGGCCGGGAAAAACGGTAAGACGCACGGGCTAAATCCGGTAAAGAGGCCGCCCGCGAATGCAAGGCCAAACGCGAGCAGCAGGCTATCGTTAAGTACTAAGCTAAATTGTTGGGCTATTTCGTCAAGCATCCATTACTCCAGACTGCCAAGTAGTCTTACCAGCGCGTCCTCTTTAATAACACCGACGTTAGTCCCAACGTATGAGCCCATTTTATCTAAGAAAACGCTTGTCGGAATAGTATGTACTTCATACTTTGCGATAAGGCCCGCTTCGGCTTTATCTTCAAGCAAAATATCAACAAAATTCGCTCTTTCTTTAAATTGCGGTTCGATTTGAGCAACGATGGCGGACATTTCTTTGCAAGGGATACAACTATTAGAGTGAAATAGGATCATGGTGGGCTTGCCACTTCTTAGCGCCCTCTCTAAGGCCTGCTCGCCTGGCGAGACCACTTGTTTTAAAGCGCCCGCTTCCCTATTTTGGACTTGCTGTGACGGGGTGCTTATAAGCTTCGGATATAAGATGATACCCGCCGCTACGGCGATGATGACGAGAATGACGACTCGTGCTACCCTATTGCTTCCCATACACTATCCTTTCACAGCCGTGTGCAAGCCAGAGTTGGACGATACTCAAAGTAACTTATTACTTCAACCCGCAGAGCATTATAGGCGTCGTTCCGCGCGATGTAAAACCCAAGGTGCCCCTGCTTGGCTTAAGTCGCTCTTAACGGCTCTCCCATCTTAAATAACCAAGTTGAAAAGATACCCGGTAAAGATTATAGCAACGCCGACTACCGCAAAAAAGGTCGCGAGCAGCGGCTTCTTTAGAACCTTTCGAAGGATTATCAACTCGGGAAGGCTCAACGCGGTGACCGACATCATAAAGGCCAAAGCCGTGCCCATGGGGACTCCTTTGCCGATAAGGGCCGTCACAATCGGGATAGTGCCTGCCGCATTCGAGTAAAGCGGGATACCGATGAGAACGGCAACCGGAACCGCGAACGGATTCGTCTTAGCGGCCACCCGCGATATAAACTCTTCCGGCGCGTAGCCGTGGATAAAGGCGCCGATACCAACACCTAGCGCGATATACGGGGCGATTTTCTTGACGAGGTCGACAGTATAGCCTCTTGCGTCGTCGAAGCGGTTCTTCCAGGTAAGCCGCATGGCCTCCCCGGTGCTTGCGCCCACTTTTATCTGATAGACAAAGTCCTCGACCCACTTCTCGAGACCGAGGCGCCCGATAAGAATGCCGGCGGCAATCGCAATGATAAGGCCCGAGGCGACATAGATAAGCGCGATTTTCCAGCCGAAAAGCGTCCACAAGAGACCGATGGCTATCTCGTTTATCATCGGTGAAGCGACTAAGAACGAGAAGGTCAAACCGAGCGGTACCCCCGCCTCGACAAAGCCGATAAAGAGGGGCACGGCTGAGCAAGAGCAGAACGGCGTGATAATACCGAAGAGCGCGGCCAACACGTTGCCGACATATTCGTTCTTCTTCGACAGCACTGCCCTCACCTTTTCAGGCGGCACGAACGAGCGGACAATCGCAATCGCGTAAATGATAACGGTCAGCATGACGAGTATCTTCACCATGTCATAGATAAAGAAATCGATTGCGCCACCCAAAAGCGACGTCCTGTCAAAACCGAACAGACCATAT
>MELI01000084.1:0-8034 GCA_001767575.1 Candidatus Aquicultor primus | reverse complement strand
CCTTCTGCCACATATCTAACCCTTCAAAATAGCGATAATCTCTGCAACACTCGGCACGCGACCGCTTATCTTGACAACGCCATCGACGACGAGCCCGGGTGTCGATAGGACACCGTAGCTCATGATTTCTTGAATATCCTCGACCTTCTGAATGTCAGCGTCGAGATCGAGCTGGGCGACGGCTTCAAACACATTAGCCTCCAGCTTCTTGCAGTTGGCACAACCCGGTCCGAGTACTTTGATCTCCATTAAAACCTCCCAAAATCACTTCATTGTATAGATTGGTCAAATAATCAAGCTTCCCGATATCGATGCGATAGTGCACCCACTTGCCTTCACGGCGGGCGATGACTAGACCGGCGTCTCGCAAGGTCTTTAAGTGGTGCGATGCAAGGTTTTGCGATATGTCCAGCGGTTCATGGATATTACAGACGCACCGCTCACCCTTCTTGAGGAGACAGAGAATCTGCAGTCGATTGGTGTCGGAGATGATTCTCAGATAGGTCGAGAGTTCCTCGAGCTGTTTGAATTCCGTCGTCCCTTTGACACAGCACTTTTCCATAGCTTCCCCGTTTCGGCTTAACATATCAATGCCTATAATATCAATGCACATTGATATTATAGGCCGGCGCATCACTTGCAGTCAAGGTTTAGCAGACTACTGCTTCTCGTAAGAGAGAAGCTCGGAGACGGTGACGAAGCTGTAGCCCTGCGCTTCGAGGGTCGCCACGATTACCGGCATGGCAGAGCCGGCCGGGTTTCTTTGGACGGGAATCAACGATTCTTAGGTGATAAACCATTGCCGGTAATTCTAATTGTCGTTGAGTACCGAAATTTTGAGACATGATTATAATCCCGCAATTGGGGTATCTACGAAAAACAGCACGAGATTGACGACAATGAAGGTCATCCATAGGTCTTCAATGCTATTGAGGAGCATGCGATGGTAGAGATACGCTGGCATGGCAGGGGCGGCCAAGGCGTGGTGACGGCCGCCAAGGTGCTTGCCGCAGCGGCGCTGGCCCAGAACAAGCATATACAGGCATTTCCCGAGTATGGGCCGGAGCGGCGCGGTGCGCCCGTTCAGGCATTCACGCGAATAGATGACGATCCGATCAAGCTTTTCTCCCACGTTACCTCGCCGCACATCGTCGTTGTTCTCGACCGCACGCTCGTCGGTAAAATCCCGTTTACTAAGGGACTCGTCGGGGATGGCACGGTAATCGTTAACTGCCGGCACTCAGCTCAGCACTTGCGCGACGAGATCGGGCTTAGCCACGGTAAAGTGTTTGCCGTTGACGCGACAACCATTGCCAACGAGACCATGGGGCGGCCCATCACCAATACGCCAATGCTCGGCGCGCTAATTAAAGCTACTGCGATACTGAGTATTGACGCTATCGAGGAGGAGTTGCGAACGCTCTTTGGTCCGAAGCTAAGCCCCAAGGCGCTACAGGCCAACATTGACGCGCTACGGCGCGCGCACGAGGAGGTGCACGGCGAATGAGCGAAGAGCGTCCCTATGGAAACGCTCGCGACCATCTGCACATCTATGATGGCGAGCCCATTGAAGAAATCAAGGGGAAACCGGGTTGGCGCGAGATCATCGAAGGCGCGGTGATTGCGGATGCGGGAAACGCCGACCGCTACCATACCGGCGATTGGCGTACTGAAAAGGCAATTTGGATAGAAGAACGGTGCATCCAGTGAATGATCTGCTGGATGTATTGCCCGGACGGGGCATACCTGACAAAAAACGAAAAGATTATCGGGATAAACTACGACCGTTGCAAAGGTTGTGGTGTTTGTGCCGAGCAGTGCCCGGTTGATGCGATAGCCATGACCGAAGAGCCATAGCAAAGCCAGGATAAAGCGGATTGGGGCTGATAGCCGTGACATTTTCTAAAACCGAAGATGAATTACCCAATGAACCGGCAGACAAGGGAGAAACCGACGTGTACGGGACGCACCGCAAGGGTGAGCCCGAGAAGAGTGCCGAGGCCGAGCGCAAAGCCGAGTACCGGTGTGAATGGCCATCCAAGGGCAAGGCGGCCACTGAGTCGCACAAACTTCATCACGATAGCGGACGAGAAGAGGCGGCGCGCCACGGCGAGGAGGATGCGTCCCCCGAGCCGGGCAACCCCGATTTCTGGCCCTCGGCCGAACTCGACCAGGACGAGAACTGGGAGCCGCCCACGCGCAATAAGCCCGACAGCTCACCCTGGTGCGAACGTCGGGAGGATGAAGAATAATGGCCATACGGGTTGCATACACTGGAAACGGGGCGTGCGCACAGGCAATGCGCCAGGTGGAACCACACATGGTGGCGGCCTACCCTATCACCCCGCAAACCGAGGTGGTCGAGGAATTCGCCAAGTTCGTCGCCGATGGTAAGGTAAAAACGAAGTTCCTACCGGTCGAGAGCGAGCACAGCGCCATGAGCGCCTGTATCGGCGGCGCGGCGGCGGGCGGTCGAGTGATGACGACAACCGCTTCCCAGGGGCTCGCCTACATGTGGGAGATGCTGTATATCGCCTCGGGACTCCGCTTGCCCATCGTGATGGGCGTGGCCAACCGGGCGCTCTCGGCCCCGATCAACATCCACGGCGACCACTCCGATACCATGGGCGCGCGTGATAGCGGTTGGGTGCAGCTATACTGCAAGACCGTCCAGGAGGTCTACGATACCCTCATCCAGGCGGTGCGCATCGCCGAGCATGACGAGGTGCGATTACCGGTTATGGTCTGCTACGACGGCTTCTCGGTCTCACACAGCCTGATGGACCTGGAGGTGCTCGCTGAGGAGCAAGTAAAGGGCTTTGTCGGCAGCTTTACACCCCGGTACCCGCTGCTCGATATCGCGAACCCGGTCACCTACGGACCCCTCGCCCTCTATGACTTCTATTTCGAGTACCGCCGCCAGCAGGTCGAGGCGATGGCGACTGCGGAGCGCGCTGTTGGGGAGATCGCGGAGGAGTACGCTTCCCTCTCCGGGCGCCGCTATAGCGCGGTAGAGGCATACCGGCTCGATAATGCCGAGGTCGCCCTGGTAAGCCTGGGCTCTACGGCGAGCACCATCGAGTATGCGGTCGATCGACTCCGTGACGAGGGCGTCGCCGCGGGCGCGCTCAGAATTCGCACCTTCCGTCCCTTCCCAAAAGACGCCATTCGCGAAGCCCTCGAACCGCTAAAAGCGGTTGCGGTGATGGATCGGTCTGAGAGCCTCTCCGGTTGGGGCGGACCGGTCGGTATTGAGGTCAAAGCGGCCTTCTACGAGACCGAGGCCCGACCGCTGTTGCTCGATGTCGTCTACGGGCTTGGCGGCCGTGACGTCGGCGTCGACGATGTGCGTGAAGTCTTTGGCGAGCTCAAAAAGGCCACCGATGCGGGCAAGATGTCGGATCCGGTGTATTACCTGAGCTTACGAGAATAAGCTTAAGAGATAAAGAGATTAGCAGAGCAGCGTAGCAGGATAGTGAAAGCAGGCGAATAAAAGAATCAACGTCTATGAGGTGGTAGATGTGGTTGTAAACTTAAAGAAATTCACAAACAAACCCGAGCTATTTACGGGCGGGCACCGGCTCTGCGCGGGCTGCGGCATCGCAACTATAATTCGCCAAGTGCTCATGGCGGTCGAAAACCCGGTCGTCATCTCGAATGCAACCGGCTGTCTGGAGGTGGGGTCCAGCATCTACCCCTATACAAGCTGGAAGGTGCCCTGGATCCACAGCGCTTTTGAAAACAGTGCGGCGACAATCTCTGGTGTGGAAACAGTCTACCAGGCGCTCAGAGAAGAAGGCAAGGTAGCCGAGGACATCCGTTTTATCGCCATCGGCGGTGACGGCGGCACCTACGATATCGGCCTGCAAGCGCTCTCGGGTGCGCTCGAGCGCGGGCATAACTTCACCTATATCTGCTACGACAACGAGGCTTATATGAACACCGGGATGCAGCGCTCGAGCGCAAGCGCCTACGGCTCCTGGACTACAACCACGCCGCTCGGCAAGGTCGGCAAGGGCAAGACGATAAGGAAAAAACCACTCACCGATATCGTGGTGGCCCACCGCATCCCGTACGTGGCTCAGGCCGCACCGGGCCATTGGCGCGACCTGATGACCAAGGTGCAAAAGGCGCTTGCAACCGAGGGGCCTTCCTTTCTGAATATCCTGCAGCCGTGCGTCCCGGGCTGGCGCATCGAGCCCCATGCAAGCATGAAAGCGGCAAAGCTCGCCGTCGAGACCTGCTACTGGCCACTCTATGAGGTGGTAGACGGCGTCTACCGGGTAACGGTAAAGCCGAAGCAGAAAAAGCCGCTTGCCGAATACCTGGAGCTGCAGGGACGCTTCCGCCATCTGCTCGCCGAAGAACAGCAACCGCTCCTTGATGAGCTGCAGGCCGATGTGGATGCGGTCTGGGAGGCGCTCCTCAATAAGAGTGCGCCGACAGAGACTAAAACGAAGGAGGAGTAATCCAAGTCTTAGATATCCAGCGCTTATTCTTCTTCCATTGAGATGGCGAGTGCCGGGCATTCCTCGATAGCCTCATTAATCTTGTCGTAGAGGCTTTCATCTGGGTTTTCATTTATAACGTAGGCAAGTCCGTCGTCCCTTAGCTCAAAAACTTCAGGACATAGCTCAGCACAAATGCCGTCCCCTATGCACTCGTCATGATTAACGTAAGGTTTCTTCATATAATAGTCCCCTTTCGTGATTTTATAGGAATTATTACCCATTGCAACGCGTAATAATCAAGAAACGGCTTTAGAAAGCCTTTATTTAGGTGATCCCCGAATATCCGCTGCCCAAAAGAAAGTAGTTCATAAGAAGCCTTGCCGTTCGGCCATTGCCGTCAATATAGGGGTGAATAGTGACGAATAAGTAATGAGCTAGAATTGCTTTGATTACCGGATTTTCGATCTCGTTTACCAAAGCGACGAAGCTTTTCATGGGATGGCGGTACATACGAGCTTCCTCGAATAAAAACCATCATGTTTCGGTAGCTGGCGAGAGTTACGTAATCGATGAGCTTAGCATCCGCAGACGGCTTAAAGAGATGGTAATATGTATCTTGAACTAAGCTTTCGCTCACAATCGGATGACCAAAGTCTTTCTGGATTTGATTGATAATAAAATCAAAAGCTTCTGAGTATCCCAAAATTGCCATGCGGTTTTTAACCTCTTCGAAATACCTGTCGCCTTCGCTTTTCTTCTCATCGGGGATATCGCCGGAAAGAAGCGCTTCTACCTCCTCGGGTGTGATTCTGTAACCCTCTAATGTGGTTGAATGGTAGGTGTCATATTTCTTGTGCTCTTTTGCCTGAGCAACAATCTTATCAAGCGGCTTCCTTTCTAGATTTTTGATCCTGGTCGAAAACTGTGTGAGTAACACTTTTTCAAAATCTCGTATTTCAAGATCCTGGCGTACAACCCGTGGTGGAGACAGAACCTCCGGCTTGGGAGAAACGGGCACTTCAATCTTCTCTCTCTTGGCGACACGATAATGGGTATGAGTCTCAACGATTTTTTCAAGATCAGAGGCAAGTTCAAGGCGATTTGCTTCTTTTGCCATGTGAATAAGTCTTGTAAAAATATAAGGCTTAGGAGAAGAAGCATACACTGCTTCAATCAGTCTTTTATTGAACTGATTACCTGCAATAAAACTTTTGACTTCAGTACTGGCGGGAAGTTTGCCGGCATCTACAAGCACTCGCTCGGCGATATCGACAGGGATTTGGAGTCCGGCAATTTCTATATTTTTTACTAAGCGCTCATCAAATTTCGGATCATAGACTGGTGATATGTCATAACCTAAAAGCAGCGGTATTTTCTTGTGGTCTTTGTGTTGATCCTAACCAGAAGATGCTTTTGCATGCTTAGGTCTCCATCCAAAACCAAAAGAGCGGATCGTCCCCGAAGAGACCAATGGCTATATCGGGAAAGAATCTTCTTGATAAGGTGCCAATAGAGAAGTGGGAAGATATCTTCGATGTCATCCTCAGGGCGCTTTAATATCCAGATACCTTTGATAATTGGGTAAAGGAATTTCTCTCTGACTAAAATTTCTCTCTGACGTTGCCCGGGAATCTCTGAAAATGACGCCACATGGTCACCGGATTTTATCTTCTCAGCCCACCATTCCAAGGCGTTATTTTTAATCGATTTTTTCATTATTGTTCCTCAGATTAAAATCATTATTTTATAGCAGATAAAAACATTTTCAAGAGTTTTATTATTTTTGAACTGTGCAAAATTTGCAGCAGTTGAAGATGCCCGTTAATCTCTTTCAGGCTCAACAAGACTACAGACCTCATGCCCGCAAGTTTTGCATTTTCCCCTTAGAATTAAATTGGCGTTTTGCATTTTCGCTGTTTCCAGAACAATCGAGACGGCACCCATGCATTTCCCACAATAAACATTGTCCACGATTTTAGCCCGAGCCCATTTCGGTATCTTGTCCCACCTCTTCTTAGCGTCTTTTGAAAAAGGATCAAGAAATGGTATCTTCTTTCGCTTCATAATTCACTTCCATATTTAGTTAAACAAAGATTATGAAATTGAGGTTATAATGTCTAATCTTGTGACTTTTACCAGAACGGCAGTTATCAAGAAATCCTTTACAACTGAATTCTGAACTATTCGGAATTTCCGAATAGTTAAAAAACATTTTTACTTTTGGTTGGAATTACTTTCTTGCATATTCTGCTGACGGACTTCAGTAATAATGCGCTCAATATCAGCTTCTGAGATAATGCCAAGACTCCTTGCCCGCTCGGCAGTTTTTCTTTTAAGCTCCTGCCAAATTTTCTCATCAGCATCTGAAAAGAGTTTTTCTTTGGATTGTTGTTCTTTTTTGGATTTGTCCATATTCGTCTCCTGCTGCTACTTATTGTTATGAAATAGCAATACTTCATAACGGTCAAGGAGATTTTTTACACGGTTCAGAGAAAACCAGGGGGTTGGATTCGAACTTTTTTCCAAAACAATAATGGCTCGTCAAAGCCATTATTTTGTGGTTGGAATTATGTCCAACCCGGGATGATTAAATTATTCAAACCGTTATTCTAGCCCTACAGAGCCCTAATTTCCAGATTCTTCCACACTGGCTCCCCGGATTCGCACTCATTCAATATTCTGGCAGACATTGCCAGTTTGATTGCTTAAGTAAACAAAACTGGATTAATCGTTATTTGTGTGCAACCACACCTAAATAATGCATTTTTATTCTATTATTCTTCGTTATCTCTGATCGGACCTTCTAACGTATCGAGTATTACGGTATGACATTCGACATCGAACCAAGCGTCGAATGCTTTTCTATCCCTCTTTTTAGGCCATAGCGATTCGTCCGTATACCAGTCCTCAAGTTCATTTTCAAACAATGCCTCGTAATTACTTGATATCCATTCAGCAATGTTTTCGCCATCTTCAACTGATACAAGATATACGGTGCTGTCATCGCTAGCATTTCCAGAAGTTATCTCCGGATTATCATCGTATGGGTCAGATTCATTTATCCATTTAATAAACGGTTCTTTATAACGCAAGATTACTGCTGCTCTATTGATCATTTATTGTTTCATTCCTATATCTTCATATAACTATCGATTCACAATCTTCTTGGCCGTTTCTAAGAGCTCTTCAGCGTTTTCGATCATTTGAGCGGCCGCTTCCTTAGAGAACTCACCATAGTAATCAGCATTCTCTCTTAAAGTCTTACCGAGTTGCAAGGCTTCAACCAGTGTTACGCTAAACTTACCCTCTTCAACAAATAAGGTCCTCAGGGCAATATTTAAGCAATAGTGGCTTCTTTCTCGATAACCTCTTGAATATATAAGCGCTCTACCTGCATGAAACATGGAATAGTATGCCTGAATAGTCGCCCACTTATAGTTTCCTTCTTCAAAGCTAACATGGGCAAATTTTAGATCCGAATCGGCAAGCCCGAGTTCCTTTGAAACTAGACTAACGGCTCTTTCAAATTCGGTGATTTTCCTTGAAACTAGACTAACGGCTCTTTCAAATTCGGTGATTTTCC
>MELI01000083.1:10558-15354 GCA_001767575.1 Candidatus Aquicultor primus | reverse complement strand
GGGGCTGATATCCGCAAAGAGCTTAGTGTCTATATAGCTCTTTACAGCGCGCGCATAAGGCGCGATATCCGCGGTCCACGCCAGAGAGCCGGTTCCGAGTAGCCAACTCGCACCGGCGTCTTTATAAGTATTGAGCGACTCAGTGTCGCCACTTGCTGCTGCGCTGGAGGCAGATTCTTCTCCCTCTCCACTGCCGCTACCACTGCCCGTGTTGTTTTCACCGTAGACCGGAGCTGGTCCATCAATAGACGATGCGGATGAATCGGCTAGGGTCGCCGCAGGGCTTCCGCTGCCTGAAATAGGCTCTGTACTGCCTGCTCTCGCCTCAGGTTGGCCGTTTAGTGGGCTAAACCCGATGACGATTTTGTTCTGCGTGTTGTTAGGCGCTGCTTTGCCCGATACCGCAAGCGCGCTGCCGGTCATCGCAATGCCCTGGCCAATGTTGTAGATATCGGCATCGCTATCGTTTATCGAAAAACCACCCGAGCCAAAGATATCTCTTGAAACCGCGTTTGATTTCATGGCGGAATCGGCTTTGCTGCCGAATGCCATAGCATCGCCGGATTTGGCATCGGCGAGCTCCTTGACGGCAGCGCCGATAGAGACCCCTATCGGCCCGCTATAATCGTTGCCTATATAGCATCGCTCGGCCAGATAACCGGTCAGAGAGACCTCCGCATTGCTGATATTGCTGGAAGCATCGGCTTTACCTGAGCTTGCAAGGCCCAAACCATCGTTTACGATGATGTTGTCTGAAGTATTGAGCGCGGTCGCCGAACCATCGGGTTTCGTGAGGGTCACTTTGGCGACAGCATACGCATCGGAGCTGCTATCTATAACGTTTGCCCCAAACGCGCCGTAAGATGTGGCGCTGCCGGAGGCAGCATTCGCCGACCCCGTCAACGTCGCCCAGATGTCGTAGACGATTTCGATTACGACTGAGTCTTCGTTCCGAATCTCGCGAACGACCATCACGATTGTGTCGATAACCGGTGATAGGTTGACAATATTGTCGAGCATGGTATTCGCGGCTTTGGCGTCACCGCTTAAAGAGAGTGCCGTGCCATCATTGTCGATTTGATTGGCTGTCGAATTGAGCGCTACCGCCTCACCGTTGGCCGAGCCCGAGCCGTCGCCAAATAACGAGAGCTTTGCGGAGTCACCGATGGCTGTCGCGCTCGACGCATTGTTGATGGAATTATCCGCGTCAACGCCGGCCCCGCTGACATCACCCGTCTTGGCCTGGGCCTCTCCGGTTATTGTAGCCCAAATATTGTAGGTGATCTTGATGACGACATTAGAATCGACAATCGACTCGAGCAGATTTAATGCGCTCGTTATAGCCGGTGCGATGAAGATATCGTTGTTCAACATGGAGTTTAGAGCCTCGGCCTGACCCGAGATAGCGGCTGCTTCGCCGTTGTTATCGATGCTGTTTTTGGTGTCGTTTACCGCCATCGCACTGCCATCGGAGTAGCCTCCGCCACCGGCAACCGTAGGAGCGTCGCCGATCGCCTTTGCGCTAGTGAAATTGTCTATCTTGTTGACGACATCGGCGCCGATGGCTTTCGCGTCGCCGCTCTGCGCCACCGCTTGGCCTGCAATCACGGCCATGAAATTATAGAGGAGCTCGACAGTCACGTTCGACCGGATGATATCGCCGCAGAATTGTATCAGCGTGTTGATTGTGGGTGCGATATAGATATCATTCCCGAGCATGGTGTTGTCCGCGTTGGCTTTCCCGGATGCCGCCAGCGCTGAGCCGTCGTTTCCGATGACATTATCCGACTCGTTGAGGGCAAGGGCGCTCCCATCGTACGAACCGCCGCCGTTTACGGTGGCAGCATCGCCTTTGGCCACGGCTTTGTCGTCGCTGTTAATCGAGTTTGAGGCCTCCAGCCCGCGGGCGCCGCTGTTTCCGGTCGTCGCATCGGCGAGGCCGGTGATGCCTGCCCAGTATTTATAGAGAACCTTGACTACTACCGTCGAATCGACGATTTCGCCCAGAACATCGACGCCGACCGCCGTTTTCGGCGCGACTGTGGCCGTATTATCCTGTGAAGTGTTACTGGCTTCCGCCAAACCTGTGGCAGCGGTCGCGGTTCCTGTATTAGCTATCGCTTTGACGACGCTATTGTCAGCCAAAGCACCTGTCGTGCTCGGCGAGACCTCCTGGCCGGCATCGTTTAAAGCCACCGCCTTGGATGTCCCGGATGTACTGTTATCAACGTCGGAGCCGGCCGCCGTGCCCGTCCCTGTTTTAGCGGTTGCCTGGTTCTCGACGAGAACATCGACTTTACTGCTGATATCGAGAATAACCCCGTCTGTCGTGCACGGGGCGCTCGGTGCCGGACGCATGCCTACTAATGGCCCGGGCGCGTAGAGGGATTCGGCTGTGCTCGAACCGGGCGCAGAATTGACTATCGGCTCCGGTTCACCTACGGGCTGTGCACTGTATATCACACCACCGTTTACGGCGTCACCTTCACCCAAGATAGTATCAGCCGGTGCAGGCGCGCTGCCGCCACCACTGCCTTGATGCTCCTGACTATCGGTAACTACCTCTGAAAAAGAAGCATCAAGGCCGAGTAATAAGCCTTGATCCTCGCTTGCCGTCGCCAGGTTGTCGCTTAAGGCACTCGCCGTCTGCGGCGAACTCTCCATGGTGTTCGCCATGGCCGGCCCGCCCAGCGCACCCGCAATGAGCGAGAACGTCAAGAAGCAGGCTAATAATTTTCTTTTAAACATCGATCCACCCCCTTTCACTGAGGCATAAACTTGGATCGTGTAAATTGGGGCAGGGAGGGCCCTAGCCCTCCCTGCTCGGTTGCTCTACTGGGTCAGAAAGTTCATGACCACATCGATAGTCTTGGTAGACATCGCGCCTCTGAAGATATCAATCATAACGCTGTTGTTTACCAGGTTTGTCGACACGGCTGTTCCGCTCGCTGCGTTTGCAACGCCTGAATTAGTAACAACTGTGCTGTCGCCGTTGCTGGCTGTGCCACCGTTAGTAGCAAGTGCGCTTGAAGAGGATGATACATCGGTGCACGTCATGTTACCCATGGCTGTTGCATCACCGGTCTTAGCGTCTGCCTTGTTCTGATACTCAACGTCGATGCAGATGTCACCGCAGACCGAAGCCGGGCAACACTCGCAACCACACATATCACACGCATGGTCGTTGTTGGAGTCGGTGCGTACGTGGTTTTCCTCACGGTCGCAACACTCATCACAGCAGGTCGTCATGTCCATAAACATGGAGCAATCGGCATGGGTCTCAGCCTGCTCGGTGATTGTCTCCTCCTCGGAGTTGTTCGCCTGGTTCAGGGCGTCCGCGGGAGCGGTCACGGCATCGGCCGTACCGGTATTCGTCACAAGCCTGCTGCTGTCGTTTTCAGCCGTCGACTTGTCATCTAAAGCTGTCGCCTGAGAACAAGAATCAACGCTGGTCATGCCGCCATTGGCCATTGCCTCAGCATCGCCGGTGTGCGTCTTCGCCTCATTCTTAAAGAGAATGGACTTATAGATGTCCCCGTTGACCATGGAGCCGCTCTTCCAGTTAAACGAAGAACCGGCGAAAGCGACGCCGCTTAAGCTCATGAGCACAGCCAGGGCCAGCAGTAAAACTAGTAATTTTTTCATAATATTTCACCTCCTTTCATTAAAGAATCAGCTCTGTATTTTAGCTTCACTCTCGAGTAAAACCGTTGTCGATGCTATGTTTTCTCGCCGACGACCACGTTTTGTATCGTGCCCACGATATCCCTCGCCGCGGAGCCTTTCATAATGTGGGCGTCGATCAATCCATCCCTGCCCTGTGCCACATCCCCGAAGAAGCTCAATATTGAGAAGACCACTATCTTTGCGAGCGGGTCGATCTCTTTGATCTTAAACAACCGGGTGATGCGGGATTCGACATCGGAACTTAAATCCGCGAGCACCACATCGGGCGCGGCGTCCTTGTACATACCGACCG
The DNA here is from genome assembly GCA_001767575.1 of Candidatus Aquicultor primus. GTDB lineage: Bacteria > Actinomycetota > Aquicultoria > Aquicultorales > Aquicultoraceae > Aquicultor > Aquicultor primus. The sequence goes on along the minus strand of MELI01000083.1, from coordinate 11,375 downwards.
CCTCGTCAAGATGCGACACCCTGCCGACTACCTGCATGCCATTCGTAACCAACAACTTGCAGAGTAGGTTCTGGTAAACCGCGTCTTCATCGACGACGAGAGCGCGAACCGTATGGAGTTTTGCATGACTTTCTTGTGTTAAACAGATGCTCATAGCCCCAAGTCTCATCTCTCGCATACTCCGCCGACATAACCCGCTTAAATCATTCTGAAACCGTGATGAGTGCCCCAACAATCTCTGTCAATATAATCGTATCGCGCTTGCCCTGGTATTGCTTCCCTCTTTAGTTCAGTATTGAGCTGTTCTTATGGTTAGTATCACATTTATGTACTATTGCTTGCTTGGCTATACTGCCACTACCTTTGGCAAGCGCTGTGCCCGAAAGCCTCTTTATTGCCAGTCCACTCCCGGACGCTACTCGATTGATCTCTTAAACGACCCGAGGAAGAGCCCGACGCCTGTGAGCATCAGCAACAGCCCCCCGAGGTACAAGTTGGACTGTGTGCCGGTGAACGGTAGTCCTTCTCTGGTCACCTTTGCCAGAACGGTTGTCGCAACCGGCTTAATCGTAGTAGTAGTCACGCCCGCGACAGTCGTCGAGGTCGTGCCGGCCCCAACGGTAGTCGTCACGCCGCCGTTGCCGCCCGAAGGCCGCGTCGTCGTGGTCGTGCCGCCGTTTCCACCACCGCCTGTAGTAGTTGTCGTCGTCGTGCCGTTTCCACCGCCGCCAGTAGTCGTCGTAGTCGTGCCGTTTCCACCGCCGCCGGTCGTCGTGGTCGTCTGCGTAGTCTCCGTCGATGTGGTGGTGGTCGGAAT
>MELI01000083.1:10050-10543 GCA_001767575.1 Candidatus Aquicultor primus | reverse complement strand
CGGAATCGTCGATGACGTTGTAGTCGGAATCCTGAGGAAGACGGTAATCCACGCCTTTCTTGTATTGGTAACCGCGCCGTTGACTATGACGTCCGCGGATGCCGCGATAACCACGTTGTCATTCTTTATCTGCGTCAAGGGGATGGTAAAGGTATGATTATTATCCGATTTTTGCGTTAAATAAGTTGCCTCAGCGCTCGTCGTGTGAAGAATCCCGCCGGTATTTCCGCGAAACGTCAGCGCCGTGATCTGAATCGGATACTCGGCATCGGTGATGAACGTTATAATAAGACTGGTGCCGTCGTTGGTGAGGCTTACACTGCCGACGGTGAGCGTGTCTCCGGTCGCGTTCTCCAAAACAAGCGGCTCGGAGACGCTCGCAAGCGCACTTCCAAGCATACCCAGCAAGACCACTATCGCCAGAACCAGATAGGCCATAAACCCGAGCCCAAAGAATCTCCTTGTCCCTTTCATAACGTGTTCCCCCTCTATC
>MELI01000083.1:6936-9998 GCA_001767575.1 Candidatus Aquicultor primus | reverse complement strand
GCAATCAATGTGTGTCCCCGATTACTATCCAACGCTTATATTCCAAAAAGTAGGCTTCCCAATACCTGACTTAGGGTCAGTCTTCAACTAACCTATCGACTAGTTCTAGCACCTCAGGCGCTAAGAAACCCGGCCGAAAATATTTTTGGGATTTTATGCTATCGCATACGCTTGGCTGAGGGGTCGACAAATGCACTTCTGCAAAATAGGTGAGCCCTGGCGCCTTAAGACGCGACAGTAGAATGGAATGCGACGCGCGCCGCTTCGACCCGGTTTTTGACGCCGAGTTTGTGGAAGATGTTGCGGATGTGGAATTTTACCGTGCTCTCCGAGACATAGAGCTTTTTGCTGATTTCAGCGTTGGAAGCACCGTTGGAGAGAAGTTGCCAGACCTCTTTTTCTCGCGGGGTCAAGCGCTCACTAATCTGGCTCTTCTGTCTGGCCATGGGGATTACCTTGCCGGTTAGTTGGGGAGATATCGGGTTAAGGCCGCTGGCCGTCTGGCGTACAGCGTCGGCTAGCTCATTACCCCCGATATTTTTTAGTAGATACCCGCTCGCGCCGCATTCCAGCGCTCGGACAACATAATGCTCATCGTCAAAGCCCGAGAACATCAAGACTTTCGCCCTCTTGCACCGGGTCTTTATCGCCTGCATCGTGGTGATGCCATCGCTGTCGGGAAGTTTAACATCCATAATGATGATGTCCGGGTCGACATTATCAGCTATCTCAGCTGCCCGCCTTCCTGTCGACGCCTCACCGACCACCTGCATATCATCGCACCTTTCCAGAGCTTTTCTAATACCTGCCTGCATCAGGGGATGATCTTCGACGATCATGACTTTCAGTTGATCCATACTATGTCTTCCTCCCTTGTTAGCGGATCTATACGATTTAGATTCGTGTCGTTAAGATTCAGCCAACTGCCCATTGGTTGACCCGACATCACTAGTTTATTGTCAAGTCAAAGGTATTCTAAACACGACGCGCGTACCCGCTCCGCGTCGGCTTTCGACATCGAACTCGCCTAGAAACTGGCCGACCCTATCGCGCATGCTGGTCAGACCATATCCGTAGAGCCCCCTCGCCCGGCTGGTCGACTTTTTACCGTCGAAGCCGATGCCATTGTCCTCGACGCAACAACGCACATGCGTCTTACTAAACCCCATCGTAATCGTCACATGCGATGCTCGTGCATGCTTGGCTACATTGCTCAAGGCCTCCTGCACGACCCGGAAGACGTTGACCTCCACGACTTCGGGAAGCGCCCGCTCCGTGCTTTCAATTACTACCGCGACGTCGATGCCGGTTCTCGCGGAGAATTGCTTAGCATAGCCTTTGACAATAGCCATCAGACCTTTCTGCGACATACATTGGGGCTTCAATGAATAGATAGAGGTGCGCAGCTCATGCAAGCACTGGTTGATAATGGATTTAAGCGATGCGAGTTCAGCGTGCGCCTCCTTTGATGAGAGCATCTCGTCTAGAATATCCGCCTGCAAAAGAGCACTCGAAAGAGCTTGCGCCGGCCCGTCGTGAAGATCGAACGCGAGCCTTTGGCGGTCCCTCTCGAGAGTCTCGGTTACATCACCTAGGGCCTTTCTAATCAGGGCTTTTTCACGCTCTAACCGCCCAGCGACATTGAAGATGGCGGACATAAAACTCACCGCGATGGAATCCTCAAGTACATGGATGAGAAGTTTGACCTGATATTCAGCGAGTTCCTCTTCTTGTGCGTCAAAATCCAGACGGTACACCTGCTCTTGAAAGGCTTTCGCAAGTTCGCCTTTTATGAGTTCGTATTCATGCCGGTCTAGAAGAAGCACCTGTGGCGCAACGCTCTCGTCGGAGAGCAGCATGTCGCCGTGGGCCAGCTCGACCGCAATGCCGTTGTCGAGCTGTCTAACCGCCGAGCGTATTCTGCGCCTGAAGAAGTCGAGCAACTCTTCATCGATGGTGCCGTTGAGAGATTTTGTCCACACCTCTAAGGCGGCCTCGGAGACCTGCTTGAGCTTCGACGCGACTTCACTCAAAGATAAGGATAACTTCTCCACTGGGTTGTCTGCCTTTCGCCTCATTGTTTGAATAGCCGGCTAGCGCACATACCACAGCCGCCGGCTCGCACCGAAAAACCCGTTAAGCACACCGTTTGTACTCTTCCTACCAGCAAACTAAATACGATGCCATCAGCCATCGCGCTTTCGTTTTACCAATACGCAAAAACCTGTCCCGCCTTGTTGATTTCGCATCGACCTGAGCCCATACTTTACCCAATTCGACCAAGCCTAAACAAAGCAAATAAGAATGCGTCGTTTAAAAGAACACATGAAAGGGGGTGTTTTGCGCGACTGGCACAAAGGGGTCATAAGGCTCTTCACCAAATCAAAACAAGAGGCCTCAACGCCTCTTTTATCTACAAGCCATAGCTCGATAAGCCAAGTAATTTTCGGATGGATCAAATACTATTTGATGTCGCTTGAATCGTCATCTGTTTTATCGTCTTTATCGTCGGTAGCTTTCTTAAGCTCCCTAATGCTCTGACCGATTGCGCGGCCCATCTCCGGCAACTTCTTCGGACCGAATATAATCAAGACGATTATCAAAATAATGATTAATTCGCTAGGTCCCGGCAAAAAATTTATGAACGCGGGCGTAATCAAGCTCTGTGCCACTGGAAACATACAATCACAACTCCTCAGCTATTATGTTTCATGTCGATGGAGTGGAGAAAGTCGGCGGCACTAAATCTCTGATTCCTACTCCCTCGATATACCTGAATCATACCACTTAATAACCGCAAGCGACAGAACTTTATGTTTTCTTCTGCCGCTTTGGACCTGTAGTAGACGAGCGCTTCCTCCTGGTCAAGCCCTTCTCGTTGGCCGACAAGTAGTAAAGGGTGTGCAGGAGTTGCTGCGCGGGGTCGGTGTTGTGCAACTGCACACCGGGCGGCACTCTGACAAGCGCCGGCGTGTAGTTTAAGATGACCGAGATGTTGCCCTCGATAAGAAGATCGGCGACCGGCTGCGCTGCGGCTGGCGGAACCGCGATAATACCTATCG
>MELI01000083.1:5217-6880 GCA_001767575.1 Candidatus Aquicultor primus | reverse complement strand
TTCCGTATGTTGGTGCCGATTTTCTTGGGATCGTTGTCGAAGATGGCCGCAACGTGGAAACCATGCTGCAAAAGACCTTCGTACGATGCAATAGCCGAGCCGAGGTTTCCGGCACCGACCAGCGCTATCTTGTGAGGCTCATCCGAGCCGAGTATCCTCTTGATGTTCTTTATCATTGTGTCGACATCGTAGCCGACACCCTTCTTCCCAAACGTACCGAAGTACGTGAAATCCCGGCGAATCTCGGCCGGGTTGACACCGCTCGATTCGCCCAACCTCTCCGAGGAAACCGTTTCTATTCCGTTCTGCTCAAACTTTATCAAGCAGTTCAAATATGTTGACAGTCGTTCGATTACGCCTTCAGGTATATCGCTCAATAACAACACCTCGCTCATCTATTGAGCATGCACGCATCCGCATGTCGGTTAGTGATGTTACCATCTTCTATGCGTCAAAATATATTGTAACCAATGATACAAACTAATTCTAGCTAAAAACTCGACTTTCTCTGTCTTTCTCTGTCTTTATCTATATTTTAGGCGCAAATGTTAGAACCGCGCGCCCTCCAAGGCGTTGAAACATGGGCAATCGCGCTCTTCGGGCAGCTTCGGGATGAGCGCGAACAAGAGGTCCCGCAGCTTATCATTGTTTTCGGTAAATACTTTGACGACCTCTTCATGTGAGACCGGCGGTATGTCCGCCATGCCCTCGAGACCGACGTCATAGTCGGTTATGAGCGAGATGTTCAGATAGCACATCTCCAGCTCGCGCGCGAGATATGCCTCGGGGTACTGGGTCATATTAATTACTTCCCAGCCGTTCGACGAGAACCATTTGCTCTCCGCGCGCGTACTGAAGCGCGGGCCTTGGATGACGACGACCGTGCCGCCGTTGACAACAGGTATGCCCTGCTCTTTGGCTATGCTGTAAGCGATATCGCGCATCGTCTCGCAATAAGGGTCGGCCGCGCTGACATGGGTCGATATCGGGCCGTCATAGAAGGTATCCCGGCGGGCGCTCGTCCTGTCGATGAACTGGTCGCAGATGACAAACATGCCCGGTCGTATCTCGGGCTGCAAGCTTCCGCTCGCGCACGGCCCGATAATGCGCTCGACGCCGAGCGACTTCATCGCATAAAGATTCGCCCTATAATTTATCATATGCGGCGGCAACTGGTGATTTCGTCCATGGCGCGCCATAAACGCCACGTTTTTTCCGCCGATATTGCCGATAGCGACCTTATCGCTCGGCGCGCCATACGGTGTCTCAACCGCCATCTCCTCGACGTTTTCGAGAAACGCGTAAAACCCGGACCCGCCGAATACGCCTATGTCAGCTTTCTTCTCAATCATCGCATGCCTCCTCGGTCAGCTCTAGCCGTCACTCTTACTAAGAAAAACTACACCTTAGTCTAACGCAGTTTCAACCGCTTGTTAACACTTCGGTGCCACTGGAATAACAGTGCCGGTGCCGGCCGTCGACCGCCGCGACTCTTAGGAATTTTTTCCCCTAACGACCTTGGCCAGCTCATCGCCTTGCGCCGGGGTCACCTCCACGGCGTTCGCGGGGTCGACGATGCGGATGAGGCGCTTCTCTCCCGAGCCATGGACCCAAGTGGCGACATCGACTTCGCCGGCCGCTTTCGCTTTGCCGTATTTTGCCG
>MELI01000083.1:0-5118 GCA_001767575.1 Candidatus Aquicultor primus | reverse complement strand
CTTCGCCCGCCGTCTCCAACAAGACCTCGTTCTCCCGCTCATTGCGCGAGACTATGATCAAAACGCCTTCCGTTGAAAGAAAGATACGCCCGACTTTTATCAGGTTTATGTCTTTGACCGATGGCCGGCCCTCGATTTTATACAGGTTTCGCAAGCGCACGGAGAACATCGGGTCGGTCAAGATGCATCCGCCCGCAGGTGATGGATATTCCTTGATGCCGTACTGCTCCGCCAGCGCCATCTGGGGCTTGCGTGACCGGCCGCTTATCGCCAGAAGACGGTCCCGGTCGACAAGTCCTTCCCGCTCAGGGATGGTGGGCTTAAGGCGCTTGGCCGAGAGCGGCCTCAGCACATAGCCATCGAGGCCCGACTCGTGCTCGACTACATCGAGCGCCTTTCTGTTTTGGGATTTCGGACGCTCGCCGAGCACTTCTCCGGTGGCGACGAAGTCCGCGCCGATCTCTCGCATTAGCCGCGCCGCGCGCCTAATCATAAGCGCGTGACAATCTATGCAGGGGTTCATGAACCGCCCATATCCATGCTTTGGCTCCTTGAGCACAGTAAGATGCTCGTCGGTAATATCCACCACGTGAAGCGGAATGTTTAGCATCGCCGAGGCTTTTATAGCTTCTTTAGCCGTAAAAAAAGGAGTTATAAACGAAACGGCCTCAACCTCAACCCCCTGCTCCTGAAGGACCTTCGCGGCAAGGATGCTGTCGAGACCGCCCGACATCAATACAAGTGCTTTAGCCATACGATAACCGGGCCTCCCACCGGGCAATTTCCATCGATGACATCCCGACAGGACTATGGGATGTCGATATAGTCGCGCTCACGTTTGTTAAAAACGGCCAGTCGCCGGTACCCGGCTACGACGGCGAGGCGCAGCGCATGGTCGAAATCCATGCCGACCTGGTCGGGACGGTGCGCGTCCGAGCCTAGCGTTATCGGAACACCGGCTCTCGCACAGAGCGCCAAGATGGTCTCACTAGGATAGACCTCACCCACGGGCTTCCGAAGTCCGGCCGTATTTATCTCGACGCAGACGCCGGCCTCTTTTAGCGCCGCGACCGTATCCTCTAATAAACCTGTTATATCCGTTTCAGGCCGGAAACCGTACTTCTTGACGAGGTCCAAGTGTCCGATGATGTCGAACATCCCGGAACCCGCAGCTTGCGCCACCAGCCTAAAATAATCTTCGTAGATGGTGTGAATATCTTTTTGGGCATAACCTTCGAGATAGCGGCTGTCGTCGAAACCCCAACCGTCGATGAAGTGAATCGAACCTATGACGTAGTCGAAATCGCACGACGCGAGCAGGGCCGCTGTTTCACCCTCCAGGCCCGGCAGGTAGTCGGCCTCTATGCCGAGTTTCACAATGATGCCGTCAGCATCTTCCGCCAGACTATTGACCTCTTGAACATAACCCGAAAGCTCGCCCAAGGTCATGGTAAGTGTGGGGTCTTCCTGGGTGAGCAGCGGAAGATGGTCGGCGAAGCCGAGCTCCAGCAGGCCGATTTTGTGAGCCTGTGCGACGTAGTCTAACATCTCGCCGTCGGCGTGGCCGCAGCGGGCAGTGTGGACGTGGTAATCAATCATATTTGAACTCTTTCTCGGTAATTATCTCAAGGCCCGCCTCTCTCAGCAGCGCGGCGGCTACGCCGTCGCCCTCTACCATATTACCGGAAAAAGTCCCATCATATATAGTCCCCGCACCGCACGAGGGGCTCCTGCTCTTTAGAATCGCGGCAGATGCACCGGTTAGTTGGGCCAGTATTAGCATCTGTCTCGCCCCTTGGACGAATTCCTCGGTCACATCCTCGCCGTTGCGGGTGATGACCCGGGCGTTTCCTTTTAATACATCGTGGCCATCGCCGCCGACTATTTCGGCGGGGGTGCGCGGAGTACCAAGACCGCCGCCCTGCTCGGGACAGAACGGTATGGCAACCCCCTGCTCGAGTGCGGCTACTACCCTCCCGCAGGACGCTGCGGTGGCATCGTAGCGGGTCGCGAGACCCGCCAGGCATGAGCTGACTATATATCGCTTGCTTACAGGCCCGGTCTTGTCATCCAATTGACTTCATTCACACCTTCGATTGACGCTAATCTCGCAACGACCTCATTGTGGTCGATGGCTTCCGGGATCAGCAGGCTGATGTTGACGATATTCGTGCCTTCTTCTTCAATGATTTCGAGTTCGACCGCGCTGACCGCGACTTTCATCGCGCCAAGCGCCGAGGTTATCTTGCCGAGCATCTCCGGCTTGTTTCGTGTGGTAACCTGAATCGCCCTATGGCCTCGCCCACCGCGAAGCTCGACATATTTTAGGCCGGATAGCGTCAGGAGGATAAGGAGTGTCGCCGAGAGCGAGGCTATATAGAGACCGGCACCTACGCCTAAGCCAACGCCCGCCACAACCCAAATGCTGGCGGCGGTTGTGAGGCCGCGCACCATGCTGCCCTGCCTGATTATCGCGCCGGCTCCAAGAAATCCTATGCCGGTGACCACACTCGATGCGATACGCGTGATGTCCGCGTACTCGACACCCTTGAACGGCTCGATCGATATGACCATCAATAAGGCGGAGCCAAGCGATACCAACACGTGGGTGCGCAAACCCGCCGGCTTATCGGATATCTCGCGCTGGTAACCTATTACCCCTCCCAGCACTGCGGCAAGAACTAACCTTAATATTATCTCAAGAGTAGAAAATATTTGCTCCATGGCACCTCGACTTGGTCATAACCCAACGGTAATTCGTTTTTAGACTACACACAATATCGGCGCTATAGCATATATGGTTTACCTATTTTACTCGATAATAGGGCGGTCAAATCGCGCTATTTATGCTGATTAATGTTAATACTATACCCGTATATCACCGATGACATTAATACGAAATCTTTCGAAGGACGACCCATGGTATCTTTAAAAAACAAAGACAATAACCACCAGCTTTCCTTAAAGGGGAGATTGTCAATCCTCCTCATCGTTATGCTGCTGCCTTTCTTCTGTTTTTCGATATATCAAGCCGTTGAGATAAACGGTCGGCTTGAAAAAGAAGCCCAGCAGGAAAGCTTAAGAATCGCTAAAAACGTCGCCACAAGCTTAGATGAATATATAATCTCGACCGGTGAGGTTTTGATTCCAATCGCAAACAATGAGAGTGTGCGCAACCAAGACCACCCCAAGATAAAAGAACTTCTCGAAAGAATACTCCTTAAGTACCCATATTATAACTCTCTATCTTTTGTCGACGCCAATGGAATCAAGCAGGTTATGGCGAAACATGAAGATATGAGTATAAGCAAACCGCCGGCAGAAGTAGACAACTCCGTGCGGGAGTTTCCTTTTTTTAAACGCGGGATGGAAGCCTCAGGCATATCCGTCGGTGACTTCAAGTTCTGCGGAGTCACAAATATGCCCATAGTCCACATAACCTATCCGGTGTTCGACCCCTCGGAGAATCGGGTCGGGCTGGTGGCCGCAGCTTTTGACCTTACAAAACTCCAAGATAAGCTTACGAGTCCCGAAATCCCCGATTATGTTACGATCGGCGTTATCGACAACAACGGGATTGTGGTCGCAAGAAACCGCGAGCCCAAGAAATTCATCGGCAAAGACATCTCGAAAGAACCGATCTTCAAGAACATGTTCGGGCTGAAACAAGGCATAGACACGGCTCAAACCACCGACGGCGTAAAGCGCGCTTTTGGTTTCGAGCGGGCATCGAGGGTGCCGTGGTATGTCAGAGCGGGCGTCGATACCGAATATATCAAAAGCCAAGCGAGAACCGAGTCCCTCCACCAGCTATTGGTGTTCGCACCCTTCCTGCTCCTCTCTATCTTGGGCTGGTTCTGGGCCGGCAAGGGTGTCGATAGAGTACACGCTACAACGGGCCAGCTAAGCCTAACCGACCCGCTAACGGGCCTGTGGAACCTGCGAAAGCTTAACCAAGACCTCGATTTTGAGTTCAGCCGAGCAAAACGCTACAATAATAAACTCTCCTTCGCCATGATAGATATCGACTTCTTTAAACACTATAACGACCAAAACGGTCACCAAGCCGGAGACGAAGCTTTGCGCCTAGTCTCCGATTTGATTCGCAAATCGGTTAGAGACGCCGATATCGCCTACCGCTACGGCGGCGAAGAGATGTGCGTCCTTCTCTCGACGACAGACAAAGAAGGCGCCGCCTATTTAGCTGAACGCATTAGGCGCGGCATAGAAGCCTTTAGTTTTGCGGGAGTAGAAAAACAGCCCAATGGAAAGCTTACGGTTTCGATTGGCGTGGCCACCTACCCTGATGACTCCTCTTTTAGAGATGGCCTTGTTAACAGCGCCGACGTCGCCCTCTATAGGGCTAAGAACATGGGCAGAAACAGGGTTGAAGTATGCGGTGGAACCATGCCCGCGCACGAGCCGCATGATTCTTTCGCTTTGCCTTCGACCAACGCCGAAGCCTTTCCTTTGCCCTATTGCGAATCCGATTCACCGGCGGGATCGGACAGCGAACCGGCCGGGCACGCGGCAGTAATCCTGGGAAGCATAACCGATGCGTTCTTTACGATCGATAGACAATGGCACTTTACCTACATGAACAATATGACCGAAGAGCTGCTCGGCATATCCAGGGAAGAATATATAGGCAAGAGCCTCATGGAGATCCTCCCGAACGCATCCGAGTCAAAACTTTTTCAACAGCTCCAGTCGGCCGCTGAGGAAAATAGGGTTGCTAAAATTGAAGAGCTATGCCCCTCATTTAACAAGTGGCTGCAAGTCACCGCATATCCCTTTGAGGGCGGCATGACTGTCTTAATCGATGACGTGACCGAACGTAAGAAAACCGAAGAAGAAATCGATAAGATGATACACTATGATGTTTTGACGGGACTTCCAAACCGCATTCTTCTTCTGGACCGCCTTAATCTGGCATTGGCTCACGCGAGACGCTATAGCGAAAGAATCGCAATCGTGTGCCTAGATGTCGACAACCTGAAGACCATTAATGATACGCTCGGACACCGGCTCGGGGATGAGTTGCTCAAGGGTATCGTCGATAGGCTTAAAACCCGCTTGCGTGAGAGCGATACGATTGCCCGTATAGGCGGTGATGAG
>MELI01000082.1:4955-5124 GCA_001767575.1 Candidatus Aquicultor primus | reverse complement strand
GATCCATGCCGACGGCCAGGGCGAAGCCGTGGTCACGGTATGCGGTGAGGATGTAATCTTGTTTTAAGTCTGTGGCGGCAACGGATCCGACGGCGATGGCTTCCTGTCCTATATATAGATGCAAAAAGCCGCCGAATTCGCGCAAGCCATAACGCTTTGAGGATTCTTC
>MELI01000082.1:3693-4896 GCA_001767575.1 Candidatus Aquicultor primus | reverse complement strand
AGGAAGTTATGTCGGGCATTTTAAACTCCTTCGCCGAAAGCGACGGTGGTGGTTGTGCCTTGGTCGGCGGAGAAAAATTCAGCTTTTTGGATAATCGTTTCGATCACGACGAAATCGGAATCGTTGATGTTGACCTTCCAAAAGGTGGTTAGTCTTGGTGCCAGGAGTTCCATCAGTTCGGCTTTGAGGGCGGGGTTATCGATGACGCGAGCGATGCCGGTGATGGAGATAATTTTGGTGAGCGAGGGGGTTTGGAAGAGCCAGGCTACCGGGCTGGCGGTATTTATATGGGCGACTTTTATTGAGGCGGGGTGGCTGAAACAGTATATGTGGCCGGGGAGTCCGTGCAGGAGGGCGGGAGTAACCCATCGGGCGCGAGGGTTGTTGTTTTGGCCGGTTGTAACGAGGACGGCTGTTTTAACTTCGTCGATGATAGTGCCGAGTTCTGAGAGTAGCTGACGCTGATCCATAAAAAAGCCCCACTTTCTATTAACCCCAAAAATTAAGTTATTCTTATTAAATCTAAAAGTGGATAAAAAAACAAGGGGTAAGTTTTGGGCGCGGGGTGTTAAATATGCGTACGTCTTGCGTGGTTGGTATCGGGCTAGTGGGGTGAAAAGGGTGTTTTGGGTGGTTGGCACCGGATTTGCATATCAGAACGGCACGAGAAAGTGTGTCTATTGGAGAAGAGTATGGCAAGTGATATGCAAATAATAAGGTATCTGGAGGCAGGTATCAGGACGGAATCTGCTCGCCAGAACGCCATTGCCTCTAATATCGCGAATATAAGTACGCCCGGATATCGCAGGGTTGATGTGAAATTCAACGAGATACTCGCGGATAAGATCAATAATAATAATGACTTGGAAACGGAAGACGAAAATATTGAACTGTTTACGCCTATGAATACGGCGGCTAAGCCGGATGGTAATGATGTTTCGCTTGATGGCGAGATAGGCGAGATGGTGGAGAATAGTCTAAAGCATAAAACTTATACCAGGATACTGGCTCAGAAGTATCGTCAGATGGACTTGGCGATCAACTTCAACAAATAGGGTATAGGAAGAGGGTAGGGTTTAGATTTAGGAAGAAGAATCAGGAATAGGAAGAGCGGGAGCGGGTATGGAGATAAAGGGATTTGGGCCTATTGATATAGCGGTGAGCGGGTTGAAGGCTCATGGCAAGAGCATGGAAGTTATCAGT
>MELI01000082.1:3425-3600 GCA_001767575.1 Candidatus Aquicultor primus | reverse complement strand
GAAATGATGAATTTGACGATGGCTTCGAAGGCGTACCAGGCGAATGCGGCGGTTTTGAAACGGTATCAGCAGATGGTCGAGACGAGTTTGGAACTTTTGAGATAAGAGAAGAAATTTAGCCGCAGAGGGCACAGAGAACACAGAGAGAATTATAAAGTAGGAAGAGAAGAAAAGT
>MELI01000082.1:2147-3358 GCA_001767575.1 Candidatus Aquicultor primus | reverse complement strand
AACACAGATTTACGCAGAGTTTCAAGAAAAGATGCCACACCACTTTCGTGGTGGGCCGGTTACAGGAGAGAACATGATAAATTTTAATCCTTCGATGCCGGTAAGTTCGGCGGGGCCAAAACCTTTGCAGCCGACTATGGAGCAGGGTAAGCCGACAGAAGTGGGCGGGGCAAATGAGTTCGGCAAGGTGCTGGGCAAGTATCTTGAAAACGTGGACTCTCAGCAGCAGGCTTCACAAAGCTCGATACAGGATATGCTAGGCGGCAAGGGCGCGGATATCAATTCGGTGGTGGCGGAAGTCGCCAAGGCGGACATGAGCTTCAAACTGCTTGTGGGCGTGAGAAATAAAGTGATCGAGGCGTATCGGCAGACGATGCAGATGCAGATATGAGTTACGGGTTACGAGTTGAAGAACGAATAATGGTCAAATGAGAGCATAAGATGAGCCCGGTAGACAACATCAAAGACATATTTGAAAGAACGACGCTGATGCAGCGAGCGATGCTGCTTGCGGTGGTTATCACGTTCATAGCCAGCAGCGTAATGCTTACCAAGTGGGCTCGTACACCTGATATGCGGCTTCTTTATAATGAGCTTTCGCCGGAAGAGGCTGGGAAGATAACCGAAAAGGTCGCGGAAAAGGGTATCGCTTACGAATTGCGGAGCGGCGGAACGAGCGTGTATGTGCCTGAGGATAATGTTTATCAACTCAGGCTCGATATGGCACGTGAAGGGCTGCCTGCGGGCGATCAGGGCGGGTACAAACTTTTTGATAATGAAAAGATAGGTATCAGTCCGTTTGTGCAGAGCGTTAATCTTAACAGGGCGCTGCAGGACGAGCTTTCAAAAAGCATACAGATGATAGAGGGGGTGGTTTTCGCGAGGGTGCATCTGGTTCGGCCTGAACAGACGCTTTTTGGGGCGAATTCGGATAAGACGACGGCATCGGTCGTGCTGAAACTCAAGCCCGGCTCGGCGCTGAGCGGGTCTAATATTGCGGCGATAACGCATCTTGTGTCGGGGAGTGTCGAGGGGCTTAAGACCGAGAACGTAACGGTGGTAGACAGCGCGGGCAAACTGCTTTCAAATTACGCGTCCAAAGACGCGGTGGCGTCGGGAGCGAATACGGCTCTTGAGTATCGCGAGAGAGTGGAGCAGACACTTTCAAAGAAGGCGCAGGATATGCTGGCGCTTGTGCTTGGGCCAGGGCG
>MELI01000082.1:1784-1896 GCA_001767575.1 Candidatus Aquicultor primus | reverse complement strand
TGAGCGTGTCGGCGATAGTCGATCTTACGCCAAGTGATAGCAACGCGGCAACTGCGTCGGCAGATGGGGGAGGGACGGCTAAAGCTGCGGTGGGCGGCATGATAATGACGGT
>MELI01000082.1:1645-1731 GCA_001767575.1 Candidatus Aquicultor primus | reverse complement strand
CACTTAAAGTAGTGAACGCGAAATTTTATCAGGCTCCGACGGTGGAAACCGTAGATAAAGAATATCAGGAAAGCGTCAAGTGGAGC
>MELI01000082.1:0-1555 GCA_001767575.1 Candidatus Aquicultor primus | reverse complement strand
GCAGGTTTGCTTGGTGCTGGGCAGGGGCAGTCGTTCGAGCCTATGATGTTGAGAACACAGATCGCGTCGGCTCTGCAGAATAATCCGGAAGAAGTGAAAAAACTTTTTGCCCGCTGGGCTCAGGATAAGGGGTCATGATGGCAACAAGCGGTTTGCAAAAAGCTGCGATGCTGCTGATGAGCGTTGAGCCTGGTACGGCATCTGAACTTCTCAAAGGGCTAAGCCCGGAAGTGGTAACAAATATTGCGGTGGAGATAGCGTATCTGGACGCGAGCGGATATTCGGCGCCGGTACACGGATATGAGATCGTGCAGGAGTTTTGCAAGTCGCTGGGGACAAGGAGCGATAAATTCGAGGTGAGGAAATTCCTGGGGACGATGCTGGAAAGTACGGTGGGAGCGAAGAAGTCGCAGGAAATACAATCACAGCTGGACGAACTGCTCAACAGAAAAGATCAATTCATTAACATTCGTAAAGCGGATACCAAAAAAATAGCGGCTGCGCTCGAGGGAGAACATCCAAACGCGATAGCGGTAGTGCTGGCGGAGTTGCCTGTGAAAAAGAGCAGCGAGATAATCGCTAAACTTGATGAGCAGGTTCGGCCCAGGGTCGTACGGAAGATGGCGATAACTGAGCCGATGAGCGTTGAGGCCAGGAATCGTATCGCCGGGATAGTGCTTGCAAGGATGCAGGCGGCTGGGCAAGCGGGACAGGCGACGGTGGTCGAGACGAGCGATACGTTGCGGAATGTCGCGGTTATGCTCAGGGCGCTGCCAAAAGAAGTGCGCGAGGGGTTGCTTGAATCGATAAAACAAAGCGATGAGAGCGTGGCAACTTCTGTGCGAGAACTGATGATAATGTGGGAGGACATCCCGAGTATTCTCGACAGGCCTTTGCAGGAGGCGCTGAGAGGGGTCGAATCGGGGCAACTGGCTAAGGCGCTCTTGAAGGCTGACGAAAATATAGTAAAGAAGATACGAGGCAATATTTCTGAAAGAGCAAGAACGCTGGTAGACGAGGAAACGAGTTTGCTGGGTACGCCTAAGAAAGAAGATATCCAGGCGGGAAGGGATACGATAGTGGGTGTGCTTAGGGAAATGAACGAAAAGGGCGAGCTTGCGTTCGTGGAAGAATGATTGGGCGGGCGGTTGTGAAAGGGTAGTCGGACGGAAGCGATTGCGATAAAAATTGGCAGGCGGATAGGTTCGGTGTGCGTGGTGGACGCGGCGCAATACGCAGGCAGGCAGCGGGCGATAAGTGAGCAGGCGGCGGCGAGTATCGCGATGGAAAAGGCATTACAGCGATTCCTTGATGCGCAGCAGGCGCTTAGCGGCGCGGCGGTAAAGATGAATTCGCTTTATGAGCAGGTGATAGCGTCACACAAAAAAGAAATCGCGTCGCTGGCGGTCGATATAGCGGAAAAGATACTGGCCCGTCAGATAGAATGCGGCAATTATGATATCGAGGCGATGATTTGTGATGTTTTGGCAAGTTCGCCTGAATGCGAAAACGCTACGGTTTTTGTAAGTGCGCAAGATCATTCGGTGATAACAAA
>MELI01000081.1:10713-10843 GCA_001767575.1 Candidatus Aquicultor primus | reverse complement strand
GGTGTTGGTGTTGGTGTTGGTGTTGGTGTTGGTGTTGGTGTTGAAGATTATATTTTATCGCCTGATGAAAGGTTGGCAGAAGATGTTCGGCGCAATCGGTGTGCGCCAGCGACGTCAAATATTGAAAATC
>MELI01000081.1:8588-10705 GCA_001767575.1 Candidatus Aquicultor primus | reverse complement strand
GACCCCGCGGTGGACTATAACACGTTTGACCTTTTGTTTCGGGGCAATCTTCTCGTTATTGGAAACCACCGAATGCTCGATGATCGAAGACGCGCCAATGCGACAATCGCTCCAGATGACACTATTTGATATTTCCACGCCTGGGCCGATTTGGCACCCATCGCCGATTATCACGTTGGGGCCGATGCGGGTTCCCCCATCGACGGCGACCCCTTGTCCTATCAAAACCGGTTCCTCTATCCTGACCGCCATGTCTATTTCGGATGACTCGTTTATCCAGAGGTTGTCGCCTATAAGTCGCCCGTCAATCGGCAAGCGCGTCTTTCCGGAGATGACATCCTGGCTGGCCTGGATATATCTATCGACCTTGCCGATGTCCATCCAATATCCGTCGGCGAAATGGCCGAAGAGGGTGCCCTCGTCGGCGAGAGGGATAAGGACCGCTTCGAGCAAACTCGAGTATCCCGCCGGAATCATCTCTATAATGGAGGGCTCGAATATCCCGATTCCGGTGTAGACCCCGTTGGTTATCAGGTCACCGGATTTCTTGTTGATAAGTATGCGCCCGTCGGAGCTTACACCTATCTGTTCGTAATCGATGTCGTCCTGTTTCGACAAGACCAGAGTCGCTTTGGCTCCCGTCTTTTTGTGACGTTCAATAACACTCTGTAAATCGATGTCGGTGACTATGTCGGTGTTGATGATGATGAACCGGTCGTCGGCGAGGAATTTGCCGATTTTTCGGATGGCGCCCGCAGTCCCCAAAAGCTCCGGCTCGTATGAGTACTGGATGGGACAGTTCCAGCGCGTGCCCGCACTAACCTCGTCCTTAATATCATCCTTTAAAAAGTGGAGGTTGATAAATATCTCGTCGAGTTCCAGGGGTTGCACCGACTCCAGCAGCCTGATAATAGACGGCCGGTTGGCGATTGGCACAAGTGCCTTCGGTTTTGTGAGGGTCAGCGGCCGCAGCCTCTCGCCGAGGCCGGCCGCAAGCAACAATGCACGCATCGTCTGTAAGTATACCGTGTAAATGAGGGCGGTTGTAGGGTTAATTCTATAAGGCCGCCAACTTGCCGCCCGTCCCGCTACATGCGAATCTCGGCGCCCAGCTCCTTGTTGAGGCGCGCGATTATCCTGTCGCGGGCATCGAGCGTCTCCTCATCGGTGAGGGTGCGCTCGGGAGAACGAAAGACCATCGTATACGCCATGCTCTTCTTGCCGTCGGGAACCCCTTTGCCGGTGTACAGGTCGAAGAGTTTTGCCTGCTCAAGCAATGGTTTGCCTTCGGCCTCGATAAGCTCTATCAGCTTTTCTTGCGCAACGGAGTCATCTACGAGCACCGCGATATCCAGCGTTATCGCGGGGTGTTTAGGTATCTCGGTGAGCTCCCTGCTGACTATCGCATTGTCTATCAGTTTGTCCATATTTAGCTCGCCCACATAGGCGGTGGGCATATCGAACGCCGCCAACACGTCCGGGTGGAGCTCGCCGAAGTAGCCGATGGGCTCGTCTCCGATAAGCAGCTCGGCGCTCTTGCCGGGGTGAAGCGCCGGGTGCGCGAATTGACGCAGCGACCAACCGGTCACGCCGATTTCATCCAAGACCGCCTCGATGGCTCCCTTAAGGTCGAAGAAGTCGATATTTCTAGCCTTTGCGTGCCATTCGTCGGCTTGCCAGGCGCCGGTCAGCGCGATGCCGAGCATCGCCTCTTCATCCGGCATCTCTTTGCCGTTTTCATGCCAGAATATGTGGCCCACTTCAAAGACTTGGACATCGTAGTGCTCGCGGTTGATATTGTATTTGAGCACCTTGAGCAGGTTGACCAAGAGCGTCGTCCGCAAGACCGACAATTCCTCGCTGAGCGGATTCATCAGCTTTACAAACCAGCGCAGCGGGTCGCCGTCGGGAACTTGGAGTTTGTCGACTTCGCGCGGGTCTATCAAGCTGTACGTGATTATCTCCGACAAGCCCGACGCCAACAGCCTCGCTTTGATCGACTCCACGGTCTTCTGGCGATGGCTCAAGCCTCCCTGTTTACCACTGCTCTCGGGCAGCGTCGACTCTATGTTGTTGTAGCCGAAAATACGGGCTACCTCTTCTATTAAATCTATCTC
>MELI01000081.1:7647-8429 GCA_001767575.1 Candidatus Aquicultor primus | reverse complement strand
AGCACCTCGCCGCCGGCATACTCGGCTATCAGCTGCGCGGCGCGGTCTGCCGCATACACAGCGCCATTCGGGTCGATGCCTTTCTCGAAGCGCGCGGACGCCTCCGAGAGCAAACCCATCTTGCGCGCCGTTCGCATAATCGAATCGGGCTCGAAATAGGCAGACTCCAGCAGAATATCGACCGTAGACTCGGTGACCTCGGTCTCGGCGCCGCCCATTACCCCGGCGAGTGCGACCGGCACCTCTGCGTCGGCGATGACCAGCATGTTCCTATCCAGCTCGCGCTCGACGCCGTCGAGCGTCGTTATTTTCTCGCCCGGCTTGGCCCGGCGCACGATTATCTTGCCCTCTTTAAGCGTCTTCAGGTCGAAAGCGTGCAAAGGTTGCCCGGTCTCGAGCATCACCAGGTTGGTTATATCGACGATATTGTTTATCGGGCGCATACCCGCTTTTTGCAAGCGCTGCTCCATCCAGCCCGGGCTCGGCCCGACTTTGACGCCTTTGATTATGCGCGCCGCATAGCGCGGGCATAGCTCGAGGTCATCGATGACTACGGCGGCGGCGTCCTCAGCCTTCTCGGCGGCCTCTTTGACGCTCACAGCCGGCTTGTGAAGCTCGTTTCCGGTTATCGCCCGGACCTCGCGCGCAACCCCTATCATCGCCAGGCAATCCGGGCGGTTCGGTGTTATCTCGAGGTCGACGACGACGTCATCCAGACCGAGCGCTTCGGTGAAGAGCGCGCCGATCTCCACATCCTCAGGTAAGATATAGATACCGGCGGC
>MELI01000081.1:2551-7636 GCA_001767575.1 Candidatus Aquicultor primus | reverse complement strand
TCACGCCTCTCAGTTTAGCGGCTTTTATCTCAATCCCGTTCGGCAACTTCGCACCGACGAGAGCGACCGGAACCTTGTCGCCCGTTTTGATGTTTTTGGCGCCGCAGACTATCTGCAACGGCTCCGCCTGCCCGATGTCGACCTTTGTCACGCTGAGCTTATCAGCATCCGGATGCGGCTCGACCTCCAGCAATTGGCCGATGCGCACATAATCCAGGCCTTTTCCCATGAATCTAACGCTCTCGACAGCCGTCCCGCTCAAATTGAGCTGGTCGGCCAGCTCATCTACGGAAAGCTCGAAATCTATATATTCTTTCAACCAACTTAATGGAACCAGCATCCAAAATCCTCCTTACAGCCTACAGCCCGCGGCTGACAATATCCTAAAATTGCTTAACAAAACGCATGTCGTTTTCGATAAACATCCGCAAGTCGGGGACGCCGTGCATCAACAGGGCGATACGCTCGACGCCCATGCCAAAAGCGAAACCGCTGACTTTTTCAGGGTCATAACCGACCTCCGTCAGCACGTTCGGATCGACCATGCCCGCGCCGAGTATCTCGAGCCAGCCGCTTCCGCAGAGCCGGCAACCCCGGCCGTCACAGACCGCGCACGATACGTCGACTTCAGCACTGGGCTCGGTAAACGGGAAGAAGTGCGGCCGCAACCTTATCTTGCGCTTTTTACCAAACATCTGCTTGGTAAAAGCCTCGAGCGTCCCCTTCAGGTCGCCGAAAGTTATGCCCTCATCGACCGCCAAACCCTCTACCTGGTGGAACATCGGCAGGTGCGACGGGTCCGGCACATCCCTGCGAAACGCTTTGCCGGGAGCGATTATATAAACCGGCGGCTCTTGCTCTTTCATCACGCGTATCTGCACCGGTGAGGTGTGCGTCCGCAAAAGAATATCATCGTCCGCGGGATGGACGCTTTCTTTCTTAATATAGAACGTGTCCTGCAGGCTTCGCGCCGGATGGTCGGGCGGCTGGTTGAGCGCTTTGAAGTTAAAGTAGTCTATCTCCACCTCCGGCCCTTCGGCGACCTTGTAGCCAAGACCGATGAAGATACCGGTTATCTCCTTGATGACCTGCGATATCAAATGCCGGCTGCCGTGTGCCACCCTCCGTCCGGGAAGGGTTATATCGACCGCCTCGGTCGCCAATCGCTCCTCGACGTCGGCTCGCGAAAGCGCTGCTTGCTTCACGGAGATGGCGCCCTCCAAATGCCTGCGAACTTCGTTGGCCGCCTGCCCTACCAGCTTTCTCTCATCGGCCGGAAGTTGCCCCAACGTCTTCAATACCGACGTTATCCGGCCTTTCTTGCCGAGGAATTCAACTCTTACCTGGTCCAGTGCTCGTAAATCGGAGGCGCTTTCAACGGCTCCCTTCGCCTGTTCGTAAATGCCATCTAATTCCGCTTTCGACGCCATCTCGTTACATCACCTTCCCAAAATATAATAACGTTAACAGTCTACCTAAAAAAACAGGGCCCTTCTCCTCTACGAGGACGAGAAAGGACCCGCGGTACCACCTTGATTCAGACACTCAAGACCAGACGTAAATCGCGACTAAACAGTAAGCTTGTCCTTGGCGATAATCGCAATCTCGGCAAAGGCCTCCGGGTCGTGCAACGCCATATCGGCCAGGACCTTCCTGTCGATATCGACCTCTGCAATCTTCAAGCCATTTATCAAGCGGCTATATGAAAGACCATTGAGCCTCGCGCCCGCGTTGATTCGCGCTATCCACAATTTGCGGAAATCGCGTTTCTTGGCTTTTCTGTCCCTGTAGGCATACGATAGAGAGTGCAAAACCTGCTCGTTTGCAGCCCTAAATTGCTTACTTTTTGCTCCGCGATACCCTTTTGCCAGTTCAAGTATCTTTTTATGCCTTTTTCTGGTGCTCTTGGCGTTTCTACTTCTTGGCATCAGAAATCAACTCCTTTATTAAAACTTTACATTCCCAATATCATCTTAAGGTTCTTCTCGTTTGCTGATCCTACCACCCCGTCTTTACGGAGCTGTCTCTTGCGTTTGGTGCTTTTCTTGGTCAAAATATGGCTCTTGAACGCGTGTTTATGGACAAGCTTGCCCGTACCTGTAACCTTGAAGCGCTTCGCGGCTCCACGGTGGGTCTTCATCTTCGGCATAGTGTAACTCCTTTCCAGCTTGCTCGCTTTTCACAGCAGTTTTACTGCAAGTTACTCGCAGGCAAAAGTAATCGATTTAATCTTTGCGCTTTTTGCGCGCAAACTCCCAGCTCTCTTAAGCACTGTTTTACCAGAGCTATCATAGAGAGCGAACATATCGTGAACATCCGTGGTCTTACTCTTCAGAGTCTTCTGAGACCGGGGGCTTAAATAGCGGCGCCAATACCATAATCATATTGCGGCCGTCCAATTTAGGATATGCCTCTATTTTAGCCATGTCTTTCAGGTCGTCTGCTACCCTGTCAAGAAGCTTTCTGCCTAGGTCTGTGTGGGCCATCTCCCGGCCCCTAAACATAATCGTGACCTTGACTTTCGCCCCACCTTCCAAGAACCTGACCACGTGTTTCTTTTTGACATCGAAATCGTGGCTGTCTATTTTCGGTCGAAGCTTCATCTCCTTAATAATAGTGGTAGCGGCATGCTTCCTCGCCTTTTTCGCCTTCTGGGTCTGCTCGTATTTGAACTTCCCATAGTCCATTATCCTGCAAACCGGCGGGTCGGCCTGGGGCGCTACTTCGACCAAGTCCAATCCCGCATCGTAAGCGATTTGCAGCGCCTCCGACGTAGGCTTTATGCCAAGCTGCTCTCCGTCCTCTGAAATCAATCGAACCTTCGGAGTGCGAATCCTCTCATTTACGCGTGCATCTGTTGCGATACGCTTTCACCTCCCCCGTTCCATGTCGACAAAACAGTACATATAAAGTACATATAAATCCTGCGATGAATCTCTACTCGCGAAACCTTTTAAAATAAAAAGGCAGACAGCAGTTGCCGCCCACCTAGCGTGGTACACATTAACCCTTTTAATCGCTCTAAGGCATCTCAGGGTGAGAAGCAACTTTTAGCCGGAACCCCGGCCCACTTCTTCTTCCGATATTCGCTTTTTAGACAAAATCGTCGTCGCCGACTTGAATAACTTACTAATTATCGCAGAGACCGTATAGCTTGTCCAGCATGAATTTAGCTTACACGCTATCAGGCTAGGCGCTGCCCCCGTCGGCGGCCTCCGCCTCTGTGCCGCTAGAGAATGAAGCGATTGCCGTGGTTATCTCCTCGACAAAAGCCGCCAGCGCTACCGGGCCGCGGTTTCCGCTGCGGTCACGCACCGCTACCTGTTCGTTCTCAATTTCTTTATCGCCCACGACGAGCATATACGGTGTCTTCTGCAACTGCGCGTCGCGAATCTTCTTGTTGACCGACTCGGTGCGTATGTCCACACTGGCGCGCACTCCGGCCTCTCTCAATTTGCCGGCAACCGCTTCGGCGTACTCATTATGGCGGTCGGCGATGGGTAAGACAACGACCTGCTCGGGCGCGACCCAAACCGGAAAAGCTCCCGCATAATGCTCGATTAAAACACCGATAAACCGCTCCAGTGACCCCAAAATAGCCCTATGTATCATGATGGGGCGGTGCTCCTGGTTGTCGGCGCCGACGTAAGAGAGGTCGAACCGCTCCGGAAGGTTGAAATCGACCTGTATCGTCGTGCACTGCCATGACCGGCCAATCGCGTCACGAATCTTGACATCTATCTTCGGCCCGTAGAAGACGCCTTCGCCCGGGTCTATCTCGTACGCCAACCCCGCCTTCTCCAGCGCCGCGCTCAACGCGCTCGTCGCTTTATCCCAATTCTCCTGGAGACCGACCGACTTCTCGGGTTGGGTCGACAGGTAGACGTCGTAATCGTCGAATCCGAATCCCTTGAGGATAAAGCTCATCAGCTCGATGACATCGAGTATCTCGCTCTCTATCTGGTCGGGCGTGCAGAATATATGCGCATCGTCCTGTGTGAACCCGCGCACCCTGAGCAGCCCATGCAACACGCCGGAGCGCTCGAAACGGTATACCGTCCCCAGCTCCGCCCACCTTATGGGCAGCTCGCGATAGCTTCTGGTATGGCTCTTATATATCTTGATATGCCCGGGACAGTTCATCGGTTTGACGACGTATTCGATCCCCTCGACCTCCATCGGCGAAAACATGCTCTCGCGATAAAAATCCCAGTGGCCGCTGGTGCGCCAAAGGTCAACCTTGGCGATATGCGGCGTGGCAATCAACTCATAACTGCGTTTGATGTGCTCATTCTTCCAGAAATCCTCGATGACTTTGCGAAGAATCGCGCCCTTGGGATGCCAAAGCGGCAGCCCCGCGCCGAACTCGTCGTCGATGGTGAAAAGGTCGAGTTCCCGGCCGAGCTTCCGGTGGTCGCGCTTTTCGGCTTCTTCGAGCCGCACGAGATGCGCCTTGAGTTCCTTCTCGTTAAAGTAGGCCGTCCCGTATATGCGCTGGAGCATGGGGCGCTTCTCGTCGCCTCTCCAATATGCCCCGGCGACACTGAGCAGCTTAAAAGCCTTAAGCCGCCCGGTCGACATCACATGCGGCCCCCGGCAGAGGTCGAGAAACTCGCCGTCTTTGTAAAGGCCGAGCGCTTTGTCTTCTATCTCGTCTATAAGCTCCAGCTTGTATGGCTGCCCGCTAAATTCACGCCTGGCGTCGTCTTTGCTCATCTCCCGGCGCTCAAAAGCCAAATCCTCGGAGATTATCTTGGCCATCTCCGCCTCTATCGCGGGGAGATCATCTACCGAGATGCGCTTTTCTAAGTCAAAGTCGTAATAGAATCCGTCTTGGATGGTCGGGCCGATGCCGAGCTTTACGTTCGGATAAAGGCGCATGACCGCCTGGGCCATCACATGAGACATGCTGTGCCTCATTATATCGATGCCCTCGGCGCTGCTCTCGGTGATTATAGATACCCGGTCGCCGTCCGCGAGCCCGGTGCCCAGGTCGACCGTCACATCGTTGACTATCGCGGCAATCGCCGCCTTCTGAAGGCGCGCGCCTATCTTCCCGGCGAGGTCATAGGCATTCGCGCCGGT